>DATMAZ010000165.1:0-14308 GCA_035559675.1 Candidatus Limnocylindria bacterium
GCCCGCCGATCGCGAGCGCGGCCTTCAGCCGCACGGGCGCCATGCGATCGGTCACGCGGACACCTCGAGCGCGCCTGCGGCCGCGCGGCCGGCGCCGACCTCGATGGTGATGCGGCGCGCGGCGGCGGGTGGGGTGAGCACCGCCACCGCTGCCTCGCACGCGGCCAGCGCGCCGAGCGCCCGCAGCGTGCAGTCGAGCAGCGCGTCGCTGGCTCCGCCGACGGCGGGAGACGGCTCCACGGGCGCCGCGACGCCGGCCGGGAGCACATCGAGGACGACGCGCGTGCCGCAGAGCCTGCCGCGGACGAGCGGGCAGGACGACGGGGCGTCGGAGGCCGGACGGTCGAGGCGCAGATCGACCAGCACGTCGGTCGCGGCGGCCGTGGCCTGGCCGACGCCGGCGCGGCGCAGCAGCTCGACGGCGTAGCGGCCCGCGATGCCGTCCCCGAGCACGCGAACCCGGCTCGCCAGCAGCCGCTCCTGTCCCCGGCCGCCCACCTCCGGCAGCACGATCTGCCGCGCGTAGCGCTCGACGTCGATGTCCGCCAGCATCACTCGATGACGTTCTTCTCGATGGGCTCGACCGTGACGCCCTGCTCGCGCAGCCAGATGATGGCGCGGCCGATCGCTTCGTCGGGACCGTCGAGCTCGATGGCGATGATGCCGATGTCCTCGTTCACGCTCGCGCCGCGGATGTTGAACACCACATCGGTGAACTTCCGCGCCAGCAGACAGAGCAACGGCTCGCGCACGAGCTGCTTCGGGTAGGTGAGGTACAGCTTGGTGCGATGCTCGTTGACGAGACGGGATCGGCGGGGCGGTGCGGGCTTCTTCATGCGGTGTCCATCCAACTCTGGAACAGGGTGGTGGAGAGATAGCGGTCGCCGAAGTCCGGGAAGATCTCGACGATCGTGGCGGGTGCCGTGAGCGTGCGCGCCACGTGCAACGCGGCCACGTGGGTGGCGCCGCACGACTGTCCGACGAGCAGGCCTTCTTCGCGGGCCAGCCGCAGCACCATGTCGTAGGCCTCGTCGGTCGCGATCCCGAGCTTCGCGTCCAGCTCCTCCTCGTGGTAGATGCCCGGCACGATCGACGACGCCATGTGCTTCAAGCCCTCGAGGCCGTGGAAGGCGTCCTCGGGCTCGGCGGCGATCACCTGGATGGCCGGGTTGCGCTGCTTCAAGTACCGGCCGGTGCCCATGACCGTGCCGCTCGTGCCGATGCTCGCGACGAAGTGCGTGACGCGGCCCTCCGTCTGCTCCCAGATCTCCGGCCCCGTGGTCTCGAAGTGGGCGAGCGGATTGGCCTCGTTGTTGTACTGATCGGGCTTGAAGTAGCGGTCGGGGGACTCGGCGATGATCTTCCGGCACAGCCGGATCGCGCCGTCGGAGCCCTCGAGCGGGTCGCTGAAGATTACCTTCGCGCCGAATGCCGCCACGATGCGCTTGCGCTCGGCGCTCACGTTGCCGGGCATGACCAGCTCGACCGGATGCCCGAGCGCGGCGCCGATCATCGCGAGCGCAATGCCGGTGTTGCCCGACGTCGAGTCGATGATCGTCTTGCCGGGGACCAGCTTCCCCTGCGCGAGCCCGACCTCGATCATCTTGCGCGCCGGGCGGTCTTTCACGGAGCCGCCCGGATTGAAGCCCTCGAGCTTGGCCAAGATGCGCACGCCGGACGGCACCCCGTCACGGACCGCGCGGATCTCGACCAGCGGCGTGTTGCCGATCAGCTCGACGATGGAGTGCGCCACGAACGGGCCCGAGGTCGGGCCTGCCGGCACCGACCAGCGCACCGCCGTCGCCGCCGTGCTCATCGACGGCGATCAGCGACCGCCGGCGATCGCCGGCACGATCGACAGCTCGTCGCCGGCCTTCACGGGCGTCGCCAGCTGCTGGAGGAAGCGGATGTCCTCGCCGTTCACGAAGATGTTGACGAACCGCCGCACCTGGCCCTGCTCGTCGCAGATGCGGTCTTTGATGCCGGGAAACTGCTTGTCGAGGTTGCTCACGACGGAGGCGACGCTCGTGCCCTCGGCTTGCACGGCCTCGGCACCGCCCGTGAACTTGCGCAGCGGGGTTGGGACTCTCACTTGTACCATGACGATCGGTTCCTCCTGGGGATGTCAGCCGGCCGAAGCCTGGCGGGTAGTGCGCAGCCGGGCGTAGAGCGCGTCGAAGTCGGCGAGGCGCGCGGGGATCTCGAAGGGGGACTCGACGGTGCCCTGCACCGCTTCGAGCGTCTTGTAGCCGTTGCCGGTGACGCTGATCACGATGGACTCGTCGCGCGGGATGCGCCCCTGCTCGATCAGCTTCTTGGTCACCGCGACGGTCGTGCCGCCGGCGGGCTCCGTGAAGATGCCTTCGGTGCGCGCCAGCAGCTGGATCGCCTGTACGATCTCCGTGTCCGTCACCGACTCCCCCCAGCCGCCCGATTCGCGCACGGCCTTCAGCACGTAGTACCCATCGGCGGGATTGCCGATGGCGATCGACTTGGCGATGGTGTCGGGCTTCACGGGCGCGATCAGATCGGTGTGGCGGTGGAGCGCCGACACGACCGGCGCGCAGCCGCCGGCCTGGGCGGCGTAGATCTTGAAGTCGCCCTCGACCAGGCCCAGCAGCTTCAGCTCGTTGAAGGCCTTGGCGACCTTCGGCAGGATCGTGCCGCCGGCGACCGGCACCACGACGTGCTTCGGCAGCTTCCAGCCGAGCTGCTCGGCGATCTCGAAGCCGTAGGTCTTGGCACCCTCGGTGTAGTACGGGCGGACGTTGATGTTGACGAACGCCCAGCCGTACTTGTCGGCGATCTCGCTGCAGAGGCGGTTCACGTCGTCGTAGTTGCCGCGAATGGCGACGGCGCGCGGTCCGTAGATCGTCGAGCCGATCACCTTGCCGTGCTCGAGGTCGTGCGGAATGAAGATGAAGCAGGTGAGCCCCGCCCGCGCCGCGTGCGCGGAGACCGAATTGGCGAGGTTCCCCGTGGACGCGCACGACACCGTGTCGAACCCGAACTCCATCGCCTTCGAGATCGCGACCGACACGACCCGGTCCTTGTACGAGAAAGTCGGGTGATTGACTGAGTCGTCCTTCACCCAGAGGTCGCGGACGCCCAGCGCCGCGGCCAGACGGTCGGCGCGCACGAGCGGCGTCATGCCGGAGTGCAGGCCGACGCGCGGCTCGCCGTCGATCGGCAGCAGCTCGCGGTACCGCCAGAGGTTGCGCGGGCGCCGCTCGATCGCCTCGCGCGTCACCACGCCGCGCATGGCGTCGTAGTCGTAGACCACTTCGTAGGGACCGAAGCAGACGTCGCACACATGCAGCGGTGCCACCGGGCTCTCGGCCCCGCACTCTCGACAGCGCAACCCTTTGACGAAGCTCATGGAACGATACTCCTCGTGGCGACGGGGATGGCGGTCCCCGCGCCGCATGCGGCGCAGGTGAGTCTACGCGCGAGCGGGACGCTACGCCACGTCCCGCTCCAGACGTCGATCGCGAGCAGCCGGTCGGCGAACGCAGGGAGGACCCCTCGGAGCACCCGGATCACCTCGGCCGCCTGGAGGGCGCCGGCGAGCACGGGCAGCGGGCCCAGCACCCCGGCGGCGGTGCAGGAGACGGCGTCCTCGGGCGGCGGCGGGCTCTCGAAGACGCAGCGGTAGCACGCGGTCCGCCGCGGCAGCACGGTGAGCAGCTGCGCCCGGCCGCCGACCACCCCGGCGTGCACGAGCGGCCGATCCGCGGCCACGGCCAGGTCGTTCAGCAGGAACTTGGCTTCGATCGAGTCGGTGCCGTCGACGATCACGTCGAAGCGGGCAAGCAGCGGTGCGTCCCCCTCGGCGACGGCGCGCCGCTCGCAGTCCACGTGGAGCGCCGGCGCCCGGGCCTGCAGCCGCTCGGCTGCCACCGCGACCTTCGGTCGGCCCACGTCCCGCTCGTCGTAGAGCGGCTGGCGGTGCAGGTTCGACAGCTCGACCACGTCCGGGTCGACGAGTCCGAGCATGCCGACCCCGGCGTCCGCGAGCGCCTCGGCGGCCGGCGCGCCGAGCCCACCGATGCCCGCCACGAGCACGCGGGCGCGGGCGAGGGGATCGGTTGCGAGTGTCGGTGCGGGCGCCATGTCTTCCTTCGACCCCCTCCAGCTTCCGAAGAGGGGAGGTTGCTGCGCTCGCCTCCTTATCTTCCGCGAGTCACGGAGCGTGATCTCGCGTCGGAATTAGCACCGCGTCCGTTCGGACCGGTTGCTGTGGCTTCGCAGGGCCGAGCCCTCCGCCACTCTGGATAAGGTCTTGTCGTTCCGCTCCGCAGCTAACGGAATCGATCCGGTGTGTCAACGAGCCAGCGGGCGATCAGTACCGCGGGGCGCCGGTGGGGGCGCGGTCGGGGTACGCGGAGACCGCCCGCGGGACGTTCTGACGGGACGCGGAGCCGACCAGCGTGTCGAGCTCGGCCAGGAGCTGGGGCAGGGCGGGGCTTTCGACCGCCGGGGTCCCGGGGCGCGCCAGCTGCTCGCGGGCGGCGCGGGCGGTGGGGCCCTCGGGCTGCAGCTCGAGCACCGTGGCGCGGGCGAGCGCCGCGGCGCGGGGCTCGCCTTGCTGGTCGTACGCGCGCGCGAAGCGGGTGAGCGTCTCCACCGTGGCATCCATGTCGGGATACTCGGTGAGCATGTTGCGGAGCCGCGCCTCGGCGGCGCGAAGGCTCTTGCGGGAGAGGTAGAAGTTTGCGACGAACTGCTCGTGCCGCGCCAGGATCTCGCGGCACTCGCGGATCCGGAGCGCGGCACGGCTCGCCCAGGGCGTGCCCGGGAAGCGGTCGACCACGTTGCGGAACGAGGCCAGCGCCTGCACCGCGTAGGTGCGGTCGCGGTCCGGCGTCCGGTAGGGCGCGAGGTGCGCGAGGCCGCGATGGTACTCGACGGACGCCAGGTGTGGGCTCGTCGGATGCATCCGCTCGAAGTCCTGAAAGGCAGCCACGGCTTCCTCGTAGCGGCCGGCGAGGAAGTACGCGTAGCCGATGCGCAGCTCGGCCTCTTCCGCGTTGGCATCGAACGGGTACTGGTCGAGCAGCTTCTTGTAGCGTTCGATGGCGAGGTCGTACGCCTGGTCGTCGTAGGCCTGGTTCGCGGTCTCCCACAGCTCGGGGGCCGGCACCATCTTCGGCTTGGCCGCGCAGGCCGCACACGCCACCGCGATCGCCAGCACCCAGGGACGAAGCCCAGCCATCCGGCGCCAACGCTAGAGAAGCGGGTCGCCGGAGTCAACGCGGCGCCGTGACCGGCCGGCGTTCCTTGACAGCCCGGAACGCCGCTTCTAGCCTGCCTCGTGGTGCCCAACGACCATCGAGGCCGGCGCCGCGTCGTGGTCACCGGCATCGGCCTGGTGACGCCGCTCGGTTGCGGGACGGCGGGCAACTGGGAAGCGGTCTGCGCCGGGCGCTCGGGCATCGGGCCGGTCACGCGCTTCGATGCGAGCCCGCTGCCGTCGCGGATCGCCGGGGAAGTGCGCGATTTCGACCCCGACCGCTTCCTCGATCGCAAGGAGCAGCGTCGCATGGACCGCTTCACGCAGTACGCGCTGGCGGCGAGCCAGCTCGCGCTCGAGGAGGCGGGGTTGGCGGGCGGTCCGCTCCCGCACGCCGAGCGGGTGGGCGTGATCGTCGGCACGGGGTTCGGCGGGATCCAGACGCTGGAGGAAAGCATCCCCGTCTTCCTTGAGCGCGACGTGCGGCGCGTGTCGCCGTTCTTCGTACCGCGCCTCATTCCGAACATGGCCGCGAGCCACGTGGCGCTCCGCTGCGGTGCCCGCGGACCGAACTACGTCACCAGCAGCGCCTGCGCCTCCGGCGCGCACGCCATCGGCGATGCGCTGGCGCTGCTCCGCAACGGCGGGCAGGACGTCGTGCTGGCCGGCGGCACCGAAGCACCGCTCTGCCTCATGGGATTCATGGGGTTCGCCGCCATGCGCGCGCTCAGCACCGCCTTCAACGACCAGCCGGCGCGCGCCTCCCGGCCGTTCGACGCTGATCGCGACGGCTTCACCATGGCCGAAGGGGCGGGGATGCTGGTGCTGGAGTCGCTCGAGCACGCCGAGGCGCGTGGGTGCCGCCCGCTCGTCGAGCTCGCGGGCTACGGGGCCACCTGCGACGCGTACCATCTCACGCAGCCCGCGCCCGACGGCATCGGCGCCGCCACGTGCATGCGGCTCGCCCTCGAGGACGCGGGGCTCGCGCCGGCCGACATCGACTACGTGAACGCGCACGGCACCGGCACCGAGCTGAACGACGTGGTCGAGACGCAGGCCATCAGGCAGGTGTTCGGGGAGCACGCGGCGCGGCTCGCGGTGAGCTCGACCAAGTCGATGACAGGCCACCTGCTGGGCGCGGCGGGCGCGATCGAAGCTGCGTACACGGCGCTCGCACTCGTGCACGGCATGGCGCCGCCGACGATCAACCTCGATCGGGTGGACCCAGCGTGCGATCTGGACTACGTTCCGCACGTGGCGCGGCCGCTCGCGATGCGGGCCGCACTGTCCAATTCCTTCGGCTTCGGTGGCACCAACGCGTGCCTCGCGCTGCGTCGGCTCGAATGATCGAACGTAAGCTCCACTTCGTGCTCGGCAAGGGCGGCGTCGGCAAGACGACCATGGCCGCCGCGCTGGCCACCCTGTTCGCCCGCCGCGGCCGGCGCACGCTGGCGGTGGAGATGGACGCCGCGGGGCGGCTGCCGATCATGCTGGGCGCGGACGGCGCTCGCCCCGAACCGCACGTGGTGGCCCCGAACCTGACCGTGCTCTCGCTCGACGGGCGCTCCGCCCTCGAGGAGTACCTGGGGCTCGTCATCCCGGTGAAGCGTCTCCTCCACACCATCTTCTCGAGTCGCGTCTACCAGTACTTCGTGGCCGCGGCCCCCGGGCTGAAGGAGCTCATGACGGTCGGCAAGATCTGGTACGAGGCGACGCGGGAGGAGGGCGGTCGGCCGCGCTGGGACGCCATCGTGGTGGACGCGCCGGCGACAGGCCACGGCCTCCAATACCTCGCCATGCCGCAGGTGGCGCGCGACACCTTCGGCGCCGGCCTCGTGCAGCGGGAAGCGGGACGCGTCGCGAGCCTGCTCCGCGATCCCACGGCCACGGCCGTGCATCTCGTCACGCTCGCCGAAGACATGCCGGTGGTAGAGACGCTGGAGACGCACGCGCGGCTCACCCGCGAGCTCGAGCTGCCCGTGGGGTGGGTCATCGTCAACCGCGTGCACGCCCGCCGCTTTTCCGCCGAGGCGGTGGCGCGGCTGCGCGAGGGCGCGGCGGCGGCCAGCGGCCGCCAGCGCGAGCTGCTGTTGGCGGTCGCCGAGCGCGCCGCGGAGGAGAGCGGCTGGAGCGAGATCAACCAGGAGCAGCTCGAGCGGCTGCGGGGCGCGCTCGGCGCCGGCGCCCTGGTCGAGATGCCGTTTCTGTACGCCGAGGAGTTCGGCGCCCGCGAGCTCGATCGGGTGGGCCAGGTGCTCGAGCAGGCGTTCGACGCGCCGGCGCGCGGCGGCCGGCGCAGCCGGCACGGGAGCGCCGAATGACGCTGGCCGAGCTGGTGGCAAGCCACCGCATCATCATCTCCGCGGGCAGCGGCGGCGTCGGCAAGACGACCGTCGCGGCGTCGATCGCGCTGTGGGGCGCGCTGCAGGGCCGCCGCACGGTCGTGATCACCATCGACCCGGCGCGCCGGCTCGCCAGCTCCATGGGGCTCGCCGCGCTCGGCAGCGAGGCGAGCGAGATCCCGCGTGCGGTGCTCGCCGCCCAGGGGCTCGAGCCGCGCGGCACGCTGGCTGCGCTCATGCTGGACCAGAAGGGCGCGTGGGACGCGCTGGTCGAGCGGCATGCCCCGGCCGAGGCGCGCGAGCGCATTTTGAAGAACCGCTTCTACCAGCACCTCTCGCAGGCGTTCGCGGGCTCCCACGAGTACATGGCGATCGAGCAGCTCTGCGTGCTGGCCGAGAGCGGCGAGTGGGACCTGATCGTGGTCGACACGCCGCCCACGCGCCACGCCCTCGACTTCCTCGAGGCGCCACGCCGGCTCGACGACTTCCTCGATCGCAGCGTGATCCGCTGGTTCGTCAAGCCCTACTTCTCCGCCGGCTGGGCCGCGCTGCAGGCGGTGAACCGCACGGCGACCTTCATCTTCCGGCGGCTCGAGCAGGCGACGGGCGTCGGCGCGCTCGCCGAGATCTCCGATTTCTTCACCAGCATGAGCGGGCTGTTCGAGAACTTCCACGCGCGCGTGGCGCGCGCCTACGACGTGCTCCGCGGCCCGGAGACCGCCTTCGTGCTGGTCACCAGCCCCGAAGAACAGGTGCTGGGCGACGCCGAGTATCTCAGCGCCAAGATGAGCGAGCTCGCGATGCCGCTGCGCGGCGTGGTCTTCAATCGCGTGCATCGGGAGATGCCCCGCACGCCCCGGCGTGGCGCGCTCCACGAGGTCGACGCCAGCGACATCGTGCAGATCGCCGGCGCCATCGGGCGGGTGCTCAAGGGCGAGCCGCGGCTCGCGCGCGAGCTGGCACAGAACTTCCTCGACTACGAGGTCTTGGCCCGCGGCGAGCAGCTGCGCATCGAGCAGTTCGAGGTCGGACTGGCCGACGCGGTGCCCGTGGTGCGCGTGCCGAACTTCCCGCGGGACGTCCACGATCTCCGCGCGCTCGCGGCGATGCACGAGCATCTGTTCGCCGCCTAACAACCGTGCGCGTCCGTTCGAGTTCCAGGGGCGCTGTGCTACAGTCGCGCGCCATGCAGCGCGGGCGCTCGAGAATCGTCGCCGTCGTGCTGGCGCTGCTGATGGGCGGCGCCGGATGCGGGGCGGAGGCGCCCACCATCCCACCGCCGAGCGGCGACCGGGTGGTGCTGATCGGCGTGGATGCGGCGACCTGGACGGTGCTCCGGCCGCTCATGGCGGCCGGCGACCTGCCGCATCTCAAAGGCTTGGTCGACCGCGGCTGGAGCGGGGTGCTGATGTCGATGGAGCCGACGCTGTCCCCGGCGCTGTGGACCACGATCGCGACCGGCCGCGTGCCGTCCGAGCACGGCATCCAGGGGTTCCTCGCGGCCACCGAGGACGGCCAGGAGGTCCCCGTCACCAGCAACCTCCGGCGGGTGGAGACGTTGTGGACGATCGCGACGCGCGCCGGACGCAGCGTCAACGTGATCGGCTGGTACGTGACGTGGCCCACCGAGGTCGTGAACGGCATCATGGTGGCCGATCGCGTCGGGCCGCAACGCGAGGCGGGGATCGTCGGCGGCACCGATTCGTTCACCGACGAGCATCCGGGCGTCTACCCGGAGCGCTTCGTGCCGACCGTGATGTCGTTGATCGTGCGGCCCGAGGACTATCTCTCCCGGCGCGAGCGCGAGTTCCACACGCGCCATCCCGTGCATCCCGTCGACGAAACCCGCACCGCCATCGCGGAGCACGTGCTGGCCGAGCACCCCGCGGACCTCTCCATGATCTACCTCTGGGGCATCGACCCGATGCAGCACTACTTCTGGAAGTATCACGATCCGGCGAGCTGGATCGGACCGCCCATGCAGGAGGGCGAGGCGGCGCTGAACGGTGACCTGGTCGCGGACTACTATCGCGACACCGACGCGTTCGTCGGGCGCATCCTGGCGCGGCTCCGGCCGACCGACACGGTGCTGATCGTCTCCGACCACGGAGCCGGGCCGATCACGATGTACGACCCGAAGAAGGGGATCAGCGGCGACCACCGCGTGGAGGGTGTCATCATCGCCGCCGGCCCGCCCATCCGCCACGGGACCGCGGCCGAGCCGCCGAGCATTCTCGACGTGACGCCGACCGTCCTCAATCTGCTGGGCCTCCCGGCCGGCCGCGACATGCCGGGCCGCGTGATCGAGGAGATGCTCACCCCGGCGTGGCTGGAGGCGCATCCTCCGCGCCGCATCGCCACCTGGGAGCCGGAGAATCGCGTGGTCGACCGCTGGCCCATCGCCACCAAGAACGACGAGACCATCAAGGAGAAGCTGCGCTCGCTCGGCTACATCGAGTAGGGCGCGCCCTACGAGCCGGCCGGCGGCGTCCAGCGCACGGCGAGCGCGACCGTCTCGCCCAGGGCCGCCACCTCGCGCACGGTGAACGTCCACGTGGCCCGCTCGCCGCTCACGCTCGCGGGCGGCTCGGTCTCGATGACGGACCCCGGAAGCTGGAGCGTCACGCGCAGCGCCCGGCGCTCCACGCCGGCGTCGGTGCTGGTCCGGGCGCGCTCGCGCGCGCTGGCTTCCATGCCCGGCAGCGAGACCGCGAGCCGGCCGGCGCCGAGATCCGCATCGATCCGCACCGCCGCGAACGCCGGCGCGGTCGAAAGCTTGCGCGCGTCGTCGACCGCCAGCACCGCCGTGGTGAACTCGCCGGGGGGGAAGTCGGGCAGCGACTGATCGCGTTCGAGACGCTCGACCCGCACGTGCGGGGACGACAGCCGCGCCGTCTCCGACTTCACGGTGGCGTGCCGGGGCGGGATGTAGGTGTAGCGGAGCTCGAGCGCGCCGTTGGGCTGCAAGCGGCCGTCCACCTCGACACAGCCGGCCGCCACGGCCAGCAGCCCGACGGCGAGGACGGCGAGACGCGGGCGACGCCGGCGGCGCGCCGCCGGATTGCCTGCCTTCTCCCGCGAGGTCGCCCGCATCACGAAGTCGCCAGGGGCTCAGAGCCGCTTCAGCATCGCGCGCGCCCACTCGCGATTCAGCCGGGAGATCACGCCGACGTGGATCTCCTTCGGGCACACGGCCATGCACTCGCCCTCGTTCGAGCAGGCGCCGAAGCCCTCGCGCTCCATCTGCTCGACCATGGCGAGCACGCGGCGCTCGCGCTCGGGATGGCCCTGCGGCAGGAGCACCAGGTGGGACACCTTGGCGCCCACGAACAAGGCCGCGGACGCGTTCTTGCACGCCGCCACGCAGGCGCCGCAGCCGATGCAGGCGGCGGCGTCCATCGCGGCCTCCTGATGCTCCTTCGGGACCGGAATCATGTTGGCTTCCGGGGCGCTGCCGGCGTCGACCGAGATGAAGCCGCCGGCGGCCATGATGCGGTCGAACGCAGAGCGATCGACCACCAGGTCCTTCACGATCGGAAAGGCCTTGGCGCGCCACGGTTCGACGACGATCGTCTGCCCGTCGCGAAAGTGCCGCAGGAAGAGCTGGCAGGCGGTGGTGCCGGGTTGCGGGCCATGGGCCACGCCGTCGATCATCATGGCGCACGAGCCGCAGATGCCTTCGCGGCAATCGTAGTCGAACGCCACCGGATCGCCCCCCTCCTTGGTGAGGCGGTCGTTCAGCACGTCGAGCAGCTCGAGAAACGACATGTCCGGCGAGCAGCCCTCGACCCGGTAGTCGACGAAGGCGCCGGGCGCGTCGGGCCGCGCCTGCCGCCAGATCCGAAGCGTGAGTGTCATGCCGTCGTGCGCCACGCGCGTCCCCCTGCGTCCTATTTGTAGCTCCGCTGGCTCGGCGACACGTTCTCGAAGACGAGCGGCTCCTTGTGGAGCACGGGCGGCTTGCCCATGCCGGTGAACTCCCAGGCGGCCACGTACGCGTACTCCGCGTCGTTGCGCTTGGCCTCGCCGTCCTCGGTCTGGTGCTCCTCGCGGAAGTGGCAGCCACAGGACTCGCGTCGCTCCTGCGCGTCGATGGCGAGCATCTCGGCAAACTCGAGATAGTCGGCCAGCCGCAGCGCCAGCTCGAGCTCCTTGTTGACGTTGGTGGGCTCCCCCGCGAGCCGGACGTCGCTCCAGAACGCGTCGCGCAGCGTGCGAATGCGGCCGATCGCGTCGGCGAGGCCGGCTTCGTTGCGCGCCATGCCGACCTGGTCCCACATGACCTTGCCGAGCGCCCGATGGAGCTCGAGCACGGTTTTCGTGCCGCGCACCTTGAAGACCCGGTCGATGCGCTCCTGGACCGCCGCCGCGGCCTCGCCGAAGGCCGCATGCTCGGTGGTGACGGCCGGCAGCGTGGTGGAGGCCAGGTAGTTGGCCAGCGTGTACGGCACGATGAAGTAGCCGTCGGCGAGCCCCTGCATGAGCGCGCTGGCGCCAAGCCGGTTCGCCCCGTGATCGGAGAAGTTCGCTTCGCCCGCGACGAACAGCCCGGGCACGTTGCTCATGAGGTCGTAGTCCACCCAGAGGCCGCCCATCGTGTAGTGCACGGCCGGGTAGATCTGCATGGGGCTCGTGTACGGATCGTCCCCGGTGATCTTCTGGTACATGTCGAAGAGGTTGCCGTAGCGCTCGCGGATGACCGGCTCGCCGAGGCGCCGGATGGCGTCCGCGAAGTCCAGGTAGACGGCGAGGCCGGTGGCGCCCACGCCGCGCCCCTCGTCACAGACCATCTTGGCGTTGCGGGACGCGACGTCGCGCGGCACCAGGTTCCCGAAGCTCGGATAGCGGCGCTCGAGGAAGTAGTCCCGCTCGTCCTCGGGGATCTCGCTCGGCCGGCGGCGGTCGCCCGGCTTCTTCGGCACCCACACGCGGCCGTCGTTGCGGAGGCTCTCGCTCATCAGCGTGAGCTTCGATTGATGCTCGCCGCTCACGGGAATGCAGGTCGGATGGATCTGCACGAACGACGGATTGGCGAACAGCGCGCCGCGCTTCGCACAGCGCCAGGCCGCGGTGACGTTGCTGTTCCCGGCGTTGGTCGACAGGAAGTAGACGTTGCCGTAGCCGCCGGTGGCGAGCACGACGGCGTGCGCCGCGTAGCGCTCGAGCGCCCCGGTCATGAGATTGCGGCAGACGAGCCCGCGGGCCCGGCCGTCCACCACGACGAGATCCAGCATCTCGCGACGGGCGAACACCTGCACCTGCCCGCGCGCCACCTGCCGCATGAGCGCGCTGTAGGCGCCCAGCAGCAGCTGCTGGCCCGTCTGGCCGCGGGCATAGAACGTGCGGGAGACCTGCGCGCCGCCGAACGAGCGGTTGGCGAGCAGCCCGCCGTACTCGCGCGCGAAGGGCACGCCCTGGGCGACACAGTGGTCGATGATGCGGACGCTCTCCTCGGCGAGCCGGTACACGTTCGCCTCGCGCGCCCGGAAGTCGCCCCCTTTGATGGTGTCGTAGAAGAGCCGCTCGATCGAGTCGCCGTCGTTCTTGTAGTTCTTGGCGGCGTTGATGCCGCCCTGCGCGGCGATCGAGTGGGAGCGGCGCGGGCTGTCGAGGATCGTGAAGGCGAGCACGTTGTAGCCGAGCTCGCCCAGCGTGGCGGCGGCCGATGCGCCGGCGAGCCCCGTGCCGACCACGGCCACGGTGTACTTGCGCCGGTTGGCGGGGTTCACGAGCTTCATCTCGAACTTCCGCCGCGCCCACTTGTCGGCGAGCGGGCCGCCCGGGACCTTGCCGTCGAGTGTCACGAGCGGCCTCCCCCGAGGAAGAGTACGATCGGGATGAGGGCGAAGCCCCCGGCGATCACCACGGCCAGCGCCCGGGAGAAGCTCCGAATTGGCGGGCGGGAGGCCACGCCCAGGCTCTCGAGGCCGCTCGCGAACCCATGCGAGAGGTGGAAGCCGATAACGACCATCGCCACGACGTACCAGGCGACGTGCAGCGGGTCGCGAAAGACCTCGATGACGAGCCGGTAGAGATCGCGCACGCCGGGCGACTCGGCGCTCTCGTACCAGGCGCCGAACTTGAACGTCCACAGGTGGAGCGGCACGAACACCAGCACCACGAGCCCCGAGACGATCATGGTGGTCGACGCGAGGCTCTTGTTGCTGGTGTGGCCGGCGCGGCGGCGCGTGGCGTACCCCGCCGGCCGCGCCGCGGCGTTGGCGCGCGTGAGCGCGATCCCGATCGCGAAGTGCAGCACGAAGAGGAGCAGCAGCGCCAGCTCGGCCAGGTAGATCAGGTGATTGGACACGAGCGCGTGGCTGTACTCGTTGAAGGCGGCCGGCCCGACGAAGAGCAGCAGGTTGCCGCTCAGATGGACGACGAGGAACCCGATCAGCAGCAGACCGGTCGCGCCCATCAGCAGCTTGCGACCGATCGACGACGTCAGCAGGCGCACCAGTGGCGACATCCTCCCACGACTCTAGAAGAAGGGTCGGATGGATTCCAATGAATAGGGCACCGACCCAGCATTAGGCGGGCGAATCCTGCGCTTCGAGCGTGAGGCGCGCCGTGGCGGCCAGCGCGTTCCACCGCCGGCAGCGCGTGCAGCGGACGTCCCAGCGTGCGGCCTCCGCGCCGCACGCGCGGCAGGTCCAGCCCGCGGCCAGCCCGAGCCCCGGGCCGAGCGCGTGCGCGAGGGCGGCGGCGGCCCGCGGGAAGTCGCCCTGCTGCC
>DATMAZ010000166.1:0-5503 GCA_035559675.1 Candidatus Limnocylindria bacterium
CCCGCCGCAACGCGAGCCCGGCTGGCCCGCGACGGGCGCCGGCTCGCCGAGGCGCCCGGCCTCGGCGCCGTCGCCGCGGTCGGCCGCACGCGGGATGGGACGTTCGTCGCCGCCGGCGACCCGCGCAAGGACGGCGGCGCCGTCGTCGTGCCGTGAGCCCTACAGACCGAAGCGCTCGCGATACCAGGCGTATCGCTGGCGCTCCTCGTCCCGGTCGAGCCCGAACTCCTCGAGCGTGTACTCGTGCCGCCCGTGCTTGTCCTTCGGGTTCTCGGCGAGGAAGCGCCGCATGCGGTGCTCGGCGGCCTGGGTGAAGCGCATGTCGAAGTGCGCGTAGATGCCCCGCACGACGCCGATCGGGTCGCGCATGAGGTCGGTGTAGGCCACGTCGTAGAAGCGCTCGGCGGGCGCACAGCCGCCGTCGCGGGCGGCCAGCGCGCGGCGCATGCCTTCGCACCAGCGGGTGGTCACCTCCTTGCCGACCGCGACCGGATCGACGCCGTCGCTGAACGTGCTGCGCAGCACCGTGTGCAGGCTCGCCGCGGACGCCACCACCTCGAGCGGCTCGCGATGCGTGAACACGACGCCGGCGTCGGGGTAGACCGCGAACAAGGCCTCGATCCCGTAGAGATGGGCCGGCGCCTTCAACACCCAGCGCTCGCCCTTGCAGTGCCACTGCAGGTGCTGGAGGAGACGGTGGTGCTCGGCATACGACGGGCGCAGATCCTGGGCTTCCAGCCACGTCTGATACGACGGCACGGTGTGCGAGGTCTGGAACTGGAAGCTCATGAAGGAGTGGCTGGTGAGGATCAGGCATTCCTCGGGCAGCTGGGCTCCCACGGGATGGATCTTGCGGATCTCGGGGTTCATGCGGTGGAACCAGCGCAGCTGGCGTGCGGCGGCCGCGATCCGGCGGTCGGTCGTGTAGCGGGCGCGCTCGGGCGGCGGCGACGGGAAGATGCACTCCCAATGGCGCGGGGCACGCGTCACGGGATCTTGCGCGAGCAGCCCGTGGAGCAGCGTCGTGCCGGTGCGCGGCAGACCCGTCACGAACAGCGGACGGCGCACCGTCTCGGCCTCGATCTCCGGATGCCGGCGGCGGTCGACGCGCAGCCGCAGCCGGTTGGTGAGCAACCGGATGAGATCCTGGCGCGCGGCGATGCGGCCTATCAGGCTGAGCTGCGCGTCCTGCTCGAACGCGACGACCAGCCGCTCGAGTCCCTCGCGGAACGACGGATCGCCGAAGTCGTCGGAGCGCGCGCGCCGCACCGCCTCGTCCAGCAAGCTCTGCGCGTCGAGCCGCACCAGCGACACGCCGGCGGCACCTTCCAGGATGCGCCCGCCGCTGTTGAGCGCCCGGGTGAGCACCTGCAACGTCGAAGACGACGATTTGTCTCCCATCACGATCTCCCGCCTCTTCCCGGACGCAGCAATGTCGTCGCCGCCTCCGCCTGCCACACGATCAGTCCCGGCACGCCCAGCACCACCTCGCGAACCCGCTTGGCGAGCGAGAGCGCGATGGCGGTGTCCGGCGCGAGCCCCAACGCGGTTCCCAGCACGAGATAGCCTCCCTCCTGCACGCCGAGCGCGCCCGGCACGAGAAAGCCCGCGGTGCGCACCGCCTGGCCGAGGCTCTCGAGCAGTACCGCCTGCACGAGGTCTACCGGGTGGCCGAGGAAGTACAACGCCAGCCACACCTCGCCGGCGCCCACGATCCAGCTCACGAGGTGCCAGGCGGCGCCGGTGGCCACCGCCGACGGCCGCCGGTAGAGGGCGCGCACCGCTCCATCGATCGCGCTGCCGCTCGCGGTGAGCTGCCCGCCCGCCCGTGCGCCGACGAGCCCGCCGATGCGCCGCGCGAGCCCGCCGAACATGTTGCGGCGTTGCGCCGCATAGAAGCCGCCGACGAGCAGCCCCATGACGGCCGCGCCGACCAGCGCGCTGCCGAGCAGCTCGCCGCCGCCCGTCACCACCATGAGGAGCGCCGCACCGAGCAGCGTGAACGCGACCTGCGAGCCCACCATCAACATGACGTCGACGACCACGCTGGCCGCAGCCGTCGGCGCGTCGACACCGCGGGCGGCCACGAGCTGCGCCTTCACCACGTTGCCGCCGACCTGCAGCACCGGAAGCAGCCCGTTCACCGACTCGCCGATCCAGCGGGCGCGCAGCATGCCGGCCAGCGACGGCCGCCGGCGCGCCTCCAGCAACGCGCGCCAGCCGAGCGCGTTGCCGACCATCGGCACGAGATGGAACGCCGCGACCACCAGGAGCCCGGGCCCCGCTCCCGCCAGCGCCCGACCGACGTCGCGCACACCCTGATAGCCGATCAGCAGCGTGAACAGCGCCAGCCCGACCGCCAAACCGGCGTACGCCGTGGGCGGGAGCGACCCGTACGTGACTGCGCGGGCGTCCTGCGGCTCTGTCACGGCTCCTGCCACGTCGCGATGTCCCGCCTGTTATTTTTTGCCTGCATGCTCGTCAAGCGCGCCCCGCCGTCTCGCGCCTCTCAGCCCGCCTGACACACCACCGGCAGCTCGCGGCCGAGGTCGTGTCGCATCACGTCGTCGAGGAGCGCCAGGAGATCGCTGCGCACGCCACGGAGCGCCGGATCGGACCAGCGATTCACCAGCTCGCCCGGGTCTTCCGAGAGCACGTAGAGTTCGCTGTCCTCCAGATCGTGCTCGTTGCGGGTGAGGCGATACTCCCGGGTGGTGAGCGTCCGGAACGCCAAGTGCCCCCGCATGATGTCGTCCTCGGTGAGCGCCCACCCGCGTCCCTCGACGCCGAGCGGCCGACCCTCGACGCCCGCCGGGACGGGCACGCCACAGGCGGTGAGCACGGTCGGCACGATGTCGATCGTGCCGACCGGATCGTCCACCACGGCCCCCGGCGCGAACCCCGGACCGCGCACGATGAGCGGCACCCGGAGGAGCGCCTCGTAGTGAATCGGCCCTTTCAAGATGAGCTGGTGGTCGCCCATGAAGTCTCCGTGGTCGGCCGTGAAGATCACCAGCGTGTCGTCGGCCACGCCGCGGGCGTCGAGCGCGTCGAGCAGGCGGCCGACGGCGTGGTCGAGCTGGGCGATCATCCCGTAGTACGCCCCCAGGATAGCGAGGCGCTCGTGATCGGTGAAGGTTGCCCATCCGGGATTCGCCCACTCGTACGGGGTGCCGCGAAAGCCGCGCGACCACTGCAGGTGGAATGCCGGCTTGCCGTCGAACTCCTCCGGGTGGGGGGTGGGAAGCACGGCCGTCATGTCGTCGGGTCGAAAGCGGTCGCACCACGGCGCCGGCGGGTCGAACGGATGGTGGGGATCGGGAAAGCTCACCCAGGCGAAGAACGGGCCATCGACGCGCCGGAGCCACTCGACGGCGCGGTCGGCGATCCAGGTGGTCGGATGGTCCTCCTCCGGGAGCTGGTTGCGCCACGTCTGCGTCGGCCCCCAGCTCGTCCCGGCCGCCTCCGGCTGCATGAGCCGCAGCCGCTCGACGCCGCGCGCGCGGCCGTCGCGAAAGAGGTAGCGCGCGTAGTGCAAGCCCAGGGGGGGCGGTCCGAAGCCCCAGTTCCAGCGACCCATGTCGGGCGCGAGCCGGATGTTGTGCACGTCGCTCACCAGCTCGACGTGCTCGAAGCCGAAGTACGGTCCGTACCAATCGGGCGGCACCAGCGAGCCATCGGGAATCGACTCGATGCGCCCGGTCGGGAAGTCGGGGTAGTACGAGGCGAAGTGCGCCTTGCCGAAGAGCGCGGTGGCGAAGCCGGCGGCCGCGAGATGGGTGGCGAGCGATTCGTCGCGCGCGTCGTCCGGCAGATCGATGCCGTTGCGGATCACGCCGTGGCTGCTCGGATATCGTCCCGTGAGCATGGTGGCGCGCGCGGGCTGGCAGAACGGGTTCTGGGTGCGGCACTGCCGATAGAGCGTGCCGGCGGCCGCCAGCCGGTCGAGCCGCGGGGTGGCGCCCAGCGGGTCGCCGTATGCCCCGATGGTGGTCGCCTTGTGCTGATCGGTGGTGATCAGCAGGACGTTCATCGCCGGTCGCCGGACGAAGCCTCGACCGCACGAACGCGAAAACCGCGCGCCACCCAGAGCGCGAACAGCGGCGCGCCGATCGACGCCGCCAGCACGAACGGCGGCAGCAGCCCGAACCAGGTGACCGGCGCGATGACGTACAGCACGTCTTCGATCTCGAACCCGCCGGCTGCGGGCTGCGCGAGCGCGCTCGGACCGTGCCGCCGCGCCAGCTCCGTGCGCATGACGAAGATCGCGATGATGGCGAACCCCGCCGCGGCGCCGAGAAACGGCCCGGCGTCGCCGAGCGTCCCGCGCACGCCGACGCCCATGCCGGTGAAGATCGACATCTTCACGATGAGGTCCGCGATGCGATCGTAGGCGTGGCCGAAGGGCGACGTCTTGCCCGTCATGCGCGCCAGCTCGCCGTCGGCGTGGTCGAAGATGGCCGAGAGCACGTAGACGGCCGCGCCCCAGTTCATGCTGGCCGGCCGGCCCGTGGCGAACAGGTTGGCCGCCGCCAGGCCCGACATCAGCCCGAGCGTGGTGAGCACGTTCGGATGCACGGGCGTGTGGCGCAGCGGCGACACGAGCCAGTGCGCAAGTCGGCTGTCCCAGGGTTTGATCGCCACGGCGCTCTCCCGACGCGCGCCTGCGATAGCGCAACGCACGGGGCGTGTCCATTCACGACTCGCGACCCCGGACCTTGATCTCGGGACACGGGCTCTGTAAGCGAGCCGCAAGCATGCGTCGCGCGCCGCGTCACTGTTTGCTCGCCCTGCTGTGGCTCGTGGCGGTCGTGGTCGATCATCCGATTGACGCCGCCGCCCACGCTGTCGTGACCCGCGCGACGCTGCGCGACGCGATCATCCCCGCCGGAAAGGCGTCGGAGACCACGCTCGAGTTCAACGGCGCGATCGAAGCAAAGCTCGCCAAGGTGACGCTGGTCGACGATGGCGGCACCGAGCGCGCGCTCGAGCTCGTCCCCGGCGGGCATCCGCCCAACGTGCTGGTCGTCTCCCTGCCGCCGCTGGCCCCTGGCCACTACGCGCTCCGGTACAAGGTGCTGGCGGCCGATGGCCACGTGACCGAGAGCGTGCTGCGATTCCGGGTGGCCGCGCCGGAGTAGCCGGCTACGCGCCATGCAAGCCTTCGCCGATTTCGTCGACGCGCTGCTGCGCGGCGGCATCCTGGTCGCGCTCTCGGTGGCGCTCGGAGGCGTCGCCTGGGGGCGCTGGGTGCTGCGTGCGCCCGACGTCCCGCCGGACTGGCTGCCGCTCGTGCGCCGCGCGGTCGCGATCACCGCGTGGGGCGCGATCGCGCTCGCCGTCCTGCAGGCCGCCTCGCTCGGCGTGCGGGCCGCGGCGCTGCTCGGGGACATCGGCATCGCCAGCGCCGGCGCGCTGCTCGACACGCTCCCCTACCGTGCGGGACTGGTGCGGCTCGCGACCGCGCTGGTGCTGGCCGCCGCGACGCTCTGGCTCGGCGCGG
>DATMAZ010000167.1:0-5494 GCA_035559675.1 Candidatus Limnocylindria bacterium
CCGTGCCTCTGTATATCCGTTCGCGCCGATGGCCGAGACCGACGCGCAGCAGCCGATCCGTCCGCGCCCGCCGCTGCTCGACCGCACGGACTGGCTGCTTATCACAGCGCTCACCGTGGTCGGGATGGGGCTCCGGCTGCGTTACTTCAGCGGCTACGGGCTCGGCGACGACATCGTGCTGCGCAACTTCATCAAGATATTGGTGAGCCAGGGCAACGTGCTGCAGGACAATCTCGCGTATCGCTTCACGTGGTGGCTGCCCACCGCCATCACTTGCCGGCTCTGGGGGCTCCGCGAGATTCCGTATCTGCTGCCCATTCTCATCGCGGCCACGTTCTCGTTTCCCGTCGTGTACGCCTTCGGCAAGGCGCTCTACGGTCGCACCGGGGCACTGGTGGCGGGGCTCCTCTTCCTCGCCTGTCCGCTCGACTTCGCCTGGTCGACGATGCTCACCCCGGACCTCCAGGCGTCACTCTTTTCCGGGCTGTCGCTTTTCTGCGTGCTGCGGGCCGCCGAGCAGCTGCTGCCGTATCCGCGCCGGCGGCTGCTCGCATGGGCGGCGCTGACGAGCTGGCTCGCCTTCCACTCGAAGCTGGCGTGCGCGCCGATGGCCGTACCCATCCTGTATTCGTTCTGGCGCCACCGGCGCATGCTGGCGGGCGATCTCTGGGCCTTCTTTCTGCCCGCGTGCGTGCTCTTCGGCGGCACGGTCGCCGTCTCGTACGCGTTTACCGGCGACGTGCTCGCGCCGTACTCGAGCGAGATCTCGGCGCAAGGGCTGAGCGGGCCGGTCGCGGTGCAGTTCCACCGGCTGACCGAGTCTGTCTTCTGGGCGTATCTCCGCTGGCTGTTCTACCGCAACCAGTACGGCGACTTCTTCTACTCGATCTATCCGCACCTGCTGGTCGTCTTCGTGGTGGTGGCGCCGCTGCTGCGGCTCCGTCTCGGCGCGCCGGAGGTGTGGGTGTGGCTGCTCGCCGTGTTTCTCGCCATGCAGTTCAACATCCAGTACACCGAAGGCACGTGGGTGGCCGGCTTCCGCAACGTGCGCCACACCCACATCTTCCTCTATCCGATGATCCTGCTGCTGGCGGGCTACCTGGTGGCGCTCGCCCGTCGCTGGCCGCGGCCGGCCGGCGCCCTGGTCGCGGCGCTCGTCGTCTTCGGGCTCTGGCAGGGGCGCTCGCTCGCGCTCAAGACGCACGTCTCGTTCGAGGACCGCCGCCGTGCCGCCACGTTTCTCGCCACGCTGCCGAAGAAGACGGTCTACTCGGACTTCCAGATCAACACCTGGCGCGCCATCCTGCCCGGCGAGGAGATCCGCCAGCCGTTCAAGGAGCTGCCGAGCTTCCGCCCCGAGGAGCGCCGCGCGGCGCTCGCCCAGGTGACCGAGGGCTACCTCGTGACCGGCGGCGGGCGCGAGCCCTGGTACGGCTGCATCGATTGCATCCCGCGCGAGGACGAGATCCCGAACAAGAGCCACTGGCGGCTCATCAAGGAGTTCCCCGAGGAAGGCCGGCCGATCACCGTCTGGCGGCCCGAGCCGCTGAAGATCTGGGAGTACGTCGGACCCGGGACGGCGCCGTGACCCTCGACGCGTGGCGGGCCGGCGGCCGCACGTTCGCGTACCGCGGGCACCCCGTCTTCTACCGCGACCAGGGCGCGGGGCCCGTCGTGCTCTGCGTGCACGGCTTTCCCACGGCGTCGTTCGACTGGCACCGGCTGTGGGGGCGGCTCGTGGCTCGCTGGCGCGCCATCGCGCCCGACATGCTGGGCTTCGGCTTCTCCGCCAAGCCGCGCCCGTATCCGTACTCCATCATGGACCAGGCGGCGCTCCACGAAGCGCTGCTCGCGGCGCTCGGCGTCGACCGCGTGGTCGTGCTGGCGCACGATTACGGCGACACGGTGGCCCAGGAGCTGCTCGCCCGGTTCGCCGAGCGGCGCGCGGCTGGTACACCCGGCCTCGCGCTGCGCGGCGTGTGCTTTCTGAACGGCGGACTCTTTCCCGAGGCGCATCGGGCACGCTTCATCCAGCGGTTGCTGGCCTCGCCGCTCGGCCCGCTCTTGTCGCGGCTCGCGAACGAGGCCAGCTTCCGCGCGAGCTTCGCCGCCGTCTTCGGCGCGCACACGCAGCCGACCGCGGCCGAGCTGCACGATTTCTGGACGCTCGTCCGTCACGACCATGGCGAGCGCATCGGCCACCTGCTGATCCGCTACATGGACGAGCGCCGCCGGCATCGCGAACGCTGGGTGGGCGCGCTCACCACCGCCACGGTGCCGCTCCGACTGGTCGACGGCGCGGACGATCCGGTCTCGGGCCGGCACATGGCCGAGCGCTACCGCGAGATCGTGCCGGCGCCCGACGTGGTCGTGCTGGACGGCATCGGCCACTATCCGCAAATCGAAGACCCCGACGGCGTCTGGCAGGCGTTCGAGGCGTTCGCGGCGCGGCTGGTACCCTGACGCCCGTCAGCGCGTCGCGCGGCGGGGCGGGGCCGGTCGCAGGATCTCCGCACGATAGCGCGACGCGAGCCCCGGGTTTTGCTCGAGCCAGGTGGCCATGCGGCGCAAGCCCGTCTCCAGCGTGGTGCGCGCGCGCCAGCCGAGCGCGCGGCGGGCGGCGCGCGGGTCGCTCACCCACACGGTAGTGTCCCAGCGGCGGTTCGCCATGCTGCCCCACACCGGCCGGGCGCGCACGCCGAGCGCGCGGCGCGCCGCGGCGACCACCTGCCGCAGCGTGGTCTGGCGTCCGGTGCCGATGTTGTAGACGGCGCCGCGCGCCTGGCCCCGGCGGCTCGCGGCGCGCACGAAGGCGTCGCAGACGTCGTCCGTGTAGACGAAGTCGCGCGCCACGTCGGGGTCGGCGAGCGGCGGCAGGCGGCCGCCGAGGCCGTACACCACGACCGCGGGCATGAGCCGTCCAGGCTCCTCCCACGGGCCGTAGACGGAGTAGAGGCGGAGCGTCACCAGGTGGACGTCCTCGCTGATCGACGTGTAGCGGCAGTACTGCGTCGCGGCTGCCTTGGTGAGCGCGTAGTGGCTGTTGGGATCGAGCCATTCGCGCTCGTGGGGCGCGTGGTCCTTCAGCCCGTATTCGGACGACGAGCCGGCGTTGACGATGGCTTCGGCTCCGTGGCGCAGCGCCGCGCGCACGAGGTGCACGGTGCCGTGGACGTTCGTGCGCATGATCCGTTCGAAGTCCTCCTGCCACGAGTACGCGCCGTAGGCGGCCAGGTGGAACACCCACTCGGGGCGCGCCCGCCGGACGGCCGCGTCCACGGCGGCGGCGTCGTCGAGATCCGCGCGCGCGAGCCGAATGTCGCGGCGCACGTCGGCGATCCGCCAGGTGGTGTACGCGGGCTGCACCAGCACGTGGACCTCGTGGCCGTCGCGCAGCAGCCGCCGCACGAGGTTGGCGCCGACGAAGCCGGTCCCGCCGGTCACGAGCACGCGGCGCATGGCTCAGACGAAGCTGCGGTAGTCGAACGGGTCGAGGTACTGCCACGCCCGCTGCCGGATGGCGTCGCGCTCGGCCGCCGACAGCGAGCGCGCCTCGGCCACGTTCTGCGCCGGCGTCGCCTTGCGGATCGTGCCCCAGGGGTAGACCTCCTCGAGCGGCGTGCCGTTCCAGCTCGGCTGCCGCAGCGACGCGGCGCGTTCGATGCCGAGGGCAGCGCAGAGCGGGCCGAGCGCGGCGGTGGGATCGGCCATCACGTCCTCGGTGCGCACGATGTGGAAGCGGCCGGGGAACTGCTCCTTCGTCAGCAGCGCGAAGTACTGGTTCACCGTCCAGCCGAGCATGTACTTGTCGAGCGAGAGCGGCACGGGGCGCTTCTTGGTGTCCGCGTAGGCCGACCACGGGTTACGCACGACGTGCAGGAAGTGCGCGTTCGGGAGCTCGGTCAGGATGGCGGCGGCGTCCACCGTGATGATCGGGCTGTAGCCGACGTAGATGCGCTCGCGTCCGCTGCGCTTGAAATCCTTCCAGGCGTCGAACGTGGCCCGGAAGAACGCGGCCACGTTGTTCGGCCGCGAGCGGCCGGTGCGGCCCACGTACTCGGCGTAGATCCGCCCGCGCTCCTCGTCCGACATGTCGAACGGCATGTGGCGGAACTTGCTCACGTGCGGGGTGCGGCTGCGGACCTTACCCTCCTCGTCGATGATGGCGTGGAAGTCCTCGGCCGGCGTGGCGTCGAGCGCGAAGACCGGCCAGCGATACTTCACCGGGAACATCGAGGTCAGATGGTCCTGCACCAGCCGCGTGCCGATCTGCGACTCGAACGGGTAGACGAACAGCTCCGGATGGCCGTCGAGGAAGCGATGGCTCGTGTTGCCGCCGTTCTCGTACATGGCGCCGATCATCAGCAGCTGGAAATCGGTGGTCATGGGGTCTCCTCTCGCACCCGGGTCATGAATCCATAGAACAGCGCGCGGGCGTCGTCACGCGGCGGGCGCGCGGCGAGCGGGAGCGCGGTGGCGAGCGCCGGCGGGACAGCCTCGATCGCGAAAATCTGGTTGCCGAACGGCCACACCAGGCTGCCGAGCAGCCTGCCGGTGTGCGTGTCGAGAGCGTGGACGGCGCACTCGCAGCGTCGGGGCTCGAGGCCGGGCGCGTACTGATGGAAACGCGGCAGCACGCGCGAGGTGCCGACGAAGGCGACGTCGCCGGCAAAGGCGAGGCCGCGCGTCCAGCCGGGGAGCGTGGCCACCGGCTCGAACGCGCCGGTCGCCACGACGCCGACGCGGCCGTAGCCGCTGTCGTCCACCCACAGGCGGCCGCGATGAAGCCGAGCCGAATGCGGGCGCGTGAGCCCGCGGGCCACCACCTCGCCGGTGGCGCCCGAGAACACGACGCCGCGGCGGTCGACCGGGAAGTTCTGGTGACCGGGGCGGCGCGCCGACGGCGTGTCGGTGGAGGCGGTGAAGAACGAGGCGCGCAGCGTCGCTCCGGCGGCGATCGAGTTCAGCTGGAGATAGTTGCGTGCAAAGGCGCGGCGGCCGAGCCGCTGCAGCACGCGCGGCCACCACACTCGACGCCAGCCGCCACGCTCGTCGAAGCGCACGATCGCGTTCTGGGCCACCGCGTTGGCGTGGAGGCGGCCGCGGATCAGCGCCAGGTCGTGCAGGTAGAGACCGCCGGGCAGAAAGGTCGCACGCACCGGCACGAGCGGCCGCCCGTCGACGGCGCGCGCCGCCGCGCGGCCGACCTCGCGGACCGCGTGGACGGGAGCCAGCGTGACGAGCTGGTTCGGGTTACGCGTGCTCGCCACATGGACCAGGCCGCGGCGGCGATCGACGGCGATACCCGAGGGATGCGGCAGCGGCAGGTAGGTCACTGCCGGTCCGCGCCGCCCGACATGCAGCGCCAGCAGGAGATGCTCGTACTCGCGCGTCACCAGCAGCGTGACGCCCGCTTCCGCCAGCACGTCCCAGAAGGCCCCGCGCGCGCGCTGGCGGAGCAGCCGCGGATCGACCGCGGCCGCACCCTCCCAGT
>DATMAZ010000168.1:0-14534 GCA_035559675.1 Candidatus Limnocylindria bacterium
GCCGCCGCCACCAGCGCCTCCGCGCCGGTCACCAGCAGCGCCGCTTGCGCCGTCTCGCAGGAGGTCCCGTTCATGAGCGCCAGACCTTCGCGGCCCGCGAGCACGACCGGCGTGAGGCCGGCGGCCGCGAGCGCGCGCGCCGCCGGCTGCCGCACGCCGCCGACCTCGACCTCGCCTTCGCCGATGAGCGCGTGCGCCACGTGCGCCAGCTCCACGAGGTCGCCGCTCGCACCGACCGAGCCGACCTCGGGCACGACCGGATGCACGCCCGCATTCAGCATCGCGAGCAGCGTCTCGACGACGATCGGTCGCACCCCGGAGCGTCCCTGCGCCAGCGAGAACGCCCGCGCCAGCATGGTGGCGCGGACCACGGAGGCGGGATGCGCGGGACCGAGGCCCGAGGCGTGGCTGCGCACGAGGTTCCGCTGGAACTCGGCCCGCTCCGCTTCCGCCACCTGCCGGTCCACCAGCGGGCCGCAGCCGGTGGTGAGCCCGTAGACGGGCCGCGCGGCACGCTCGAGGCCGGCGACGAAGCGCTGGCTCGCCTGCATCGCAGCGCGCGCCTCGGGATCGAGCACCACCGGCGCGCCGGCCGCCACCGCCGCCACCGCGTCCAGCGCCAGCGGCGAAGGCGGTGCCAGCACCACGGCCTTGGCACCGTGTGGCGCACCGGCGTGCATCGCCGCCCTGCTTAGCCTACGGCCGGCGAACCGCCAAGACGCGCCCCACGTTGCTCGCCGAGTGCAAACTTGCTACCGCCGGGCGCATGAGGACGACGTTCGCGCTCGCGGCGCTGGCGCTGCTCGCCGGCGGCTGCACCACCTCCAACATTCCGAGCCCCTACGAGGGGCAGACGCGGTACCTCTGCTGCAACCTGCACTACGAGAAACCGACCATCGCCGACGTCAATTTCCAGCAGGGCACGCTCGTACCGCTCGGCACGCCGGTGAGGGTCACCAAAGTGAAAGGCCGGGCGGTCACCTTCGAGGCAGCGGGGTATCCGCCGCTCACCGCCGTGCTGAAGTATGGCCGCGACAACCTGTCGATGGACGCGTTCGTCAACCGCCTGTTCGTCGAGCGGGATCCCAGGGCGAAGCTGACGCACCTCCCGAAGAAGACTCGCGAGCTGATTGAAGCCGGCCAGGTCGATGCGGGCATGACGCGCGACCAGGTGCTGATGGCGCTCGGCTATCCGCCCGCGCATCGCACGCCGAACCTCGATTCGTCGCAGTGGATCTACTGGCAGAACCGCTGGAAGAGCTTCCTCGTCGACTTCGACGGCGACCGGGTGGACTCGGTCCGGCGCTGATGGCGACGCCCGACGTCGTGGTGGTGGGCGGCGGGCCGGCGGGATCGGTGATCTCGACGCTGCTCGCCGACGCCGGCCACCGCGTCACCGTGCTCGAGCGCGAGCGCTTTCCGCGCTACCACATCGGCGAGTCGCTGCTCTCGGCCACGCTGCCGATCCTCGACGCGATCGGCGCCACACCGGCGATCGAGCGCCACGGATTTCTCCGCAAGCCCGGCGGCACGTTTCAGTGGGGCCGGCAGCGCGAGCCGTGGAGCTTCTGGTTCCGCGAGGACCCGGGCGGGCGCCCCTACGCTTTCCAGGTGGTGCGCGCCGAGTTCGATGCGCTGCTGCTCGACAACGCGCGCGCGCACGGCGCCGACGTGCGGGAGGAGCACGCCGTCACCGCGATCGACACCAGCGGGGCGACGCCGGTGGTCCGCGCGCGCGCCCGCGACGGGGCCGAGCTCGTGCTGCGGCCGCGCTTCGTCGTCGACGCCAGCGGCCAGGCCGCGCTCCTCGGCCGCGCCCGGGACCTCCGGCGCTTCAACGAGTTCTTCAAGAACCTGGCCGTCTTCGGCTACTTCCGCGACGCCGAGCGCCTGCCCGGCGAGCTCGCCAACCACATCCTGTCCGCGGCTTTCGCGGACGGCTGGTTCTGGTACATCCCGCTCCACGACGGCACCATGAGCGTCGGCGCCGTGGTCGACGCCAAGCGCTGGGCGAAGATCGCGGCCGCCGACCCCGAGGGCACCTACCGGTCGCTGATCGCCCGCTGCCCGGCGATCGCCGACCGGCTGCGCGACGCCACGCTCGTGTCGCCGATCCGCATCATCCGCGACTACTCGTACACCAGCACCCGCTTTCACGGCCCCGGCTACCTGATGGCCGGCGACGCCGCCTGCTTCATCGATCCCGTCTTCTCCACCGGCGTGCACCTCGCGTGCCTCGCGGGCTTCCTCGGCGCGCGCGCCGTCGACGGCGTGCTGCGCGGCGAGCTCGAGGAGGCCGCGGCGCTCGCGGCCTACGAGGAGACCTACCGCGGCGCCTTCGACCGCTATCTCCGCTTCCTCTACTTCTTCTACGACCACAACGAGGACCCCGACTCGTACTTCTGGACGGCGCGGCGCATCCTCGCGCACGAGCCCGGCGAGCTCACGCGGCGCGAAGCCTTCGTGCGCCTCATCTCCGGCGGCAGCGACTGGGGGGCGATGCCGGCGCAGGTGGCGTCCGAGCACTCGCGCTGGGCCGAGGCCATCCGCGCCGGCCGCGCGGGCGCGCTGCCCGGCATCGACGCGCTCCGCGTCCGGCACACGCTCAGCGTCACCGGGCTCGGGCGCAACGGCAAGGGATCCTGAGATGCGCGTGCTCATCGTCTCGGCGAACCAGGAGCGCAGCCCCGATCCGGTGGCGCCGCTCGGCGCCTGCTACGTGGCCACCGCGACCGCCGCCGCGGGGCACGACGTCGCGGTGCTCGACCTGTGCTTCTCGCAGGACGTGGACGGCGACGTGCGCGACGCCGTCGCCGCCCACCGCCCCGAGGTGATCGGCCTCGCCATGCGGAACGTCGACAACTGCGCCTTTCCCGACACCATGTCCTACACGCCGCACTACGCGCGCGTGGTAGCCGCGGCGCGGGCCACGAGCGACGCGCCGATCGTGCTCGGCGGCTCGGCGTTCACCACCATGCCGCGCTTCTATCTGCCGGCGCTGGCAGCGCCCTACGGCATCGTCGGCGAAGGCGAGGTGGCGTTCCCCATGCTGCTCGAGCGCCTGGCGCGCGGCGTGGCCGCGGACGACGTGCCCGGCGTGGCGCGCTGGAACGCGGCCGACGGCACCGTGGTGGTGAACCCGCCCGCGTGGCTGCCCGACGTCGACGCCGTGCGCGCCGACCGGCGCTGGATGGACGTCGGCGCGTACTATCGCGAGGGCGGCATGGCGAACCTGCAGACCAAGCGCGGCTGCCACTACAAGTGCACGTTCTGCGCCTATCCCGTGATCGAGGGCCGCGGCATGCGCACGCGCGACCTTGCCGGCATCGCGGCCGAGGTGCGGGAATTGCTCGACGTCCACGGTGTCACGCAGTTCTTCATCGTCGACAGCGTGTTCAACGCCCCGCGCGGCTACGCCGAGCGCGTCTGCGAGGCGCTTCGGCCGCTCGGCCGGCACATCCGCTGGTCCTGCTTCGTCACCCCGGGCAACTTCACGGCCGAGCTGCTCGACGCCATGCTCGCGGCGGGCTGCCAGTCGATCGACTTCGGAACCGACGCGGGCTCGAACACGACGCTGCGCGCGTTCCGCAAGAGCTTCGACGTCGACGACATCCGCGCCGCCTCGAGGCTCTGTCGCGAGCGCGGCGTGCCGTTCTGCCACAGCCTGGTGTTCGGCGGCGAGCGCGAGACCTGGGACACGGTGGCCGAGACCATCGCGCTGATGGACGCCTGCCGGCCGACGGCGGTGACCGCGATGTGCGGCGTGCGCGTCTATCCCGAGACGCCGCTCGCCGCGACGCTGTTGGCGCGCGGCGAGGTGCCCTCGCCCGAGGCGTTGCACAAGCCGTGGTTCTACTTCGCGCCGGCCGTGCGTGACGGGCTTGCCGACGTGGTGGCGCACGCCGCTCGCGAGCGCGGCAACTGGCTGCTGCCCGGCATGAAGATGCCGGACGAGGAGGCGCTGCACGCGCGGCTCCGCGGCCGCGGCTTGAAGGGCGACCTCTGGCGGTTCGTCTCGCGGCTGCGACTTGGGCACTCGCTGGCCGGAGCCGCCGGCGATGCCGACTGACCCGCACGGCGGGGCGCGGGCGGTCGTGTCCCGCGAGCGCCTACACGCGCTCTGTGCCGGCCACTTCCCCGACGATCCGATCGTGCCGGGCGCGTACGTGGCCGGGCTCTTGGCCGAGGTCGGCGCGCTGGCCGCGGGACGCGGCGCGCGCCTCGTCGGGATCGAGCGCTGCACGTTTCTCGAGCCGCTCCGTCCGACCGAGGACGCAGTGGTCACGGCGGCGCGCGGGACGCCCGGCCCGGACGGTCTCGGGGTCGCCTGCGAAGTCTCGGTGCGCGGGCGCCCCGTGGCCCGCGGCCTGTTGCGCTTCACATGAGCTTTCCGGATCCAGCGGCGCTGCTCCGCCATCGCCCGCCGGCCGTGCTGGTGCGCGAGGTCGTAGAGTTCGACGGTCAGCGGCTGGTCGCCACGTCGAACGGCGCCGGACCGTGGACCTGGCCGCAGCTGCTCGAGGGCGGCGCGCAGGCGGCCGGGCTGCTCGCGGGTGCGCAGCCGCGCGGGCTCGGCCGGCGTGCCGTGGTCGCCGACTACCGCGGCGTGCGCCTCGGCGCGCCGATGCACGCCGGCGCGGTGCGCTTCGTCGCCACCATCGAGCGGCGCGTGCTGCACTGCTGGCGCTGCCGGATCGCCGTGCACGACGCGAGCGGCGGGCTGCTGCTCGAGGGCACGGTCACGCTCGCCCCGGCGAGCGGGGAAGCCCCGTGAGCGCCGATCCGCTCGCCGTCCGCCCGCTCGACCCGCGCGCCTATGCGCTGCTGGCCGAGGACGGCTTCCCCGACGGCCCGTTCGACCCGTGCCAGCACGTGGCTTGCGAGCTGATCGAGCGCTACGCGACCGAGCTCGCCGCAGAACTCTGCCACCGGGAGGCGCTGGACGCGCTGCTCGCCACGCCTCGCACGGTGGACGAGGTCCGCGGCGCGCGCGGCTGGACGGCGCGCATCGTCCCGGCGCTCGCGTGGGTGCTGGAGCGGCTCGCCGCCGACGGACGGCTCGCGCGCGAGGGCGGCGCCTACCGGCTCGAGCGGCCGCTCGCCTCGTCGGCCTCGGCCGTCCGCACGCGCGGGCTCGAGGTCGACGGCTCCTACGCGCCCGCCTACGAGCTGCTCGACGAGGCCGCGGCCGCGTTTGCGGGTGTGGCGCGCGGCGAGACGACCGGCGAGCAGGCGCTGCTCGGCAAGCTCGGGCTGTGGATCCGCTACTTCGACAACCGCAACACCTACTACGCGCTCAACAACCGCGTGGCGGCGCGGGCGGCCGCCGATCGGCTCACGGGCGACGCCCGCGTGCTCGAAGTGGGCGCCGGCCTCGGCAGCGCCACCGAGGCGCTGCTGGCCGAGGTCGGCGCCCGCGGCACGCTCTCCCCGCTCGCCGGCTACCGTGCGACCGAGCCGGTGCCGTTCTTCCGCCGGCGCGCCGAGCGCGTGCTGACGGGCCTGTATCCCGGCGTGCCGCTCAGCTTCGGCGCATTCGATCTGAACCGGCCGTGGGAAGAGCAGGACGTGGCGCCCGCGAGCCTCGACCTCGTCTGGGGCGTCAACGTGTTCCACCTGGCCTGCGACCTCGACCTCGCGCTCGAGCGCGCGCGCACGGCGCTGGCGCCCGGCGGCTGGCTCGTCGCCGGCGAGGGCATCCGGCCCGCGCCGGACGCGGTGGTGGGGGCCGAGTTCCCGTTTCGGCTGCTCGAGTCCTTCACGAACGTGCGGCTCGGTCCGGACCGTCGAACGCCCGGCTTCCTCACGGCCGAGGAGTGGGAGCGTGCCTTCCGGCGCGCCGGGCTCGCGGACGTGGCGTTCGTGCCGGACGTGCGGCGGCTCCGCGCGTACCATCCCGGCATGCTCGCCGCGGCGGTGTGCGGGCGGCGCCCGTGATCCCGAGTCAGGCAACGGATTCGCGCAGCGCCATGCCGGCGATGCCGCGGCCGAGGAGATAGACGAACCCCGGGAGCAGCCAGAGCAGCTCGCGCAGCCGCACGGCGAGCGCCACCGCGAGGCCGACGTCGGCCGGATAGCCGAGCGCCGCGAACAGCGCCATCTGCGCGCCTTCGAGCACGCCGATGCCGGCCGGCACGGGCATGGAGTGCGCCGCGCCCGTGGCGAAGATCGCCGCCACCACGGCGATGGGCTGTGCGGGGAGCCCGAAGGTTTCCAGCAGGAGCACGTACTCGAGCAGCACGCCGGCGTTGATCAGCAGGCCCAGCACGAAGACGGCCGCCATGAGCGGCAGCCGCGCCACGAGCGCATGGGCGCGCTGCTCGGCGTCGTCGACGACGGTCATGCGGCGCTCGACCACGCCCCAGCGGTCGAGCCGCGTGCGCCGCACCATCGACGTCACCACGCCGCGGCCGCCGTGTAGCCGTCGCATCGTGACCCCGATGCCGGCGAGCAGCCCCACCGCGACGGCGAACACGCCCTCGAGCGTTCCCTCCAGCGACGGCATGCCGTACTGGAGCAGCACGGCCGCGAAGAGCACCGTGAAGACCGTGCCCGCCCCCATGTCGAGCACGCGGTCGACGGCCACGCTCGCGATCGCGTCGGCCCCGGCCACCCCGTCGCGTGCCAGCAGATAGCCGCGGACCGGCTCGCCGCCCAGCTTGGCGCTCGGGATGAGCATGGACACGCTCTGCCCGGCCAGCCGATACCACATGAGGGAGGCCGGCGCGGGCGCAGGACCGAGGTGGGCGACGAGCAACCGCCACCGCCAGGTGGCGACGATCCACAGCCCCACCATGGTGGCGAGGAACGCGCCGAACAGCGACCACGAGGGATCGAGCGCCAGGACCGCCAGCGCGGCGCCGCCCTTCTCCCACAGCACCCAGACGAGCGCGCCGGCGGCGACCACGAGGTTGGTCGCCAGGATCACCCTGGGGAACGGCGGCTTCACGCGCAGGAGCGCGGCTCGTAGCAGTCGATGGTGGCCCCGGCCGCGAGGTGCTCGCCCAGGATCGCCTCGATCGGACGGTGGTCGAGCACCTCGAACTGGCTCGCCTCGAGCTCGAAGCGGGCGCCCGTCTCGGTGTAGGGCGCCACGCCCGGGGAGCCGGGCGTGAGCACGCCGATCACCGGGAGCAGCGTGCGCTGCACGTGGGGCGCCTCGCGGGTCGAGATCACCACGCGCGCCTGCGGCAGGCCGAAGGACAGCACCGAGACGATGCGGGTGAGCGTGTCGTCGCTCGGGGCCGCCTGGTACGCGGTCCCGTTGGCGCGGCGAAGCCGCGGCAGGCTCACGTAGACGGTGAGCCCGCGCGCGAGCAAGTGGCGAACGTGGGCCAGGAGTGCGGCCAGCTCGAACCCCACGTCCGGGTTGAGGCCGAGGAGCACGCCCGGATTCACGGACCACATGCCGGCGTCGGCGGCCCGGTCGAAGTTCCCGAGCCGGCGCCCGTAATCCGCGCGCGGGTTGCCGGCGTCGTCACCCATGAAGCGCGCGTAGACCGCCGGGTCGTAGGTCTCCTGGAAGGTGCACATCGTCACCTGCGGGACGACGCGGCTGGCGCTGTCCCGCGGCACGCCGGCCAGCAGCCGCGGATAGTCGCCGGCGTCGAGCGCGCCGATGTTGACGAGCACGTGGACGAAGCCGCCGCCGATCGCGCGCTCGAGCGCGGCGGCCGCCCGCCCGAGCATGGCGTCGCGGCGCGGCCCGTGGCGGTACTCGCCCGTCAGCAGCGCGACCGCGCGGATCCCGCGGCGGTGCAGGATGGCGAGCTGCTCGTCGACCGTCTCGGGCGTCGCGGTCTCGCGCACGAGGTCGGCGTTGTCCGCGCGCATGCCGCACATCCGGCAGGCGCCGTCGCACTCATTGGTGAGGTAGAGCGGCGAGAAGGTCTCGATGTGCGGCGCGCCGCCGCCGCGCCGCGCGTGCGCCAGCGCCAGCAACGACGCGCTGGAGACCCGCGGCGAGAGAAAGAGCGCCACCAGCTCGTCGTCCGCGAGCGCTTCGCCGGCGGCAGCCCGCTCGAGCACCGCCGTCACGCCGGCGGACTCGCCGAGCGCCGCGCCGCGAGCCCGACACGCCCGCACCGCCTCCACGTCCAGCTCGAACGGTCGCATGGTTCGCGGCCCCTATACCAAACGACGGGCCGGAGCGGCTACCCCGATCTCGCGCGCGAGGCGACGGCGACGCATCGCGGTCCGCCAGGTGCGCCGCAGCCAGCGCTTGCCCTCGGCCCACGAGGGACGCGGCCATTCGATCATGCCCTCGCTCACCGTGAGCACGCGCCGGCCGGCGCGGCGCCAATCGGCCAGCACCACTGGCTTGTAGACGTGCGGGCTTCGCGCCAGCAGCTCGACGTCGAGCAGCATCTGGGGCTCGACCAGCTCGATCTCGTGCGGCACGCCGGGGAGCCGTGCCGCGAACGCGGCGGCGGGATCGCCGCCGCTCGCCTGCCGCTCGATGCGAACCAGCACCCGGTCGGACAGCACCACGACGAAGAACACCGAGCTGTCCACCGCGTCGGCCGCCGCCGCGGCGGCGTCCACCAGCTCGGCCGGAAAGAGCCGCCGCCCGCCGAGCTCCACGGCGTCGGCAGCGCGGCCGAGCACCACGATGGCGGGCCGCGCGTCCCCGCAGGCGCACGCCCCGAGCGACCGCACCAGGTCACCGGTGTCGAGCCGCACCAGCGGGCTGCCCTCGACGGCGAGCGTGGTGACGACCAGCCGCCCGACGGCGCCCGACGCGGCGCGCTCCGTGCTCGCCTCGGCGAGAATCTCGCAGTACGCCAGCTCCGGCTCGAGGTGCAGCGTGCCCTCGGCGCACGACGTGCCGAGCAGCATGGTCTCGGTCGAGCCGTAGAGCTCGATCACGCGCGCGTCCCAGACGCGCGCCAGCCGCCGCTGCATGGCCGGCGGGAGCGGCGAGCCGCCGAGAAACAGCGTGCGAAGCTTGGTGTCCCGCCGGACGTCCAGCCCCTGGGCGCGCGCGATCTCGCCCAGCACGATCGGCTCGATCGGCAGCCCGGCGAGCACGGTGGCGCCGGTGGTGCGGGCGAGCGCCAGCGCGCGCGGGAACGGGACGTCCCAGTTGATGTTGCCGGCCGGGATGGCGACGCCGCCGCCCTGCTGCGCCACGAGCTGCACGAGGTGCGCCGGCGCCGCCATGAAGGGGAAGCGGTTCAGCAGGATCTGCCCGGGAGCGAACATCTCGGGATGGCGCGCGCGCAGCGTCTCGGCGTCGCGCGCGAAGTCGCCGGCGGTGAGCCAGACGGAGTTGGTGGCGCCCGTCGTGCCGGACGATTCGCCGTAGTGGCACACCGCCGTGAGCGGCACGGCGCGCGTCCCGTGCGGGCCGGCCGCCTGGAGGTCGGCGCGCGTGGTGAGCGGCAGCCGCGCGAGGTCGCCCGGCGAACGAATCTCCACGCCCGCCAGGCGCTCCCGATACAGCGCGCTGCCACGTGCGTGGCGCACGGTGGCGTCGAGCGCCGCCACGAGGTCGAAGGCCGGCATCGGGACGGACCCTGTGTCGGATGGCGCGCGCGAGTCAAGCATGGAGCGCGCGCCGCGGCGCGCTCAGCGCGGCGTGCCGGGCTCGTCCGTGTCCACCTCGACCTTGGCGACGGTACCGTTCTGCAGGAGCTTGCTCCCGCCCCGGAACAGCACGCGGCCCATGCCGCGGTAGAAGTAGGTGCGGTACGTGGTGCCGAGCCCGATCACCGAGAGCGCGCGGTCGAGCGGCGGGCGGTAGAGGCCCTCGGCGGTCGGCAGGCCCACCGCCGCCAGCACCTGCTGCTCGCTCATGCCCTTCTCGAGGCGCACGAACGCGTCGAGCGGTCGCGGGCCGGCCCCGACGTCGCCGCCGTCCGCCGCGATCGCGGGCGACGCCGCGAGAAGCACCGCGGCCATGAGCGCGGCTCGCGCGCGTCGCATGGGCTAGCGGGCGATGCCCGTCTCGGCAGGATCGTACTCGACGCGCGATACCTTGCCGGTGCGGTTGAAGCCGCTGCCGCCGGAGAACACCACGCGCCCGAGGCCCTTGTAGAAGTAGCCGCGCCGCGTGCGGTCCGGCCCGAAGTACCACGGGATGAAGGCCTTGCCCGAGATGTACTCGTTCTCGCCCGTGGGCGGACCGAGGATCTGGCGGACCTCCTGCTCGGTCATGCCGACCGTCACCTTGGCGAGCGGGCTGTCGGCCGGTACCGGCGCGCCGGCCGCCAGCGCGGCCGCGGGCGCCGCCGCGCGCGGCGCAGGCTCCTTGCGCGCGCATCCGCCCGCTCCCCACGCCACCATCGTCGTCGCTGCCACCACTGCCGCCAGCCGTCGCATGTGCATGCGGCCGCCTACACCGAGGCGGGCCCGGGATCAAACGGGCGGCGACTCAGTCGCCGATGACGATGGCGCCCGGCGCGAAAAAGAGGAGCACGGGCATGCTCGCGAGGTCGACGCAGAACGCGAGCGGCAGCAGCGGATAGACCCACGGAGCACGCGTAACGCGCGTGAACACGTTGCCCGGGATCGCGATCGGCACGCGCGGGTCGTGCACCCGCAGCACGGCCGGCGCACCGGGCGCGTCCGGCGTCTCGGTCGAGATGGGCACCGGCTCGCCCGGCGGGGCGGGGTCGTCGACGAACCGCACCGTCGCCGCGTCGGCCGTGAAGGAAACGGCCCGGAGAGACGCGAGCGACACGGCCGCACGCCGTTCGCAGGCGGCGAGCGGCACGCCGGCGTCGTCGCTCACGGCGGCTTCGTAGCGGACCAGCAGCTCGTCGCCGGTGAGGCTCGCCTGCTCGAATCGCGTCGCTTGCTCCCAGCGGCGGGCGCCCTGCCAGAGGTGCCCCGTGACACAGCCGGAGGTCGCCACCGCCAGCAGCGCCGCCACGAGCGCCCTAGTACAGCCAGCCATCGTAGATCTCGTACAGTCGCACCGGGCCGCCCGGAAAGTACGGCGTGCGCGGATACGAGAAGCGACGCGCCACGCGGTCGTACGCCAGCACGATCGGCTGGGCGGCGTCGTTCGGGTCGTAGGCGAAAAACCGCACCTCCGCCGGCGATTCTTCCGCTGCGTACACCACGATCATGTGGTTCAGGGTGATCGCCGGAAAGCGCAGCACGTGGACGATCGGCGCCTCGCCGGCGGCGAGCTTCCGCACCAGCCGCCGCATGGTCGCCGCCTGATGGCCGCGGCTGAACGGGAAGATCATGCGCCAGTTCCCGCGCTGGAGCTGGCTCGACCAGGCGCCGGAGAGGGTGCGGCGGATGAGCTCGCCGTGCGCCGCGCTGAAGCTCCGGAGGTCGGGATAGCCCGGAATGACGATGCGAGTGGCGCGCGGGCGGCGCGGGTCGGACGCCATCACCGCGCGTACGAGCCGCTCGTAGCCCGCCTCGTCGAGCGGCGGCGCCGCCGGCTCGAAGCGCGCACGCACGTAGAACTGCCGCACCGCACGCGCCATCGGCCCGCAGCGCAGCGAGAACGGCGGGCGCGGGTCGCGCCTGGTCCACCACTGCCGGCCGCTCGCCGCGTCCGTGTGGTACTCCCACACGGTCTCGTTGGCGAACGCGAAGACGTCCTCGGGAAAGCGCAGCGCGGCGGCGGCGTGCGGCGCCCCGGCGCCGGCAAGCGCCACGGCAACCAGCGCGACGGCGATCGGCTGGCGCAACCGTCGACACCCGGACGCGATCATGGACGGGCGCAATAGCCGATCGAGGCTCGCCTTGACCACCGCCCCGCCGGCGCGACATGATCCGCCGCCGCGATGCGGAGCCGCCTTGTCTCACGCGCCGGGCTCCGGCGTCTCGTGGCGGCGCTCGGCGCGGCGGCGCTGGCGGGGTACCGCGACGCGCCCGATCCGCTCGATTTGAACGGCGACGGCGTGCGGCCTACCAGGAGGCGAAGAAGCGGATCGAGGGCGCCGGCGCCCGCTGTCTCATCGCCCTCACGCCGCCCGTCTTCCCGCCCGAGCAGCCCGAGTTCAACGCCAAGATTCTCGCGCTCGACGAGGAGGTCCGCCGGACGTTCGGCGACGACGTGGTGGATTCTGGAGCGGCATGACGGCGGCGGCCTTCAAAGCCGACGGCCTGCACGTGAACGACGCCGGGCACGCCAAGCGCGCGGCGGCGGCGCGTGCGGCGATCGCGCGGCTGCGGCGCGGTTGACGGCCGGCGCCGGCGCACGACATGATCGCGCGCCGCGATGCGCATCCACCTGATCTCGCCGACGCATTACCTGCGCGACGGCTCGCTGCACAAGACGACGCGTTACTGGACGAGCGGGATCACGCTCCCCTATCTCAAGGCGCTCACGCCCCCCGAACACGACGTCCGCTTCACTGACGAGCTCATGCACCCGCTCGACGTCGAGCGCATCGAGCGCGAGGCCGACGTCGTCGGCATCACGGCCATGGGCCCGCAGATCAAGCGCGCCTACGATCTCGCCGACCGCTTCCGGGCGCGCGGCAAGTCGGTCGTGCTGGGCGGGACGTGGGTGTCGCTCACGCCCGAGGAGTCGCTCCGCCACGCCGACGCCGTCGTGGTCGGCGAGGCCGAGTACGTCTGGGCCGACGTGCTGGCCGACCTCGAGCACGGCCGCTCGCGCGGCATCTACCACGCCGACCGCTGGCACGACCTCCGGAACCTGCCCTCCATCGACTGGTGGAGCCTCCCGCTGCTCGACGCCCGCGCGTTTCGCACGAGCTGGCTCTATCCGCTGTACTTCTTCTGGCCGATCTTCTTCTCGCGCGGCTGCCCGCATCCCTGCGAGTACTGCGCGGTGCAGACCTACTACCAGCGGAGCTACCGCACCCGCCCGGTCGACGACGTCATCGCCGACATCGAATCGCTCCGCCGCATCGGCGCCCGCCGGCTCCTCTTTCTCGACGACAACCCGATCGCGCGCCCCGACGAGGCGAAGGAGCTCTTCCGCCGCATGATCCCGCTGCGGGTCGAGTGGGTGAGCCAGGTCACCACCAACGTCACGCGCGACGACGAGCTGCTCGACCTCGTGGCGCGCTCGGGCGCGCGCATCCTGTCGATCGGCTTCGAGAGCCTGTCGGAGGCGAGCCTGGAATCCGTCGGCAAGGGCTTCAACCACCCGAGCCGCTTCGGCGAGGACATCGCCAAGCTGCGCGCCCGCGGCATCCAGGTGATCGCGCTCGTGATGGTCGGCCTCGACGGCGACACGCCGGAGACCTTCGCGCACACGCTGCGCTGGCTCGAGGAGCACAAGGTGGCCTTCTTGAAGCTGTTCACGCCGGCGCCCTACCCCGGCACCAAGTTCCACGCCGACATGCAGGCCGCCGGACGCATCGCCGACCAGGACTGGGGCCACTACGACTACGGCAGCCCGGTGGTGCGGCCCATCGGCATGACCGCCGACCAGATGATCGACGGCTTCCGCTACGTCTACTCCGGCTTCTACTCCGTGCGCAGCATGCTGAAGCGCTTCCTGCCGCCGCCCCGGAAGAACCTGCTCGAGACCCTGGCGATGATCGTGTCCAACGCCAAGGTGCACTCCTATCTGCGGCGCAACCCCACCGCCTGGGGCACGATCTCCTGAGCCGGGGCCGGCGGCGACGCCGGCCACACGTCCTCGACCATCAGCCACTGCTGCGGGTGCTGCCGGATGAGGCGTTCGTACGCCCGCACGGCTTCGGTGAGCGCGGCGATGCTGTCGGCCGGGGTCTTCGGGTTCCAGCGGCCCTCGACGCGCAGCTCGTAGCGCCGGATGCCGGTGCGCACCGCGAACACGGCGACCACCGGCGCGCGGGCCACGCGCGCAATCGTGAACGGGCCGAGCTGCACGCGGGTCGGTTGACCGCAGAAGTCGATCTCGTGGCTGCCGGCGAGCGGCCCCCAGGGCTCGATCTGCATGCCCACGATTTCGTCGCGCCGGAGCGCCTGCACGATCGGCAGCCCCGCGAACAGCGAGCGGTCGGAGTAGATGACGTCGAAGCCGTGCCGCGTGCGCACGGCATGGTTGAACTCGCGCACGCTCGGGTTCGGCTCCTGCGCGGTCACCATGTTGACCCGCCGCCCGAGCCGGGCGAGCACGCGCGCCCCCACCTCCCACGAGCCGAAGTGGCCGGTCACCACCACGAGCCCGCGGTGCTCCTCGAGCGCCTCCTCGACCAGCCGCGCGCCCACGACGGTGAGATCGAGCGGCTTCGGGCGCGGCCCCCATTGCTCCATGCCCTCGGTGAACGAGCGCGCGAACTCGGCGAACACGCGGTAGCCGCGCCAGTGCTCGCGCAGCCAACCCGCGGGGCCGCACACCTGCCGCTGGTTGCGGCGGACGGCCGCGCGTTGCCGGCGCCCGAGCACGTACAGGATGGCCGCGATCACGGGCGGCGAGCCCCGCTTCCACCACTCGGGACCGTAGACGCAGCCGAGCTCCGCGAAGCGCCGCCAGAACGCGCCGTCGCGGCGCAGCGTCGCAGGCAGCCGCCCCGCCTCCATTGCTCTCCTCGCTTACCCCCGGTGCGCGCCGCCGGCAACGGGCGTCGTCACGGCGCCTCGAAGCGCAGCGCGCGCACGAGCCCGCC
>DATMAZ010000169.1:0-2512 GCA_035559675.1 Candidatus Limnocylindria bacterium
CGGGGCCGTACCGTCCGAGCTGGTGCCGGCGGCCGACGCCCCACGTCCCGTCCAGCGCGTCCGCATCCGCTACCGCAAGGTGGGTTTGGCCCGCTTCATCGGCACGCGCGAGATGTCGAGCATCTTTGCGCGGGCGGCCAAGCGCGCCGGCCTCCCCATAGCGTTCACGAACGGCCATCACCCGCTGCCGCGCTTCGCGTTCGGCCCCGCCCTGCCCGTTGGCTGCTCGAGCGACGACGAGTACCTCGACGCGGAGCTCACGGCCGCCTGCGCGCCGGCGGCGCTCGTGCGCGCGCTCGGCGCGGAGCTGCCCGACGGCTTCGTGCTGCTGGACGGCGAGGAGATCCCACCCGGCACGGCCAGCATCGACGCCAGCGTGGCCGCCTGCGTCTGGCGCGTCGACGTGTCGGCGCTCGACGCCCCGCCCTCTCGCGAGCGGCTGGCCGCCGCGGTAGCCGCCTTCTTCGCGGCCCCCGCGCTCCCCGTCAGGAAGACGGTGAAGGGCAAGCCGCGCACCGTCGACGCGCGGGCCGTCGTGCGCCGGCTCGCCGTGGTCGCGGACGACGCCGTCGAGATGGAGATCACCGCCGGGCCCGAGGGCTCGGTGAAGCCCAGCGCGCTGCTCGGCGAGCTGCTGGCGCTGCCCGAGCGCGAGCGCCCGCTGCTTCGCGTCCACAAGACCGCCACGCGCTTTCGCACCCCGGCGCCGACGGCTGCGCCGCACGCGGCATAGGTGTCGAAGCACATCCTCATCAACGTGGCGCCGTGGGAAGTGCGCGTGGCGCTGCTCGAGCGCACCACGCTGGTCGAGCTGCACTGCGAGCGTCGCGGCGACCGCGGGATCGCGGGCAATCTCTACAAGGGCCGCGTCACCCGCGTGCTGCCCGGCATGCAGGCCGCCTTCGTCGACATCGGCCTCGAGAAAGCGGCCTTCCTGCACGTCTCGGATCTGGGCGGCGGCGAGCCGCCGCCGGCGCTGGTCGCCGACGAGGATGGGGCGGACGGGGAAGCGGTGCCCCCGGCGCCCGGACCGAGCCGCCCCACCGGCGCACCCATCCAGGACCGGCTCACCAAGGGCGAGGAGCTGCTCGTGCAGGTGGCCAAGGAGCCGATCGGCACCAAGGGCGCCCGGGTCACCACGCACGTCTCGCTCCCCGGCCGCTACCTGGTGTTCACCCCGGGGTCGACGCACGTCGGGATCTCGCGCCGGATCGAGGATCCGGCGGAGCGCGAGCGGCTGCACGCGATCTGCACCGAGGAGCGTCCGGCCGAGGGCGGGCTCATCGTGCGCACGGCGTGCGAGGGCGCCACCAAGCGCGAGATCCGCCAGGACGTGCGCTATCTCTCGCGTCTCTGGGCGCGGGTGCGCCGCATCGCCGAGGAGACGCAGGCCCCGGCCCTCGTCCACGCCGACCTCGACCTCGCGCTGCGCGTCGTGCGCGACTCGTTCACCGCGGACGTCGAGCGCCTCACCATCGACCGGGCCCCGGACCACGCGCGCGTGCTCGAGTTCGTGCGCGAGTTCATGCCGCGGCTGGCCTCGCGGGTGCACCTCTATCAGGGCGCCACGCCGCTGTTCGACCAGTACGGGATCGAGACCAAGATCAATCGCGCGCTCGAACGCCGCGTGTGGCTCAAGTCGGGCGGCTACCTGATCTTCGACCAGACCGAGTCGCTCACCACGGTCGACGTCAACACCGGCCGCTACGTCGGCAAGACGGATCAGCAGGAGACGATCGTCCGCACGAACCTGGAGGCGGCGGAGGCCGTGGTGCAGCAGCTGCGGCTGCGCAACATCGGCGGCATCATCGTCATCGACTTCATCGACATGGACGACCCGGCGGACCGCGCGCGCGTGCTGGACGCGCTGCAGGAGGCGGCGCGGCGCGACCGGGCGCGCACGAACGTGCATCGCATCTCGGAGCTGGGCCTCGTGCAGATGACCCGCAAGCGCACGCGCGAGAGCCTGGAGCAGGCGCTCACGACGCCGTGTCCGCACTGCCACGGCATCGGCCGCGTGCGCTCCTGCGAGACGCTGGCCTATGCGGCGCTGCGCGGCTTGCAGCGTGAAGTGGCGCTGCGGCCCGGCGGGCCGGCGACGCTGCGGGTGCACCCGGACGTGGCGGCGTTCTTGCTGAACGAGGGACGGGCCGCGCTCGCCGGCGCCGAGGAGATGCTCGGCTGCAAGATCACGATCGCCGCCGATCCCGACTGCGCGCGCGAGGAGCACTCGGTCGCCTTCGACGCGTGACCCGCGGCGGGTGCCGGCGCGGCGGCGCGGCCCGCTCCGGCGTGAACGCGGCGATCGGCCACGCGGTTTCGCCCGTCGTCACCAGATCCGCGATGGCGAGCGCGACCGCGGGTGCCAGCAGGATACCGTTGCGGTAGAGCCCGCACGCGTACCACAGGCCGGAGACGCCCGGCGCCGCACCCAGCATGGGCAAGCCGTCGCGCGTACCGGGCCGAAGCCCGGCGTACGCCGACTCCATCGTCGCCTCGGCGACCGCGGGGA
>DATMAZ010000170.1:0-9484 GCA_035559675.1 Candidatus Limnocylindria bacterium
AGATCGGCACCTCGAGCATCGGGTAGCCCTCGCGCCGGCAGACGGCGGCGAACTCGGCGTCGATGACGTCGTCGTCGCGCGTGAGCCGCAGCAGTGCCTCCATGGAGCGCGGGAACACCTTCGGCGTGCCGTTCACGTCCCAGCAGGCGAGGTCGAAGAGCGCGCGGCACTCGAGGTTGTAGAGGAGCGAGCCCAGCCGGCGGGTCCAGTGCTCGCGGATCTTGCGGTTCGCCTTGATCACCACCCCGGGGTGCGCGACGGCGTAAAGGAGCGCCAGCGTGAGGTCCTCGGGCGTCGTGCGGGCGGAGTTGGTGTAGCAGAGGAGCGATCCCGTGGCGGCGGCGAGGCCGAGGCGCACGGCGCGTCCCCAGCCGCCGAGGTCGCTCTCGACCACGCGCACGCCCGGATGGCGCGCGGCCAGCTCGTGCGCGAGCGCCGGGGTGCGGTCCCGGCACGCGTTGGGCACGAGGATCAGCTCGAAGGCCAGCGGCGCGCGGGCGAGCGCGGCGACGTAGTCGTCCACCACCTGCCCGAGGTGATCGGCCTGGTTGTGGACGGGGAGCACGACCGAGGCGAGCGGTGCGCTCATGTGCCGGGGCGGGCGAGCGCCGCGAGCGCCGTCTCCGCGAGCCCCGTGCGGGTCAAGCCGTGCCGCGCGTGCATGTACTGCTGGCTGCCGGAGCGACCGTCCGAGACCGCGCGCACGCCGCAGCGCACGAGCCGGCAAGGCAGCGCGTGCTCCGCGATCACCTCGGCGACCAGCGAGCCCACGCCGCCGGTCACGTAGTGCGCCTCGACGGAGAGCGCACGCGGCACGCGGCGGAGCAGCGCCGCCAGCGCCGCCTCGGGCGCGGGCTGCAGCGTGGAGACGATCGCCACGGTGGCGGACACGCCGCGCTCGCGAAGCAGATCAGCGGCTGCGACCGCCTCGACGGCCACGCTGCCGGTGGCGACCAGCGCCACGTCGGTCCCGTCGCCGATCGTATCGATGCCGTCGGGCGTGAACCGCCCGTCGAGCCCCGGCACCGTCGTGCGATCGTCCTTGCCGAGGCGATAGTAGATCGGGCCGGGATGATCCCACGACTGCCGGATCGCGGCCTCCGCCTGCCGGTGATCGGCGGGCGCGATCACCCGGATGCCCGGCTGGATGCGCATCACGCCGAGGTCCTCCACGGCGTGGTGCGAGAGGCCCTGGGTGCCGTACTCGAAGCCGCCGCCGATGCCGACGATGCGCACCGGCAGCGCGTGCCAGATCGGGCCGTTGCGGATGAACTCGTAGGGGCGCAGCACGGCGAAGGTGGCGATCGAGTAGACGTACGGTACGAAGCCCGCCTCGGCGAGGCCGGTCGCCACCCCGACCATGTTCTGCTCGGCGACGCCCATGTTGAAGAAGCGTCCGGGGAACCGGTCGTGGAACGGCTCCAGCGCCATGAAGCCGAGGTCGCCGGTGAGAAGGAGAATCCTCTCGTCCGCGGCGGCGAGCTCCGTCAGCGTGCGGACGAACGCCCCGCGCATGCTTCCGTTTCCGTGGCTCCGAGCTCCTGCATCGCCTGTCGGTAGTCGTCGTCCGACATCGGGAGGTAGTGCCACTTCAGCTGGCGCTCCATGAACGACACGCCCTTGCCGAACACCGTGTGCGCCACCAGGACGTGCGGCCGCTCGCCGTCGAGCGCGGCGAGCGTCGCCCCGAGCCGGGCCTCGTCGTGGCCGTCGACCTCGTGGACGTCCCAGCCGAACGCCTGCCAGCGCGCCGCCATCGGGGTGAGCGACAGGATGTCGTCCGTCGCACCCATGGCCTGCTGGCCGTTGAGGTCGATCACCGCCGTCAGCGCGCCCAGCCGGTGGTGCGCGGCGAACATGGCGGCTTCCCACACCGAGCCCTCGTTGCACTCGGCGTCGCTCATGAGCACGTACACCCGGCGCGGCGAGCCCTGGAGCCGCGCCGCCAGCGCCGCGCCGGCGCCGATGGACAGCCCCTGGCCGAGCGAGCCGGTGGAAAAGTCGATGCCGGTGAGCGCGTGCTCCGGATGGACGCCGAGCAGGCTCGCGTCGGCGCAGTAGCCGTCGAGATCCTGCTGCGTGAGCACGTCGCCGAGATACAGCGCGGCGTAGACCGCCAGCACCGCATGGCCCTTCGAGACCACGAAGCGGTCGCGTTCGGGGTCGTCCGGACGGCCGCGGAGCACCCGGGAGCAGACGGCGGCCACCAGGTCGGCCACCGAGAGCGCCGAGCCGATGTGCCCGACGCCGGCGCGCTTCGACTGCTCGATCACGATGCGCCGGATGGCTCGTCCGGTGATGACGGGACCGCCTCGCACCCGCGGAGTAGACCGTTTGCTAGGCCGAATGTCAACGAAACCGTCCGGCCCAGCGGCGGTTGCGCGCGGCCCGCACGACGCGCTCTAAGGCGCGGATTCCATGCTGCCGGTGCCTCGACTGCCGCTGCCGATGCGGATCGCCAACCGGGTGGGGACGGCGCTGCGCGCCGCCGGGCTACCGATCGGCTCGCTCGACGAGAGCGCGGTGCTCGAGGCCGCGCGCCGCCGCACCGGGCTCGACGACTTCGGCGACGGCATGTTCCGCGAGGGTCTCGGCCGGCTGCTGCGTGCCTGGGACGAGGAGGCCGCGCTCACGCCGGTGGGCCGTGCGCTCGCCCGGCGCCAGGCGACCGACCTGCTGGAGAACCGGCTCCGCATGCAAAACGAGTGGAGCCGGCATCCGGAGATCGCGGCGGGGACCGTGCGCGCGCCGCTGTTCATCCTCGGGCTGCCGCGCACGGGCACCTCGATCCTCCACGAGCTGCTGGCCCAGGATCCCGAGAACCGCGTGCCGATGACGTGGGAGGTGATGTGGCCGTGGCCGCCGCCCGAGCGCGCCACGTTCGAGACCGACCCGCGCATCGCGCGCGCCGAGCGGCACTTCGCCGGCATCGACCGCATGCTGCCGGAGTTCAAGCGCATGCACCCCATGGGCGCGCGCTTTCCGCAGGAGTGCGTGGCGCTGATGGCCCACGACTTCGCCTCGCTGCTGTTCCACACGACCCATCGCGTGCCGTCGTACCAGCGCTGGCTCGACGGCATCGACTGGCGACCGGTCTACGCACAGCACCGCCGCCAGCTCCAGTACCTGCAGTGGCGCGCGCCGGGGACGCGCTGGGTGCTCAAGTCGCCCGGGCACCTCTGGACGCTGGAGGCGCTGCTCGCCGAGTATCCCGACGCGCGCATCGTGCAGACGCATCGCGACCCGCTGCGTGTGATCGCGTCGCTGGCGAGCCTCGTGAGCTATCTCCGCGGCATGGCGAGCACGCGGATCGATCCGCACGAGATCGGCGCCGACTGGACGGTGCGGCTGGCGGCCGGCCTGCAGCACACGCTCGAGGTGCGCGAGCGCGGCCTGCTCCCCCCGTCGCGCGTCTTCGACGTGCACTTCCGCGAGTTCATCGGCAACGAGATCGAGACGATCCGTCGCCTCTACACCCATTTCGGCCTCACACTCTCCCCCGAAGCCGAGGCGCGCATGCGCGCCTTCCTGCACGCTAACCCCAAAGACAAGCACGGCGCCCACCGCTACACCCTCGCCGACGCCGGCCTGGACCCCACCACCGAACGCCAACGCTACGCCCGCTACGAAGCCTACCACGGCGTCGCTCGCGAAGAGTCGCAAGACCGAGCCCGGCGACCGCCAGTTCGGTGAGACGAGCGGCCGGAAGGGAGCTCACCGGGCGAAGCGACGTCGGGTTCGGTGAGCGAACGACTGGGCTGCCAGCCCCCCGGCTCCGCGCTGCGTGAAGCAGGGCCTACCGGAGCGTCGGCTCGAAGCCCATCGGCAGGTTGATCGTCTTCGGCTCGAGATAGGCCGCGAGCCCCTCGGGGCCGAGCTCGCGGCCGATGCCGCTCGCCTTGAAGCCGCCGAACGGCGCGCTGAACTCCATGGTGAAACCGTTCACGTTGTACGTGCCGGTGCGCACCTGCCGTGCGACGTCCACGCCGTGCGCGACGTCGGTCGTCCAGACGGAGCCGCACAGCCCGTACTCCGAGTCATTGGCGATCCGCACGGCGTCCCGCTCGTCGTCGTAGGGGATGACGGACAAGACGGGGCCGAAGATCTCCTCCTGGGCGATGCGCATGCGGTTGTCGACGTCGACGAACACGGTGGGCTCGACGTACCAGCCGCGCCGCTGGCTCTTCGGGCGCCCGCCGCCGCACGCGATGCGCGCGCCCTCCTCGCGGCCGATCTTGATGTACCCCTCGACGCGGTCGCGCTGGCGGGCCGCCACCAGCGGACCCACCATGGTGTTCATGTCGAGCGGGTCGCCCACGGGCAGCGCGCGCACGGCGTCGACCAGCGCGGCCGTGACCTCGTCGTAGCGGCGCCGCGAGACGAGGATGCGGGTCTGGGCGACGCACGCCTGCCCGTTGTTCATGATGCAGCCAGGCAGCAGGCCCGGGATGGTGGTCGCGAGATCCGCGTCGTCGAGGATGATGGCTGCCGACTTGCCGCCGAGCTCGAGCGTTAGGCGCTTCAGCTGCTCGCCGCAGATGGCGGCGATGCGCCGGCCCGCGGCCGTGCTGCCGGTGAACGCGACCTTGTCGACGCCGGGATGGCGCACGAGATGCTCGCCCACCTCGCGCCCGGTCGGCACCACGTTCAGCACCCCGGCCGGCACGCCGGCCGCGACGGCGGCCTCCGCGAGGATGAACGCGTCGAGCGGCGTCTCGGGCGCGGGCTTGAGCACGACCGTGGCGCCCGCGGCCATGGCGGGCGCGAGCTTCAGCATGGTGACGAACAGCGGCACGTTCCAGGGCACGATGGCCGCCACGACGCCGACCGGCTCGCGGCGCACGAGCGCCGGCCCGAGCATGCCGGGCCGCACCTCCTCGAACGCGTAGGTGCGCGCCAGGTTCGTGTAGTAGTCCAGCACGAGCGTGGCGGCCATCACCTGCCCGAGCTGCGAGAAGAGCAGCGGGGAGCCCATCTCGTTGGTGATGGTGGTGGCGAGCTCGTCGGAGCGCTCCTTCAGCTTGGCATTGAGCGCCGCCATGACGTCGGCGCGCTCGGCGGCCGGCGTGCGCGGCCACGGGCCCGCGTCGAAGGCGCGCCGGGCGGCGGCGACGGCGCGGTCGACGTCGGCCTCGCGCGCCTCGGGCACCCGCGCGATCACCTCCTCGGTGGCCGGCGACACGACGTCGATGGTGGCCCCCGTGGCGGGCGCCACCCAGTCGCCTCCGATGAACAGCCGCTCGTGCACCTGCATGCGATTTTTCCTCCGTCACGCTTGCGCCCGAGGGGCGCGGAACGCTATGCCAGCTACGTGAGCTGACGGGCGCCAGTCAAGGCGAAGCGGCGAGAGCGTGGACGGACGCGGAGGCGGGGCATGAGCGCGCGGCGCGCGCGGTTGCTGGTGTGGACGGCGCTGCTGGTCGCCATGCCGGTGCCGCTGGTGATCGTGGGCCGCGGCTACGTGCCGGTGGGCACGCTCGTGCAGCTCGCCGGGGCGACGCTCGCGATCGGCGTGCTCGAGCGCGCCGACGGCGCGGTCGGCATCCTCGCCACCGTGCTGCTGGCGCAGGTCATGCTGTGGGCGGTCGTCGGCTGGCTGCTCGCGGGGCTCGTCGTGGGCGTGCTGCGGGGCGTGGCCGGCCGCGCGCTCGGCGGCGTCACGCTGGCGCTGGTGATCATCGGGCTGGCGATCACGCTCGTGCTTCCCGTCTACCGCTCGCCGTTCCACGCCTCGCGCGCGCGCCAGACGCTGCTGCAGGTGTACGGGTGATGGGCGCGCGCGTCGTGGCGGTGCTGGTGCTGCTCGCGGCGGGCACGGCCGCCGCGGGCGACGTCCGCGCGCCGTGCGCGGAGCGCGATCCGCTTCGCCGCCCGTACTTCGGCGATCTCCACGTGCACACGGCGCTGTCCTTCGACGCCGCCCAGCAGGGCACCCGCAACACGCCGCGCGACGCCTACCGCTTCGCGCGCGGCGAGGCGGTCGGCGTGCAGCCCTACGCCGCCGACGGCACGCCGCTGCGCACGGTGCGGCTCCGCCGTCCGCTCGACTTCGCCGCCGTCACCGACCATGCCGAGCTGCTCGGCGAGACCCGCATCTGCACCGACCCGAGCCTCCCGGGACATGACGCGCTGGTCTGCCGGCTCACCCAGCGCTGGCCCTGGCTCGCCTACATGCTGGTGGCGAGCCAGATGCTCGACGTCGCCGCGCCGCGCCGCTACGGGTTCTGCGGCGACGACGGCGCCGTCTGCCGGGAGGCCATGCGCGGGCCCTGGCAGGAGATCCAGACGGCGGCCGAGGAGGCGTACGACCGCAGCGCCGCATGCCGCTTCACCACGTTTATCGCCTACGAGTGGTCCGGGGATCCCGACGGCCACATGGTCCACCGCAACGTGATCTTCCGGAACGCTACGGTGCCGCCGCTGCCCGCGAACTTCGTCGACGACCGCACCGCGCCGCGGCTCTGGCAGCGGCTGCGCGCCGAGTGCATCGAAGCCGGCACCGGCTGCGACGCGCTGGTGATCCCGCACAACGCGAATCTGAGCGGCGGGCTGCTGTTCGGGCCGCCCGCGGACGCCGCCGAGGCGCGCGTGCGCGCCGGCCTCGAGGTGCTGCTCGAGGTGACGCAGCACAAAGGCGACTCCGAGTGCCGCCGGGGCGTCGGCCTCACCGACGAGGACTGCGGCTTCGAGACCCTCGACTTCGGGCGGATGCGCGAGTCGGCGATGCCGTGGGAGCGCACCGACCCGCCGCCCATGAGCTATGCCCGCGAGATCCTGGCGGCCGGGCTCGCGCACGAGGCGCGGCTCGGCGTGAATCCCTACAAGGTGGGGCTCGTCGGCTCGACCGACACGCATCTCGGCACCCCGGGGCTGGTCGACGAGGACCGCTTCGTCGGCCATGCGGCGGGCATCGTGACGAGCCGCCTCGAAGTGCCGCCGCTTCCCGACGATGCGCGGCTCAATCCCGGTGGCCTCGTCGTGGCATGGGCGGAGGAGAACTCGCGCGAGGCGCTGTTCGCGGCGCTCCGCCGCCGCGAGGCCTACTCGACGAGCGGGCCGCGGCTTGCGGTGCGCTTCTTCGGCGGCTGGGACTATCCCGCTGACGCCTGCGAGCGGCCCGACCTGGCGGCGGTCGGTTATGCGGGCGGCGTGCCGATGGGCGGCGATCTGCCGGCGGCGCACGTGGGTCAGGCGCCGATGTTCATCGTGTCGGCCGCGGCCGACGCCGGCACCGCCGACCACCCCGGCATGCCGCTCGAGCGGCTGCAGATCGTGAAGCTCTGGCACGACGGACGGGTCGCGCACCAGCGGGTGTTCGACGTGGCGGGCGCACGCGGCGCCGCCGGCGGCGTCGACCCGGCGACCTGCCGGCCCCGCGCCGACGGCCCGCGGAGCTTGTGCGCGCTCTGGCGCGACCCCGAATTCGACGCGGAGCGCTCGGCCGTGTACTACGCCCGCGTACTGGAGCAGCCGAGCTGCCGCTGGACGGCGTGGGAGTGCCTGCGCGCCCGGGTCGACTGCACGCGAGGCGCGCCGGCCGGCATGGAGGCGTGCTGCGATCCCGCCGTGCCCCGCACCATCCGCGAGCGCGCAGTGACGTCACCGATCTGGTACGCGGGACGTTCGTCCCGCAGCGGGGGGTGAGCCCGTGCGCTGGCGTCCGCGGCTGCTGCTCGTTCTGCTCCTCGTCCAGGGGAGCTGCGCGCACCTCGGGCGGGACGGCGAGGCGCCGCTCGCGCCGGCCGACGTCTACCTGGTGGTCGTGGACGGCCTTGACATCGATCGCGCCACGCCGGAGCGCATGCCGCATCTCACGGCCGCCGTCGGGGCCACCGGGAGCTGGCTCACCGCCCACGCCGTCATGCCGACGCGCACCAATCCGAACCACGCCTCGCTGCTGACGGGCACGCAGCCGTCCGCGCACGGCATCACCGGCAACCGCTACTGGGACGGCACCGCCGAGCGCGACATGCTCGCCGCGCCGCTGCTCGAGACCGAGACCCTGTTGACGGCCATCGAGCGGCAGCGACCAGCGCTCGTCACGCTCACCGCGTTCGCCAAGGGCAAGCTGCGGGACCTGTTCGGCAAGGCGCCGGGCCGACAGGCGGGACCCGACATCGCCTGGCACCCCGCGTCCGCGGAGGCGTACGCCGCGTCCGACGAGGAGACCATGCAGGGCTTCCGCGCGCTCGTCGCCCGGCATCGCCCCGCGTTCGCCATGGTCGCGCTCGCCGACGTCGATGGCGCGGGACATCGCGAGGGTCCGGACAGCGACGCCTACCGCGCCGCCGTCGCCACGGTCGACCGCCTGATCGGCGCCTTTCTCTCCGACCTCAGGCAGGGCGGGCGCTGGCGGCGATCCGTCGTCATGGTGACCACGGACCACGGCTTCGATGCGCTGCTGCCGGGAAGCGAGGGGCACATCGGCCCGGCCGACGTGGTGGCCGGCGGCGCGCACCTCGTGGCCGAAGGCGGCGCGGCCTGGGTGCACGCCGGCCGCGCCGGCTCGCTGGAAGCGACCGTCGCCAAAGCCGAGCGGCATCCGGGCGTCGCCGCGGTCTATGCCCGCAAGCCGCTGCCCGGTGCGCCGGCGCCGCCGGCGAGCTGGCACACGGGGCACCCGCGAGCGGGGGACCTGCTGCTGATCGCGCGCCCGGGCTACACCTTCGTCGAGGGACCGGGCGATCGCACGACCCGGTTCCGGGGCAATCACGGCGGCCCCGGCCAGCTGCGGATTCCACTCGTGATCGTGGGCGGGCACCCCGCGCTGCGCCGCGCGCCGCTCACGGTCGACGCCTCGGCGGCCGACGTGGCGCCCACGGCGGCGTATCTGCTCGGGGTGGCGCCGCCGCGCCGTCTCGACGGCACGCCGGTGCCCGCGGCCGACGCGGGCCGCGCGCTGCTCGAGCTCGTTGGGGGGCAGTGACGCGGCGGACGCCGCGGTTGCAGGACGCCAACGCTCGCGCGAGACTCCGCGCCCATGCGCCTTCCCGGACGGCCGTTGCTCGCGCTCTCGACCGGTCTCCTGCTGGCTCCGGCATCCGGCCATGCCTGGCTCGCGCTCTTGCCGGACACGCCGGACAACGGCCGGCCGTTTGCGATCGCCGCCGACGGCGCGGGAGACGTGCTGGCGGCCGGCCGCGTGCTCGACCCGAACGGCGACGACGACGGCGTGCTCGCCAAACTCGCCGGCGCGGACGGAGCGCTCCGCTGGCAGCAGCGCTTCGACGGGACGGCGCCCCCGGGCTCGGGCGGCGAGAACCTCGCCGCCGAGACGCTGCGCGCCTTGGCGCTCGCCCCCGAGGGCGACGCGCTGGCCGCCGGCATGACGGTCAATACCGGTAGCGGGGTCGACATGTTGGTCGTGCGCCGGGCTGCGGCCGACGGCGCCGTCGTGTGGGACCTCGCCGTCGACGGCGGCGCGAGCTTGCGGGACGAGGCGCAGGCGATCGCGCTCCACGACGGCGACGTGTTCGTGGCCGGC
>DATMAZ010000171.1:0-2779 GCA_035559675.1 Candidatus Limnocylindria bacterium
GGGTGGGCACCGTGCGCGTGAGCGACACGCAGGCGCATCTGTTCACCCCCGACGGGCAGCACGACGTGGCCCTCGCGCTCGAGGTGCACGACCTCGCAGGGGACGGCGAGCAGCCGGCCGCCACCAAGCTCACGCTCGCGATGGGCGACGCGACCGTTGCGCTCGAGGGCGGGACCCGGCTGGCGCCGCCGGGATTCGCAGGCACGCTCACGGTGACCGACCTGCCGCTTGCGGACGTCACGGACATCGCGGCGGTTCTCCCGCCCACGGTCCTGCAGGGCGGCACGCTCGGCGCGTCGCTGCGTCTCGCCGCGGGCTCCGCGGCCGAGCCGGCGGGCGACGTCACCGTGGCGGGCACCGTGGGGCTGGAGCGCTTCACGCTGGTCGGCGACGCCCCGGAGCTGTTCTCGGTGGCGCTCGGGAAGCTCGACGTGGCGATCGACGAGCTGCGGCTGCCGGGCGTGCTGGCGCCGCCGGACGTCGCGCGTCAGCCCCCGATCGTGAAGCTCGCCACGATGGCGCTCGCCGGGCCGAGCGTCCGCCTGACCCGTACGCCGGAAGGGCTCGTGCTTCCCGACCTCGCGCCGCCGCCACGCACCGATTCGGAGTCGCCGCCGGCAAGATCTGCGGCCGGTGTGCCCGAAACCGAGCCGGCGCCGGCCGACGCGGGGGCGGCGCCTTCGGCCGATGCGGCGTCCGGCGCGGCGCCCGCGCCGCTCGACGTGACGGTCGGGAGCCTTCGCGTCGACGACGGCGTCGTGCGAGTCTCGGACCGCACGGTGAAGCCGTTCTTCACGGGAGGCTTCGAGGCGCTCGACCTCGAGGTGCGCGCCTTGCGCTATCCCGCGCTCACGATGGAGCACCTGGAGCTCACCGCGAAGTCGATCACGCGCGGAAGCCTGCGTGTGACCGGCAAGCGCACGGCCGCCGGCGGCCGCCTCGAGGTGAACGGCAAGGACATCGCGCTCGAACCCTTCAACCCGTACGCCACCCATTACTCGCCGTACAGCATCAGCGGCGGCGCGCTGTCGGTCACCAGCAAGGCGACGATCAAGGGCGGCGCCTACGACTCGACGACGGCGCTCACCCTCGACCGCTTCGATCTGGGTGGCAAGGAGGGCGACTCGCTCTTCAAGCAGCAGTTCGGGATCCCGCTCGAGGTGGCGCTGGCGCTGCTACGCGATCTGCAGGGACGCATCGCGCTCGACATTCCCATGGCAGGAGACGAGCGGGGCACGAAGGTGAGCGTCATGACGGTGGCGGCGCAGGCGTTGCGCGCCGCGCTCGTGAACGCGCTCGCCTCGCCGCTCAAGCTGGTGGGCGCGGCGTTCGGCGGCGCGGGCGGACAGGCGGCCCCGGCTCCGATCGCGTTCGCCACCGGCCGGGCGGTGCCCACGGGCGACGGCGAGAAGGCGATCGCGGCGCTGGGCGGGCTGCTCGCCAGCCGCCCGGGCATCGGCATCACGCTCCTCGCCGCGCCGACCGAGGCGGACGCACGCTGGCTCGCGGAGCAGGCGCTGCGCGAGGAGCTCTCGCAGCCGCAAGGCGTCTTCGGGGCCATCGGCAACCTCGCTCAGCGCGGGGTCCGGGAGCGCATACGGCTGGCGCTCGAGGCGCGCGCCGAAGGCAAGGAGGGCGCGCTCGAGGGGGACGACGCGGCGACGCTCGAAGAGTGGCTTGCCGAGCGGCCCGCACCGAGTGCGTCGCAGCTGCGCGCGCTCGCCGCGGCGCGGATCGAGCGGGTGGCGACCGAGCTGCGCGAGCAGCACGGTGTCGGTCCGGAGCGCGTGGCGCAGGCCGAGCCCGCGTCGGAGGCGCGGCCCGGCGATGCGGTGGTGACCTTCGAGCTGGGGGCCGCGCGCTCCCGCGGTGCGTCCTAGCCGCAGGATCGTCGCGCACGTGACCCGGGACACCGCCTCGTCTTCCGCGCTCGCGCGGCTCGCGCCCGCCGTCGTGGTGGCGGTGGTGGTCACGGCGAGCCACATCGGCTCGCTCGCCAACGGGCTCACGCTCGACGCCCGCGCGCTCGTGCTGGGCAACCCGGCGCTCCGCGAAGCCACCTGGGCGAACGTGCGGACCATCCTCACGAGCGACTACTGGAGCCCGATGGCGACGAACGGGCTCTACCGGCCGGTGACGACGCTCTCCTTTCTCGCCAACTGGGCGCTGCTCGGCAACGCCGGCCGCCCGCTCGGCTACCACGTGGTGAATCTGCTCTTGCACCTCTGCTGCGCGCTCGCCGCGCTGGCGTTGTTTCGCCGGCTCGGTCTCGCCACCGCCGCGGCGGTCGTGGCGACGCTGCTCTTCGCCGTCCACCCGGTCACCACGGAGGTGGTGGCGAACGTCGCGGGCCGCGCCGACCTGCTGGCGGCGCTCGGTGTGCTCTGCGGTCTCCTCTGCCAGGCGCGGGCGCGGGCGGCGCGGGGCGGTGCCCGCATGGCCTGGGAGACGGGCCTGGTCGCCGCCGCGGTGCTCGGCATGTTCGCCAAGGAGAACGCGGTCGTGCTGCTGCCGCTGCTGATCGTGTGGGAAGCGCTCTCGCCATCCGCTGCGGAATGGCGCGCGCGGGCGCGCGGTCCGGCGCTGGCGGCGGGCGTGGCCGCGGTGATGCTGGCGGCGCGCTGGTGGGTGCGCGCGCAGGGCTACCCGCCCGAGTCCTCCCCGCTCGACAATCCGATTCTGGAAGCGGGCCTCTGGGAGGGCCGCGCCACGGCGCTCGGCGTGCTGGCGCAGCAGGCGGGGACGCTCGTGTGGCCGGCGGTTCTGCGCGCCGATTACT
>DATMAZ010000172.1:0-7988 GCA_035559675.1 Candidatus Limnocylindria bacterium
ACCGACCGTGGCCGCGGCACCCGCGCCGCCTCGGCCGGCCGCCGCGCGCGGCAAGGTGGAGAAGGCCACGGCCAAGCCGAAGGTCGCGCGGATCGCCAAGACCTTTCCCGGCGAGCTGCCGGCCGAGTTCGACGCCATCGCCGCGCAGCTCGGGAAGCCCAAGCGCCGCGTGCGCGGTGTCGCCGGCAGGCTCGGTCTCCTGCTGGTCGGGGCGCTGCAAGGCGTCTACGGTGCGGCACCGGGCCGCGCGCTGCGCGAGCTCGAGGCGGCGGTCTCCGACCATCGCTTCTTCCGCACCGAGCTGGCGATCGCGGCCAACGTCATGCTGAACCTGCTCCTCTACCCGTGCGTATGCGGCGCGATCGCGGTGACGCTCGGATGGGCGGGCCTGTTCACGGCGGACATGCGCTGGTGGGTGGCGCTCGGACTCTTCATCGCCGTCGGCGAAGCCGCCTGGCGGCTGCGCGAGAGCTTCTTCCGCGGCGTTCCGCTAGCGGAGACGACGCCGCGCGGTGCGCTCTACGCCCCGCTGGTCCTGCCGCTCGTGGCCATCACGAAGTCGCTGGCCGGGTCTCGCGGCGCCGCGAGCGGGGTGGGCTTCGACGGCTTCTCGGAGGGTGAGGAGCGGTACGACGAGAAGCTCGAGCGCGCGCGCCGGTACGGGAACGTCTACAAGCTCGAGGAGCGCGACGACGCCTACGTGCTCCGGGTGGAGTTCCCGCGCCGGGTGCCGCCGACCTCGCTCGGCACGCAGCTCGGCCTGCCGGCCGAGATGCCGGACTACGACTTCGAGCTGGCGCTGCGCGACGGCGCCTTCGTGGTGCACGCCAAGGTGATCGACCCCGACGTGCGCAAGCTCACGGCCGTCGCACCGGCGTTTCCGGGCGAGTTCACCACGCAGGTGGCGCTGCGCGATCCGGTGACCGGCTTCCGGCACCGCTACGAGGACAAGACGCTCGAGGTGATCCTGCCCAAGGCGGTCGCCTGAGGCCCGCATGACGGGCATCGTCCCACTCGGGTGGGGCAGCGAGCTGCCCGCGACCACGGTCACGAACGAGGAGCTGGCCGGCGCACTCGGCGGCGATGCCGCCGCCCTCGAAGCGGCCACCGGCATCCGGGTGCGCCGCCGGGCGGCGCCTGGCGCCGGCCCGTCGGACCTGGCCGCCGCGGCAGCGCGCCGTGCGCTGGCGGCGGGCGGCCTCACGCCCGAGGACGTCGATCTGATCGTCTTCGCAACCATGACGCCGGACATCGCCTTTCCGGGCTCGGGTTGCTTTCTGCAGGACAAGCTCGGCTGCCGGACCATAGGCGCGCTCGACATCCGGGCGCAGTGCAACGGCTTCCTCTCGGCGCTCGCGACGGCCGACGCCTTCGTGCGCGCCGGCCGCGTCGGCCGGGTGCTCGTCTGCTGCGCCGAGGTGCACTCCTCGGGGCTCGACTACACGCCGCGGGCGGCGGCGGTGACGCCGCGTTTCGGCGACGGCGCGGGCGTCGTCGTGCTGGGGCCGGGCGAGCCGACGGCGCTGCGCAGCTGCGTGCTCCACAACGACCCGGCGGGCTTCGAGCGCTTCTGGTGCGAGTTCCCGGCCAGCCGTCACTACCCCGCGCGCATGACGCGTCCGATGTTCGAGGCCGGCCGTCACTACTACACCGTCGACGCGCCGGCGCTGGCCGAGCAGGCGCGCCGCTCGCTGGCGGCGGTGACACACGAGGCGCTCGCCGCCGCCGGCGTTGGCCCGGACGCCATCGCGCTCTTCCTCGTGCACTACGTCGATCCCCGGGTCGCGCGCGAAGCGGCGGCGCTCGCCGGGCTGCCGGCGGAGCGCACGCTCGCCACCGCCGAGGCCGCCGGGCACGTCGCGGCGGCCGGCCTGCCCATCGCCATCACCGAGGCGTTGGCGAGCGGACGGCTGCGGCCCGGGGATCTCGTCTGCTGCGCGGCGTTCGGCGCCGGGGTTGCCTGGGGCGGCGCCGTCGTCCGCGTGTAGGAGGACGCTCGATGAACGCACGCATCCTCGGCCTGGGCCACTACACCCCCGAGCGGGTGGTCACGAACGACGACCTCTCGCGGGTCATGGACACGAGTGACGAGTGGATCCAGCAGCGCACCGGCATCCGGGAGCGCCGCTTCGTCACGTCCGATGCCGGGCCCGCCGACCTCGCAGTGCCGGCGGCCCGCGACGCGCTGGCCGCGGCGGGCGTGCGCGCGGCCGACGTCGATCTCGTGCTCCTGGCCACGCTGTCGCCCGACTTCGACTGCCCGGCGAGCGCGGCCGTGCTCCAGCGTCGCCTCGGCATCGCCGGCATGCCGGCGATGGACGTGCGCAACCAGTGCAGCGGGTTCATCTATGCGCTGGCGACGGCCGACGCGTTCATCCGCAGCGGCCGGGCGCGCTACGTGCTCGTGTGCGGCGCCGAGACCCACTCCACCGGCCTCGATCAGACGACCGCCGGGCGCGAGGTGGCGGTCATCTTCGGCGACGGCGCCGGTGCCGCGGTGCTCGGGCCCGAGCCCGACGCCCGCAAGGGCATCCTGTCGACCCACCTCCACAGCGAGGGGAAGTACGCCGAGAAGCTCATGGTGGAGGCTCCCGCGAGCCGGCATTGGCCGCGGCTGACGGAGGAGATGTTGGACGAGCCGGGCAGCCGGCTCTGGCCGCGCATGGAGGGCCGGTACGTCTTCAAGCACGCGGTCACCCGCTTCCCGGAGGTCGTGCAGGAGGCGCTGGCCGCCAACGGCTACACCGCCGCCGACCTCGACGTCTTCATCCCGCACCAGGCGAATCTGCGCATCAGCGAGTTCGTGGCCGGCGTGCTCGAGCTGCCGCCCGAGAAGGTCTTCAACAACATCCAGCGCTACGGCAACACGACGGCGGCCTCCATTCCGATCGCGCTGCACGAGGCCTGCGAGGCGGGGCTGGTGCGGCCCGGCGCGCTGGTCTGTCTCGGGGCGTTCGGCGCGGGGTTCACGTGGGCGTCCGCGCTCATCCGGTGGTGAGCGCCGGCCCCGACGCCGGGCTCGGCGCTCGCGTGAGGCTGCGGCGCATGACCGCAGCCGACGTGCCGCAGATCGTGGAGATCGAGCGCGTGTCCTTTCCCTCCCCGTGGTCGGCCGGAAGCTTCGAGCGGGAGCTCGCGACCGCGTGGGCCGTGCCCGTGGTGGCGGTCGAGCCGGTGCCCGCAGGGGAGCGGCTCGTGGGCTACGCCTGCGCCTGGAACGTGGCCGACGAAGTCCAGCTGCTGAACGTCGCCGTGCATCCCGCGCGGCGGCGCAGCGGGATCGGCGAGCGGCTCGTGCGCTGGGTGCAGGAGCACGCGGTGGCGCGCGGCGCGCGCGCCGTCGTGCTCGAGGTGCGGCTCGCGAACGCCCCCGCGCGCCGGCTCTACGCACGGCTCGGCTTCCGCATGACGGCGCTGCGGCGCGGGTACTACGGCGCCGGGCAGGACGGGATGCTGATGGAGTGGCGGCAGCGCTGGGGATGAGCCCCGCGGCCGTCGACATGCGGGTCCGGATCGGCGCCGTGGAGCTGCCGAACCCGGTGATCGCCGCCTCGGGCACCTTCGGATACGGCACCGAGTTCGCCGGCATCGTGCCGCTGGCCGAGCTGGGTGCGATCAGCGTCAAGGGATTGTCACTGCGTCCCTATGCCGGCAAGCCCGCGCCGCGGCTGGTCGAAACGCCCGCCGGCATGTTGAACGCGATCGGCCTCCAGAACATCGGGGTGGAGGTGTTTCTGGCCGAGCGGCTCCCGGCGCTGCGCGCGGCCGGCGCCCGGGTCGTCGCCAACTTCTGGGGGGACAGCCCGGAGGAGTTCGCCGCCTGCGCCGAACGGCTCTGGGGGGCCGACGGCATCGTAGCCCTCGAGCTGAACGCCGCCAGCCCCAACCGCCCGGAGTGGGGCGGGGTGATCGCCGCCGATCCGGTGGCGCTGGCGCAGGTCGTGCGCGCGGTGCGCCCGCGCGTGCGCGGCCCGTTGTGGGTGAAGCTCTCTCCGAACACCGGGGACATCGTCGCCGTCGCGCGCGCCGCCGAGAGCGAGGGGGCGGACGCGCTCTGCGCCATCAACACGCTAAGGGGGATGGCGGTCGATCTGGAGGCGCGGCGGCCGGCGCTGGCGAGCACGACCGGCGGGCTCTCCGGGCCGGCCGTAAAGCCGGTGGCGCTCGCCATGGTGCACGCCGTGGCGCGGGCGGTCGCCATCCCGGTGATCGGCATTGGGGGAATTCGCACCGGCGCCGACGCGCTCGAGTTCCTCGCCTGCGGCGCGTCGGCGGTGCAGGTGGGCACCGCGACGTTCTACGACCCGGCCGCTCCGCTGCGGATCGCCCGCGAGATGGAGCGCTGGTGCCGCCGCCACGCGATCGGTGCGGTGGCGAGCCTCACGGGGACGCTGCGCGCGTGAGCGGAGCGGCGGCCCGGCTAGCCTTCGACCTCGATCTCGAGGTAGTCGGCGTCCTCGTCCCCCGCCGAGTCCTTCACCTCGAGGTCGGCCTGATAGCGGCCGGGCTTCTCGTAGACGTGCACCGGGTTGGGCTCGTTCGAGTCCGGCGTGCCGTCGCCGAACGACCAGCGGTAGGTGAGCGGCGGCTTGCCGCCCTCGACGTCGGCCATGAACTTCACGGTAAGCGGCGCCTTGCCCTCGTCGACGTCGGAGTCGGCCCAGGCGAGCAGCGGAGGGATGTCCTCCTCGCCCTTGGCCGCCGGCTGCATCGTCGTGCCGGGCGCGGCGGGCGCCGCCGGTGCGGTCGATGCCGTCGGTGCGCTCGGCGGGGCCGTGCCTTCCTCCCCGCCACCACCACAGGCGGCGAGGAAGCAGGTCGAAACGAAGCACACGATGGCTAACCGCATCAGGACCATGGTTCCTCCCAGGCGCTGTCGATGGCGCGGGATTCTCACAAACCCCCCCCTGTCTGTCAATTCACGCGGACCTCGTCGGATACTGCGTGCTGCGGTGGCGGCGGCGTGCCTGGCGGTCCCCTGGACGGCGACGCGCGGGCTCGCCATCCAGACCACCGGCGCGCTGCCCGTGCTGGTGGTGCTCGCGCAGTTCCCGGATCGGCCGCTCACGCGCCCGCGCAGCGACTTCACCGGCGCTCCGGGCGCCCTAGTGGACCGTTTCGTGGCGTACTGGGCGGAGGTGTCGAGCGGACGGCTGCGCCTCGACGCCCACGTGGCGTCGCCCGTGGTGACGCTGCCCGAGGCACGCGCCAGCTACGTGCAGCGACCGTTCGCCATGGCGCGAGACGCGCTGCGCGCGCTGGCGGCGGCTGCCGACCCGGCCGACCGGGCGGCGCTCGCGCGCGGCGGCGCGCTCGTCGTCTTTTTCGCCGGCGTCGGGCGGGAATCCGATCCGCGTCAGGGTGATCCCGACGATCCGTGGTCGAACTACACGGGGCTCACGCCTCCCGAGCTGGGGTTCTCCGAGGCCATCGTGGTCGCCGAGCGGGAGGAGGCGCGCGACGAGGACGGCACCGTGACCGAGCTGTCGCCCTTCGGCGTGCTCTGTCACGAGTTCGGACACCTGCTCGGGCTTCCGGAGCTGTACGCACCGAGCGCCCGCACCCACGAAGGCATCGGCGTGTGGGGGCTCATGGGGCAGGGGACGTGGGTCGGCCGCGGCGATGCGCCGCCGCATCCCGAGGCGTGGTCGAAGGCCGAGCTTGGCTGGGTGGACGTCGAGACGATCACCGAGTCGCGCCGCGGCGTGGTGCTGCCGCCCGTGGAACGCGAGCCGCGCATCGTGCGCATCCCGGCCGGCACGGTGCCGCAGGAGTACTACCTGCTCGAGTACCGTCGCCGCATCGGCGCCGACGCACGGCTGCCGGGCGAAGGCATCCTCGTTTGGCACGTCGACGAGCGGCGGCGGAGCTTCCGGCACGCCCAGGCCGAGCCGGCGCGCAAGCTACTGCACCTGGTGGAAGCCGATGGGCGCGGCGACCTCGATCGCGGCCACGCGCACGGCGGCAACCGCGGCGACGCGGGCGACCCGTGGACCGGGCCGTCGCGGCTCCGCCGCGTCGTGCCGGCGCTGCTGGTCGCCCTCGGCGCGCTGGCCGTGGCCGGCGCCATCTTCCGGCTGGCGCGTGCGCCCGCGGTCGTGCCGGTGCTGCTGCGCGTCCTGGTCGCCGCGGCGTTGGTCGGTGCGGGGCTCGCGCTCAGGCCCCGTCTCTCGGCCTGCGGCCCGCGCCATCCGGGCATGGCGCCGTACGACGGCAGCCCCGGGCGCGTGGTGATCGGCAATTTCTCGCCGCTCGGCGAGGTAATGCGGTTCGACGTCTCCGTGGGGCCGCCGGCGCCTGCCGCGCTGGTACCCCGGCCGGACGCCGGGTAAGCTTGCCGGGCGGCGTCCCGATGAAGCTCATCATCCAGATTCCCTGCTACAACGAGGAGGCCGAGCTGGGGCGGGCGCTTGCCGACCTGCCGAAGACGCTGCCCGGGATCGACGTGATCGAGACCCTGGTAATCGACGACGGCTCGACCGACGGCACGGCCGAGGTCGCCCGCAGCGCCGGGGCGACCTACCTCCTGCGGATGCCGATCCATCTCGGCCTGGCGCAGGCGTTCTCGTCGGGGCTCGACGCCGCGCTCAAGCTGGGCGCGGACGTGATCGTCAACACCGACGCCGATCGCCAGTATCCGGGCGATCAGATCGGGGCGCTGATCGCCCCCATCCTGGCCGGACGCGCCGACATGGTGATCGGCGACCGCGCGCCGCATCGCTCGCAGCACTTCGGCTTGGCCAAGCGCTGGCTGCAGCGGGTCGGCAGCTGGGCGGTGCGCCAGCTCTCGGGCACCCAGGTGCCCGACGCGGCCAGCGGCTTTCGCGCGTTCTCGCGGCGCGCGGCCCTCAAGTTGAACGTGCTGACGCGCTTCACCTACACGCTCGAGACCATCATCCAGGCCGGCAAGAAGAACATCGCGGTCTCGCACGTCCCGATCCGCACCAATCCCGAAACCCGGCCGTCGCGGCTCTTCGGCAGCATTGCAACCTACCTCCGGCACTCGATGGCCACCATGGTGCGGATCTATGCGATGTACGAGCCGCTGCGCGTCTTCGGCGCGCTGGGCGCGCTCGGCATCGGCGCCGGCATGCTCATCGGACTCCGGTTCGTGATCGACTACTTCACCGAGGGCGGGGAGGGCCACATCCAGAGCCTCATCCTCGCCGCCGTGCTGGTGATCGTGGGCTTTCAGACGGTGCTGATCGGCCTCCTTGCCGACCTCATCGCCGGCAGCCGCGCGCTGGTCGAGGACAGCCTCTTTCGCGTGCGCGAGATCGAGCTCCGCCTGGGCGAGGGACCCGAGGTCGAGCGGCTGGGCGCGCCGGCCGACCCGCCGCGCACCCACGCCCGCTCCTCATGACCGTCTGTTTCTTCGGGACCTACGACCGAGGACACAGCGCCAATCGTCTCCTGGCCCAGGCGGTGGAGGCCGCGGGCGCGCGGCTGGAGCACCTCCACGTCCCGCTCTGGGAAGGCGAGCCCAACAAGGACCGGCGGTACTTCGGCGCGCGCTCGCTCGGCCGCCTCGGGCGGCGCTACGCCGCCGCGGTCGCCGCGTTGCGCCGCCGCTGGCGCGCGCGCTCCGGCCCGCCGCCGGTCGTGCTCGTGGGATTCGGCGGCCAGCTCGACGTGCTGGTCGCCGCGCGCGTCTGCCGGCCGCGGCGGGGGCTCGTGTTCGCGCCGCTGGTGAGCCTCACCGAGACGCTGGTGGAGGACCGGCGCGTGTTCCCGTCCGGCGGCTTGCGTGCGCGTGCGCTCGCCGGACTCGACCGCCTGACGCTGCGCCTGCCCGATTTGGTGCTCGCCGACACCGAGGCGCACGGGCGCTACCTGGCCGGCCTCGGCGCCGAGCCCGGCCGGGTGGCCACCTGGTATCTCGGGGCGGAGCCGGAGTTCCTCGAGCCGCCGGAGCCGCAACCGACCGACGACCGCGTGCTCTTCTACGGCCGCTTCCTCCCGCTCCACGGGCTCGAGACGATCGTGGC
>DATMAZ010000173.1:0-15867 GCA_035559675.1 Candidatus Limnocylindria bacterium
GTCGCCGCCGAGCCAGTCGAGCCCGCGCCCGCTCGGGCGCGGCTCGAGCAGCGCCTGGAGCGCCGCCGCGCTCCCCGGCGGCGGAGGCCGCACGGCCGCGCGCGGGCCGCAGGCGGCGAGCGCCGCCAGGACGAGCAACGCGGCCGAGGCGCGCGAGGGGATGGGTCGCCGCATCCGCGGCCGCTACGAGGACGAATCGCCCTTGCCGGGCATCAACACCGGCGAGGGTAGGGGACGCCCCTTGTCGGCGCCGCCCGAGAGCGCGGTGATCTTGGCCGTGCCGCGCTTGGCGACCTGGTCGATGCGCACCACCGCGTGCATCGGGATCAGCGTGCGTTCCACGCCGGCGAACTCGGTGCGCAGCCGCTCCTCGGTCGGGTCGACGAGGACCGTCGTGCGCTCCCCGAACAGCAGGCCCTCCACCTCCACGAAGCCGATCAGCGACGAAGGAGAGACGGTTCGGGCGTAGATCTCGTAGACCTTCCCCTCGTTCACGAACACGATCTTGTAAACGGTCTTCCTTCCTGCCGGGCGCATGTCAGGGCGACAGTGTAGCCGACCGCAGGCGGTCGAGGTAGTCGGACAGGTCTGCCGGCCATGGGCTCTCGAAGCGGACGTCCTCGGCCCGGCGCGGATGCCGGAAGCCGAGCAGCGTGGCGTGGAGCGCCAGCCGCGGCGGGCGCAGCGGCGCCCGGGTCGGAAACCGCGGGTCGCCCAGCACGGGATGGCCCGCGCCGTGCAGATGGATGCGAATCTGATGCGTGCGGCCCGTCTCGAGGCGGCAGCGCACCAGCGCCGCCAGCGTGCCCACGGGTTCCACGACCGCGACGTGGGTGCGCGCCGGGCGGCCGCCGATGGGCACATCGAGGACCATCGCGTGCGCGCTGGGCACGCCGGCGACCAGTGCCAGGTACTCGCGCTGCACGTCGTGGCGCGCAAACGCGGTGGCTAGGTGGCGGTTGGCGGCCGGCGTGCGCGCGAAGACGAGCACGCCGCTGGTCGGGAGATCGAGGCGGTGGACGAGGAACACGGGTCCGCGACCGCGCTCGCGCAGCAGCGCGAGCAGGTTGGCGCGGTCGCTCTCCGGGGTGGGCGCCGAGAGCAGACCGGCGGGCTTGTCTGCCACCAGCACGTCGTCGTCCTCGTGCAGCACGACGAAGGAGGGCAGGCCGGCCTCGTCGTGCCGGCGCGCGGCGGCGCCGACCCGCTTGGTCGCGCGTGCGAAGGCGCCACCGAGCACCGCCTCGATGCGCTGGCCCGCGCGCACGGGGCGGCTCGCGATCTTCGTGCGCGCGCCGTCCACGTACACGCCGCCCAGCTCGAGGAGCACCCGCGCTTGCCCGCGGGAGAGCCCGGCGATGCTGGCGGCGAGCACCCGGTCGAGGCGTTCACCGGCGAGCGCCTGCGGCACGACGAAGCGCACGCGGCGCGGGGGCGTGCTCACGGCGGGCGGGTCAGCCCGGATCGAGCGGGCCCACTCCGAGCCGCTCGTGTGCCCGGATCAGCGCTTCCCGCATCCGGACGCGGGCGTCCGTGGAGTGCTGGCCCGCCACCTCCGCCAGCTCGAGCGCGTGGCGGCTGGTGGCCGCGCCCGTCTCGGCCGCCTGGCCCGCCAGCTCGAGCAGCACGCGCCGCAAGAGATCGATCTCGGTGCGCTCGAGGTCGAGCGCCAGCACGAGCTGGTCGTCGAGCGACGGCTCGGTCATGCGCTCGCCCTCGCTCAGCACGCGCTCGGCTTCCGCCACCAGGTCGTCCCACCCCTCGATCCGGCTTTCCCCGGCGACCGCCGGGTCGATCGTGGCGCGCGCGATGGCGAGCGCGGCGGCATGCTCGTCCTCCTCCGAGGCGAGCCGCCGCCAGACGGCGCGCAAATCCTCGTGCGGCCCCGACGCTTCCGCGAAGCGGCGATAGAGATCGGCTGCTCGGCGCTCGATGCCGAGGCAGCGGTCGAGCATGGTGGCGAGCCGCATGACGCCGCTAGCTCCTCGCGGTGGCTGCGGCGTCCCGAACGGCGTTCGGGCGCATGACCTCGGCGGCGAGCGCCGTGGTGCAACGCACGAAGTCGCTCTCGGTGAGGATGCCGACGAGCCGTCCGTCTCCGGTGACCACGGGCAAGCAGCCGATCTTGGCGTCGAGCATGCGGCGGCCGGCCACGGCCAGCGGCTCGTCCGGCGTGGCCGTGCTCAGGTGCGTCTCCATGAGGTCGCCTATATGTACGCGCGCGAGCGCCATCAACCGCTCGTCCTCGCGCGGCTGCTCGAGGTCGCTCGGCGCGTGGCCGAGCAGATCGCGCTGGGTCACGAGACCCACCAGACGCAGCTCGCCGTCCACCACCGGCAGGTGCCGGATGCGCGCCTCGCGCATGACCTGCCAGGCATCGGCAAAGGTGTTCGCCGGCGAGACCGCGAGCAGCTCCCGCGTCATCAGATCGCCCACCCGGGAGGGCGCCCGCACGACCTCCGCCGGTGGCGACGTCTCGAGCGCGGCGGCGCGCAGCTCCGCGAACGATGCCGTGAGCGCATCGGCGATCCGGCGCGCGTCGGGAACCAGGCTGGGATCGGCAGCGGCCGTGATCGAGAGCCGTCCGCCGTACGACAGGATCGCGAACTCGAGCCCGATGCCCTGGAAGAGCGGTACGAGCGGGTGGACCTCGAGGACGCGCCGACCGAGCAGCGTGCGGCGTCCCGGCGGCCCCGGCACGTTGGTACAGACCGTGTTCACCACCGCCTCCGCGGCGACCAGCCGACCCATCAGCGCCTCCACGAGGGCGGGCAGCTGGCCGACCAGGTTCAGGAAGAACACAGAGGCGCGGGCCTGACCGCGCTCCTTCAGCTCGCTCATCTCGCGCGCGATCGTGCGCAAGCGGGCAAGCGGATCGGCCAGCGCAACGGGGAGCTGCGGGAACATCGCGGCCACCAGGTTGCCGAGGGTGAGGTGGTCGCTCGGGGGCCGCACGCTGACGGGCACCAGCGTCCGGACCGTCATGGCGTCGGGCGCGACGCCGCGGGCGCCGAGATAGTGGCGGAGCGCGCCGGCGATCACCGCCAGCACCACGTCGTTCACCTTGCAGCGCATGGCACCGCGGATGGCGAGCACCTCCTCCATCGGGAACGAGGTCCACACGATCTGCCGGCGTCCCGACAGGGCCCCGTTGAAGGGCAGCCGCGACGGCGGCGTCGCCACGAAGCTGCCGATGGTGCGCAGCACCTCGCGCACGGCCTGCAGGCGGGCGCGCGGGCCCGAGGGGTCCAGCAGCCCGACCAGCCGCTCGAGCGGACCGGGCTGCCGGCCCCGCGGGGGCGGCAGGGTGGGGGCTGGCGTGCCGGGCGGCGGCTCGACCGCGTCGGTGAGCGCTTCGAGCAGCTGTGCGCCGCTCACGCCGTCGATCATGCAGTGATGGATCTTGAAGAGCAGCGCTGCCTTGCCGCCGCGCAGCCCCTCGATGAGATACGCCTCCCAGAGGGGCAGGGCGGGATCCAGGTTCGTGGCGAACAGCGAGTCCACCAGCTCGTGCAGCGCCTCGTCGTCCCCCGGCGGCGGCACCGCCACGCGCCGGACGTGCCGCCGCGGGTCGAAATCGCGCGCGTCCTCCCAGCTCGGCAGGCCGAGATCGAGCACCGGCCGCACCGGGCGCTGGCGGTAGCGCCGCAGCCGCAGCAGCCGCTCCTCGAACAGCCCCAGCAGGTCGTCGAACGGGACCGGCGCTTCGAGAAGCGCGACGCAGCCGACGTGCAGCGGCTGCGTGGGCGTCTCCAAGTACAAAAAGGCGGCGTCGAGCGGCGAGAGTGTCGACGCGTCAGCGGCCACGGCTCCTCCGACGGGCGCGGGTGCGCCGCTTCGACGGCAAGACGAACACCGGCACGGGGGAGAAGCGGACCACGCGCTCGGCGACGCTGCCGATCAGCGCGTGGGCGGCCCCGGTGCGGCCGGAGGTCGACATGACGACACACGAGGCGCCGGCCGCGGCGTCGACGATGCGCTGGCCGGGATTGCCGGTCGTCACCGTGCAACGCACCGGCTGCCGCCCGCACCGCTGGGCGACGTGCCGCTCGAGCCGGGCCAGCACCCGCTTCTCGAGCGTCCCCGGGTCGAGCACGTGGGGGCCGTAGGCGAGGTCGCGGAGGGGATAGAACGGCGCGATCACGTGGATGACCGTGACCTCGCCCCCCTCGCTGGCGGCGAGTGCCAACGCGGTGCGCAGCGCCTCGTCCGCGGCTGCGGTGAAATCGTGCGGGACGAGCACGTGTGAAAAATAGCCGGCCGTCATGGTGGGGGTCCTGGTGGTGTGCGCTGCAAATCCGCCGCCAGCGAAGCGGCACGGCTGGCGGGCGCGGGTTCCAACGGACGAGACGCGGGCCGCAGCGTCCTTCCGACCAGCGCAAAGAGGGTCGGCCGCCTCGCGGTCACGGACGGGTCGCTCGTGGCAGCTCGATGGTGACCACGGCCCCGCCGCTGGCCGGCGACTCGGCCGTGATGCGGCCGCCGTGCGCCTCGACGATCTGGCGGCAGGTGGCGAGTCCGAGGCCGGTGCCGTCGCTCTTGGTGGTGGCGAAGAGCCCGAACAGCTCGAGATCCGCCGGGAAGCCCGGGCCGGTGTCCCGTACCACGATGGCGACGCAGTCGTCTGCCGTCGGCTCGGCGCGGACCTCCACCCGGCCGGGGCCGTGTCCGATGGCCTCGAGCGCGTTCTTCACCACGTTGTCCAGCACGCGATGCAGCTGATCGACGTCGGCCCGCACGAGCAGCCCGTCGGGGCCCTCCGGCGCCACCAGCTCGATCTCGCGCTGGGCCGCCTCGGCCTCCCACACCGCGAGCGCGCCGGTGACGAACGGCCGCACGGGCACCGCCACGATCTCCAGATGATGGTCGCGGGAGAAGGTCTTGAACTCGGAGAGCAGCGTATCGAGCCGCTTCATGGTGGTCACCAGGCGCTCGACGCTCGGCCGGATGGTGGCGAGCTCGTCGGTTGGGGCCCGATCGATGCGGCGGAGAATGCTCTGCGCCGTCATCGACAGCCCGGCCAGCGGGTTGCCCAGGTCGTGCAGCACCTTGGCGGTGAGCGTGCCGATGTCCGCGAGCCGCTCGCGCTGGCGGGCGCGCCTTAGCAGCTGCTGGCGCTCGATCGCCTCGGCCAGCACGTTGCTCACGGCCTGCACGAAATTCACGGTGTCCGGCGTGAACTCGATCGGACGGCGGCTGCCCACCACCAGCAGCCCCACCGGCTGGCGGACGCGGCCGATCGGCACCGTGAGACAGGCGGCCAGCTGGTCGTCGCCGAGCCCCTCGGGCGCCGTCTGCTGCAGCTCGCCGGGCAGCGACGAAACCGCGACGCGCTCGCCGAGCCGGTAGAGCGAGCCCGTCGAGCCCCGCACGACGAGCGTCGTGTCGCCGACGACCAGCAGCACGACGGCCGTCGAGACCTCGAGCACGTCGGCGATCTGCGCGGTCGCCTCCTGACAGAGCCGCGGCACGTTCTCGTCGAGCGCGGCGAGCCCGAGCCGGGCGAGCGCGGCCTCACGCCGGCCGTAGGCGCGCAGCTCCTGCTCGAGGCGGGTCTGCACGGTGACGTCGCGGACGATCGCCGAGTACATGATGCCGTCGCCCACCTGCGCCCGCGAGACCGAGAGCTCGATCGGGAAGACCTCGCCGTTCTTGCGCATGGCCTCGACCTTGCGGATGCGGCCGATGGCGCGCGCGATGCCCGTTTCCTCGTAGCGTCGGATGTAGTCTTGGTGCTCCTCGCGGTACGGCGAGGGCATGAGCATCGAGACCGGCTGGCCGATCACCTCGCTCGCGGTGTACCCGAAGATGGCCTCGGCGGCGCGGTTGAACAGCGTGATGGTTCCGTCCGCGTTGATCGAGATGATCGCGTCGAACGCCGTGGCGAGGATGGCTTCCCAGCGGGCGAGCTGGAGCGCGGTGGACGGCGTGTCGGGCGGGGTGCTCACTCTCGCGCGGGCGGGGGAGCGTTGTTCGGGTTCAAGCGGGCGGTGTACTCGGCGAGCGCCTCGACGGTGAGCAACGCGATCCGCTTGGCGTGATCGCCGTCGAGATGCACCTGCTCGAACACCTCGCCCCACACGGGCATCGCGGACGAGCCGTGCGCCTGGACCGCGGCGCGGCCGTCGATCACCTGCATCAGCTCCTGCACGCTCATGCGCAGCGTGGTGAGGTCGGTGGGGCGCGGCGTGAGCGAGCCGGCGGCCGGACCGTCGCCGCGGCCGGAGATGCCGTGGCAGGAGGCGCAGTGCCGCCGGTAGAGCGCTTCTCCGGTGGGAACCGTCTCGCGGGCGCAGCCGCCGAGCGCCAGCACGAGGAGAACGGCGAGGAGGCGAAGGGGAGGCCTGCCGGTCATTCCAGCGGAATACCAAGCTCGTTCATCTTGCGATAGAGGGACGAGAGCGACAGCCCGAGCCGGTCGGCGGCCTGGCGCTTGTCCCCCGCGCTGCGGCGCAGCACGGTCTCGATGTGGATGCGCTCGTAGACGCGCAGCGCCTCGCGGAGGTCGTCGCCCACGGCGGGCGCCGCCAGCTCGCCCTGCCGGAACGGCCGGGGCAGGTCGGCCGGGGTGATCCATTCGCCGTCGCCGAGGATCATGGCGTGCTCGATCACGTTGTCGAGCTCCCGCACGTTGCCCTTCCAGGGGTGGCTCATCAGCAGCTTCAAGCTCGCGTTGTCGACCCCCCGGTAGGCGCGCTTCAGCTCCCGGTTGTGCCGGCGCACGAAGTGCTCGACCAGCGCCGGAATGTCTTCGCGGCGCTCGCGCAGCGGCGGCAAATGGATCTCCACCACGTTCAGGCGATAGTACAGGTCTTCGCGGAACGTCCCGGCCGCCACCATGCCGGCGAGGTCCTGGTTGGACGCCGCGATGATGCGCACGTCGATGGTGCGCGGGGTGGTGCCGCCCACCGGCAGGATCTCCTTGCTCTCGAGCACGCGCAGCAGCTTCGACTGCAGCCCGAGCGGCATGTCGCCGATCTCGTCGAGGAAGATGGTGCCGCCGTGCGCGCGGGCGAAGAGCCCCTCCTGGCTGCTCACCGCGCCCGTGAACGCCCCGCGCGTATGGCCGAAGAGCTGGCTCTCGAGCAGCGTCTCGGGAATGGCGGCGCAATTCACGGGCAAGAAGATGTGCTCCGCCGCCGCGCTGCGGCGATGGATGGCGCGCGCCACCACTTCCTTGCCCGTGCCGCTCTCGCCCGTGATCAGCACCGTGGCGCCGGTCGGCGCGACCTTGCGGATCAGCTGGGCGACCTCCTGCATGGCCGGGCCGTCGCCGATCAGCGTATCGAGCGGGTACTGCCGCTCCACCTCGCGGCGGAGCACCTGGGTCTCCCAGGCCAGCCGGCGATGCTCGATCACTCGCCGCACCTTGGCCAGCACCTCGTCGAACAGCAGCGGCTTCAGGATGTAGTCGGCGGCGCCCTGGCGCAGCGCCTCCACCGCCGTCTCGAGGCTCGCGTGCGCCGTCATCATCAGCACCACGGTTTGCGGCGCCAGCGTGCGCACCCGGCGCAGCACCTCGAGGCCATCGGCGCCGGGCATGCGCACGTCGCTGATCACGACCGAGAAGTCCTGGCGATCGATGGCGGCGAGCGCTTCGAGCCCGTCGCGCGCGGTCTCCACGGCGAAGCCCTCGTCGCGCAGGACCTCGGCGAGGCTTTCGCGCACCCCGTCTTCGTCGTCCGCGACGAGGATGGCGTCAGCCACGGCGCTTCGCGGCCTTGCGTCGGGGGCGCGCCCGGATGGTGAGCACGGGCACGGTGGCGTGCCGGACGACCTTCTCGGCCACGCTGCCGATCAGCAGATGCCCGAGGCCCGTCCGCCCCATGGTGGCCATGACGATGGCGTCGGCCTTCTCCGCCGCACGGACGATCTCGGTGGCCGGATGGCCGACGACGACGGACACTGCCGCCTTCGGGCCCTTCGGTCCCAGTACCTTGTGGACGCGCTCTTCGAGGTCTCGTCGCTGCTCGGGGACCAGGGATTCGGGCGGGGGCACCATGGCCGCATACGTGAGGTCGGCCGGTCCGTAGTACGGCTCGAGCACGTGCAGCACGTCGAGCCGCCCACCGCCGCTGGCGGCCAGCTGCGCGGCCAGGCGCAAGGCCTGGTCGGCCTCATGGGAGAAGTCGTGGGGTACGAGGATACGCCGGAAGAGCGAGCGAGCCATGAATGCCTCCTTTGGGCGCCGATCATAGGCACTTGCAATCATGTGGCCAATGGGACGGGGGCGACCTCCGGTCGCCCGGTTCCTGCCGGCCGGAACGGGCCGGCCGAAACGGGCCGGGGTGCTTTCTCGCTCGCGAGAAGGACGTTAGCCGCGGATGTAAGGCAGCACCTCGCGCTCGCAGAGGCGGAGGCTCTCCCAGCCGAGCGCCGCGGGCATGCCGCCCATGAGCGGGTGGAGGATCAGACGCCCCGTGCTCTCGGCGAGCGCGATCGCCTCGGCCGGGGTGAGCACCTGGTAGGCCGTGCTGCGGCGCACGTCGTCCACGGTCTTCGCCTCGACGTGCATCGAGGAGCGCTGGTCGGCGGTCTGCCAGGCGGCGTACGTCTGGGCGTCGTAGAGGGCGTGCGGCCCGATGCGCTGCCAGTCCCGCTCGGGGTCGGCGGAGACGTGGACGAAGCCGGGGCCGTTCGGCAGCATGACGAAGCCGCCGGCGAACCCGACCCGCCGGCACTCCTCCTCGTACAGCCGCGCCAGCTCCGGATCGCCGATGGCGGGAAAGAATCCGCAGTGGAGCCGCGCCGCGCGGCGCGCGGCCTTGTCGGTGGAGCCGCCGATCAGGATCATGGGCGGCGCCGCCGGCACCGGCGTCACGCGCACCGTGCGGCCTTGCCACGTAAACGGCTCGCCCGTCCACGCCTGTCGCAGCACGCGCACGTATTCCTCGAGCAGCCGGCCGCGTTTGGTGCGGTCGACGCCGGCCATGCTGAACTCCTCGTGCCGGTAGCCGAGCCCAGCCACGAAGCTGAGGCGCCCGCCGCTCGCGAGCGAGGCCACCGCGAGCTGCTCCGCCAGCCGGATCGGATCGTGCAGCGGCAGCAGCAGCGCCGCGATGTTGATCATCATGCGGCGCGTGCGGCCGGCGATCGCTGCGGCCAGCGTCACCGGGGACGAGAGGTAGCCGTCCTCCACGCCGTGATGCTCCGAGAGCACGCAGAGGTCCACGCCATGCTCTTCGGCCCAGCTGCACATGTCGAGGCAGGCGGCGTACTGATCGGCGATCCGTACACCGGCGAAGGCGGGCGCACGGAGATCGAAGCGGATTCCGACGGTGGCCATGGGCGCGGAGCCTACACCGCCGCGCCCGGCCGTGTCACACGCGGTCGCCGCGTCGAGCGCTCCCCGCGCCGGTGCGTGCCGTGGCGCGTTGCTGGCGACGATGCGATCCCCTGCTATGGTAGGCGGCATGAAGCTGCGCATGCCCACCCGGGAGGAGGCTCTGCCGGGCCGCACGACCCCCATGCCGGTGCCGCGCACGCACGCGGTGCTCGGCACGCCGCTCGCACCGCCGTACCCGGACGGTCTCGAGCTGGCGCTTTTCGGCATGGGGTGCTTCTGGGGTGCAGAGCGGACCTTCTGGCAGCTCCCGGGTGTCTACTCCACGTCGGTCGGCTACGCGGGTGGCTACACCCCCAATCCGACCTACGAAGAGGTGTGCAGCGGACGGACGGGGCACGCCGAGGTGGTGCGCGTGGTGTTTGACCCGTCGCGCCTGCCGTACGAGCGGCTGCTCGCCGTCTTCTGGGAGCATCACGATCCCACGCAGGGCATGCGACAGGGCAACGACGTGGGCACGCAGTATCGCTCGGCGATCTACACGTACTCGCCCGCGCAGCGTGCGGCGGCCGAGGCCACGCGCCGCCGCTTCCAGGCGGCGCTCAGCGAGCACGGCTTCGGCGAGATCACCACCGAGATCGCGGACGCGCCCGAGTTCTACTTCGCGGAGGACTATCACCAGCAGTACCTGCACAAGAATCCCTGGGGCTACTGCGGCCTCGGGGGCACGGGCGTGGCCTGTCCCGTGGGCGTGGCGGGCTGATGCGCGCGGTCGTCGTCGACCGCTGGATGGAGCCGTCCGAGCTCACGGTGCGCGAGGCGCCGGAGCCGGCGTTGCGCGCCGGATCGCTCATGATCGACGTCCGGGCCGCGGGGTGCAACTTCTTCGACATCTTGATGGCGCGCGGGCAGTACCAGGTGCGTCCGCCGTTCCCGTTCATCCCCGGCGCCGAGGTCGCGGGCATCGTGCGCGCGGTGGCGGACGACGTTCGTGGGTTCGCCCCGGGCGACGCGGTGCTGTCGGCGCCGGGCATCGGGGCGTTCGCCGAGCGCGCGCTGGTGGCCGCGAACGCCACCTGGCGGCTGCCGGCGGGCATGTCGTTCGAGGAGGGCGCCGCGTTCCCGATCGTCTATCCCACCTCGTATGCCGCCCTGGTGTACCGGGCGGCCCTCCAGCCGGGCGAGACGCTGCTGGTGCATGCGGCTGCCGGTGGCGTGGGCCTCGCGGCCGTGCAAATCGGCAAGGCGCTCGGGGCGCGCGTGATCGCGACGGCCGGCGGCGAGGACAAGCTCGAGATCGCGCGCCGGGCCGGCGCCGACGTGACGATCGACTACCGGCAGGCCGACTGGGTGGACGCGGTGAAGCAGGCGACCGACGGCCGGGGCGCCGACGTGATCTACGATTCGGTCGGCGGCGACACGACGGACGGCTCGCTCAAGTGCATCGCCTGGAACGGCCGGCTGCTGGTGATCGGCTTCGCGAGCGGGCGCATTCCGGAGGTGAAGCTCAATCGCGTGCTGCTGAAGAACATCGCCATCACCGGCCTCCACTGGGGCGCGCACGCGGTGCACGAGCCCGCGCGGGTGGGCGAGACCTTCGCCGCGCTGTTCCGTCTCTACGAGGCCGGGTCGATCCGGCCGGTGGTCTACGCGCGCTACCCGCTGGCCGAGCTGCCGGCCGCGCTCGATGCGCTCGGCTCGCGCAAGAGCTACGGCAAGATCGTTGTAACGCCCTGAGTGGGGGCAGGGGAGGATTCCAATGCTGGTGATCGCCGGTCGCATCCGCGTGAAGCCCGAACGCCGGGACGACGCCGTCCGCCTCGCCGTGGCCACGGCGCGCGACACGCTCGCGGAGCCGGGCTGCCGCTCGTACCGCTTCTGGGGGGACCTCGAGGACCCGGGGCTCTTCTTCGTGTTCGAGGAATGGGAGGATGCCGCTACGAGGTGCGCGCGGTCGCGCCGCTGTAGCGGCCCAAACGGCCGTTTGGTTTTTGGTTGCAGTCCGGCCGGGGCTGCGGTATCGGGCGCCCGTGACGCGCGTGGCTCCCGCTCCGACGTTGACCGACGCCTCGCTCTATGCGGGCGATCCGTATCCCACCTACGCCTGGCTGCGCGCCAACGCGCCCGTCTACTGGGACGCCGCCAGCACGCTCTGGGTCTGCTCCCGCTACGACGACGTCGTGCGGGTCTCGAAAGACCCGGTGACCTTCAGCTCGGCGCAGGGCGTGCTGATGGACAGCGACACGCAGGTGTCGCTGGTCACGACCGACGCCCCACGGCACACGCGGCTGCGCAAGCTGGTCTCGCGCGGCTTCTCGCCGCGCATGGTGGCGCGGTACGGCGAGCGCATCCGGGAGATCCTCGACGAGCTCCTCGACGGTCTGGCGCCCCGGGGGCACGGCGACCTGGTCGCGGACGTCGCGGTCCCGTTGCCGCTCTACATTATCGCCGACATGCTCGGCATCCGCCGCGAGGACTTCCCGCGCTTCCACGAATGGTCCGACGCCATGATCGGCTCGGCAGGGCACTTCCACGATCCCGCCGTCATGGAGCGCGCGACGAGCGCGTACGCGGAGTACGGCCGCTATCTCTATGACGTGTTCGAGGACCGCCGCGCGCATCCGCGTGACGATCTGGTCTCCATCCTCGTCGCCGCCCAAAAGGAGGGCGTGCTCGCCCCCGACGAGGAGGCGATGGAGAACGACGAGATCATCATGTTCATGACGCTGCTGCTGATCGCCGGCAACGAGACCACTCGCAACGCGATCTCGGGCGGCATGCTGGCGCTGATGGAGCATCCCGAGCAGCGCGAGCTGCTCCGCCAGCGTCCCGAGCTGCTCGATACGGCGGTCGAGGAGGTGCTGCGCTGGGTGTCGCCGATCATCGGCTTTCGCCGCACGGCCACCTGCGACGCCGAAATCCGCGGCCAGCGCATCCGCGCGGGCGAGCGCGTGCTGATGCTCTACCAGAGCGCCAACCGCGACGAGGAGGTCTACCCCACCGGGGATCGCTTCGACGTGACCCGCGATCCGAACCCGCACCTGGCGTTCGGCATCGGCGCCCACTACTGTCTCGGCGCCAACCTCGCGCGGCTCGAGCTGAAGCTCACGCTCGCGGCGCTCCTCGAGCGCCTGCCGGACATGCGGCTCGCCCCGGGGGCGACGCCGGTGCGGCAGGCGTCCACCCTCGTCCGCGGCATCGCCTCGCTGCCCGTCGTGTTCACCCCGCGCTGAACGGGCATGCTGGCGCGCGCGGGCTCGCGCGCGACGGCCGTCAGGCCGCCAGCGGCACGGTGCTCGGCTCGAGCGCCAGCGCCAGCACCTGATCGACGGTGGCGACCGGGTGCACGACGAGCTGGCTGCGGACGTCGGCCGGCACGTCGTCGAGATCCGGCAGGTTGCGCTCGGGGAGGATCACCTCCCGCAGCCCCGCCGCTTGCGCCGCCAGCACCTTCTGCTTGATGCCGCCGACTGGCAGCACCCGCCCCTGAAGCGTCACCTCGCCGGTCATGCCCACGGTCGGGCGCACCGGCCGCTTGGTGAGGAGCGACGCGAGCGCCGTCACCATGGTGACGCCCGCGCTCGGGCCGTCCTTCGGCGTGGCCCCGGCCGGCACGTGCACGTGGAAGCTCCGGCGCCGAAACGCGCTCGGGTCGATGCCGAGATCGGCGGCGTGGCCCCGCACCCAGGAGAGTGCGATGTGGGCCGACTCCTTCATGACGTCTCCGAGCTGGCCGGTGAGGGTGAGCCCGTCGGTGCCGTCCATGGTGGTGGCCTCGACGAACAGGACCTCGCCGCCCGTGCCCGTCACCGCCAGCCCCGTCGCCACGCCGGGCGTCGCCGTCCGGTTGGCCACCTCGGAGAAATACTTCTGCCGGCCGAGCGCGTCGCGCACGGCCTCCATGTCGAGCACGATCGGCGGTTGCCGCTCGCCGGACGCGATGCGCGTGGCCGCCCGGCGCAGCAGCGTGCCGAGCTCGCGCTCGAGCTGCCGGACGCCGGCCTCGCGGGTGTACTCGTGGATGACGGCGCGCAGCGTGTCGTCGTCGATGGACACCTCGTCGGGTCGCAACCCGTTGCGCTCGATCTGCCGCGGCCAGAGGAAGTTGCGGGCGATGGCCACCTTCTCCTCGGTGGTGTAGCCGTCGAAGCGAATCACTTCCATGCGATCGAGCAGCGGTCGCGGGATGGCTTCGGCCACGTTGGCGGTGGCGATGAAGAGCACGTGCGAGAGGTCGACCTCGACGTCGAGGTAGTGGTCGCGGAAGGAGTGGTTCTGGGCCGGGTCGAGGACCTCCAGCAACGCCGCGCTGGGGTCGCCGCGCCAGTCCGCGCCGAGCTTGTCCACCTCGTCGAGCATGATGACCGGGTTCATCGTCCCGGCATCGCGCAGCGCGCGCACGATGCGGCCGGGCAGCGCGCCGACGTACGTACGCCGGTGCCCGCGGATCTCGGCCTCGTCGCGCACGCCGCCGAGCGACATGCGCACGAAGGCCCGTCCCGTGGCCCGGGCGATCGATTCGCCGATCGACGTCTTGCCGGTGCCGGGCGGCCCCACCAGCGTGAGGATCACGCCCGAGCGCTTGTCGTCCGGGATCTGGCGCTCGGCGCGCAGCTTGCGGACCGCGATGTACTCGGTGATCCGGCGCTTCACGTCGTCGAGCCCGGCGTGGTCCTGGTCGAGCACGGCGCGCGCGTGCACCGGATCGAGACGCTCCTCGGAGCGCTTGCTCCACGGCACGGCGAGCAGCCAGTCGAGGTAGGACCGAATGGTGGCGCTCTCCGGGCTCTGCTCGCCCATGCGCTCCAAGCGCCCGAGTTCGCGTTCGGCCTGCTCGCGCACGGGGTCGGGCATGCCGGCCTCGGCGATCTTTCGGCGGTACTCGGCGGCGGCCGAGACGTCGTCCTCGCCGAGCTCCTTGCGGATGGCGTCCATCTGGCGGCGGAGGAAATGCTCGCGCTGCTGCTTCTGGGCGCCGGACTCGACCTCCTCGCGGATGCGCTTGCGGAGCAGCAGCTCGGCCAGGCGGTCGCGCTGGTAGCGCAGCGCCAGCTCGAGTCGCTCCACGACGTCGAGCGTGGCGAGCAGCGTCTTCTTCTGCTCGAAGGTGAGGTCGGGGGCGTAGCCCGACGTGTCGGCGAGCGCGCCCGGCTCGGTGATCGCGCGGACGAAGGCGCGGACGCGGTCGTCGGCGCCCCGCAGCTCCAGGATCTCCTCGACCACCGCGCGGTACTCGCGCTCGAGCGCCTCGGTGCGGCTGCGCGGGGGCGTGACGTCGGGACGCGGGTCGACCTCCACGCGCAGCGTGCCGTCGGGCTCCGCCTGCGCCGCGCCCGCGATGCCGCGGTGAATGCCGGTGAGCACGACGGCGGTGCCGCGCCCGGCGAGCTCCACTTCCTCGACCACGCGCGCCACGGTGCCGACCTTGGCGTACTCCGAGCCGTGCCGCGGAACCAGGAACACCTCGCGGTCTTCCCCCGGGTTGATGGGCAGGGTGAGCGTCATGCCGGGGAAGACGACGGTATCGTCGAGCGGAACCAGCCGAAGCCGAGGCATGTGGGCCGAGGTAAGGCCGATCCGGGCGCTGTCAACCCGTTTGGCCGGCGGGCACGTCGCCGAGCCGCGCCTTCGCCCGCCGGTACGCGCCGACCAGCAGGCGCTGCGTGGCGACCGGAGCGAGGCGCTTGGCCCAGTCGAGCACGTAGGTCTCCGGCCCGAGCCGCAGCCGCGGCGTGCCCCGCTCGATCGCCCGCACGATGCGGGCGGCGGCCCGCTCGGGCGACATGCGGGCCACCCGGTCGAACTCCGCCGTCACCATCGCGCGCCGGCGCTCGTCGCGCAGCCGGGCGCGGCGGGCGATGTTGGTTCGCACGCCGCCGGGATGCACGCAGGTGACGCCGATGTGCGAGCCGGCGAGCTCGACCGCCAGGCTCTCCGAGAAGCCGCGCACGGCGTACTTGCTCGCGCAGTAGGCGCTGTTCTCCGGCACGCCGATGATGCCGAACACGCTCGAGATGTTGACGATGTGCGCCTCGCCCTCGCGCCGGAGCAGCGGGAGAAAGGCATGGCACCCGTGGATGACGCCCCACAGGTTCACGCCGAGCAGCCAGGCGACGTCGTCGAGCGGGAGCTCCTCGAAGCGGCCGTCGAGCGCCACGCCGGCGTTGTTCACGAGCACGTGGACGTGCCCGTGGGCGGCCACCACCGCCTCGGGGAGCGCCAGCATCGCGGCGCGATCGGCCACGTCGACGAGGTGGGTGGAGCAGGCGCGGCCCGCCGCGCGCACCCGCGCCGCCGAGTCGGCGAGCCCGGCGGCATCCACGTCGACCAGCGCGAGCGCCGCGCCACGCTCGGCCAGCGCCAGCGCCAGCGCGCGGCCGATGCCGCTCGCCGCACCCGTCACCACGGCCACCCGGTCGCTCAGTGTGCGCATCTCGCTCTGGCGCTCTAGAGGGACATCGCCTAAGTTGCAACGCGTGGACATCGCGCTGGTCGACGGTCACTTCTGGGCGCGCGATCCGCAGGAGGAGCTCGCCTGGATGCGGCGGCATGCGCCCGTCTACTGGGACGAGGCGGGCGGGGGG
>DATMAZ010000174.1:0-14799 GCA_035559675.1 Candidatus Limnocylindria bacterium
CCGCCACGATCGCGAGGACGCGCGCGAGCCGGCTCATGAGGTCCCCGGTGGCAGCGCGCGTAGCGCGGCGGCGGCGCGCTCGTGTCCCGGCGCCAGCGCGAGCGCGCGCTCGAGCTCCGCACGGGCCGCGGCGTGCGCGCCCGCGGCCGCCAGCGCGGCGCCGAGCTCGGTGCGGAATTCGGGATCGTCCGGGGCGAGGCGCACGGCCTGCTCGAGCGGCGCGAGCGCCGCCTGCGTCTCGCCCTGACCGCGCAACGCCAGTCCCAACGCTTGCAGCGCCACCGGCCGCGGCGGCGCCAGCGCGAGCGCGCGGCGCAGATGGTGCTCGGCCGCCGCGTACGCACCGGTAGCGAGCAGCAGCCGGCCGAGGTTCTCGTGCGCCTGCGCGAAGTCCGGATCGTGGCGCAGCGCGGCCTCGTAGCGCGCGCGTGCTTCGTCGACGCGGCCCTGCATGGCGAGCACGTTGCCGAGATTGTTGTAGACATCGGCGTGGGTGGGGTCGATGCGCAAGGCCGTCTCGTACTCCACGACGGCGCCCGCGAGGTCGCCAGCGGCGGCCAGCGCGTTGCCGAGGTTGCCGCGCGTGCCGGCGCGTCCCGGCGCGAGCGTGAGCGCCCGCTGCCAGTGGGCGATCGCCTCGGCCATCCGGTTCGACGAAGCGAGCGCAATGGCGAGGTTGTCGTGCAGGTCGGCCTCGTCGGGATGATCGGCGATTGCGCGCTCGTACTGTGCGATCGCCTCGTCGAGCCGGCCCTGCTGCTGCAGGAGCAGGCCCAGGTTGAGCCGCGGCATCGATGCGGTCGGGTTCTTGGCGATCGTGTCGCGCCAGAGCGTCTCGGCGTCCGCGAAGGCTTGGCCTCGCACGAAGGTGAGCGCGCCGAGACCGAGCGCCACGGCGAGTGCAGCGTTCGCGCCGGCGCGCCAAAGAAGCGCACCGGCCACGACGAGCGGTCCGAGGCTCGCCAGGTACTGGAAGTGGTCGGCCACGAACGAGTAGCGCATGGGATAGACGTCGATGAAGCCGGCCGCAGGGGCGAGCGTCACCAGGAAGAAGAGCGCGGCCACCAGCGGCCCGAGGCCGAGCCGCCGCCGGGCTGCGAACAACGCGAGCACGGCAAGGGCGGTGGCGGCCGGAAACGCCCACTGCCAGAGCGCGGCGACGTCGATCGTCCAGCGCGGGTAGATGAAGGTGAGCTGCACGGGAAGGACGAGGGTGCGGAGATAGAACCACGGCACGCGGCCGGCCACCAGCAGGCGCTCGGCGAACGTGAGGCTCCAGTCGGCGCCGCGTGCGCCCACGTGGTGCGTCTCCATCCACATGGTGACGAGGCCCGCCGCGACGCCGAACGCGAGCGCCGGTGCCATCTCGCGCACGACCGGGCGGGGCCAGCCGCGCCCGCGCCACCAGGCGAGCAGCATGATCACCACCGGCCAGGTGCACGTCACGGTCTTGGACAGGAGCGCCGCGACGAAGAGCGCCAGCGCCGCGGCATAACGCCAGCGGGCGGCGTCGCCGGCGAGGCGCGGTAGGTAGACGAGCAGCGCCGCCAGGTAGAACAGGCCCGAGAGCACATTCTTGCGCTCGGCGATCCAGGCGACGGACTCGACGTGCACCGGGTGCAGTGCGAAGAGCGCCGCTGCCACCGCCGCGCCGGGCACCGCCAGGCGCAGCAGCACGAGGTAGACCAGCACGGCATTGGCGGCGTGCAGGAGCACATTGGTCGCGTGGTAGCCCGAGGCCGAGAGACCCCAGAGCTGGAACTCCACCCAGAGCGAGGTGAAGGTGAGCGGATAGTACTGCGGCACGGCACCGGGCTCGGTCCAGATGCGCCAGAGCCCGGCGAGCGAGCGAAGCGTGGGATTCGCCGTCACGTAGTCGTCGTCGTCCCACACGAAGCCGGCGCCGAATACCGTGGCGTAGGCGATCAGCGTGGCGGCCGCCAGCGCGGCCGAGATGAGCCAGGGCGGGCGCGCGGCGGACGGCTTCACCCGGGCGTCGGCATGCCGCCCTCGACCGGCCGCGGGCCCGTAAAGGGCTTCTTCCGCAGCTCGCGCAGCACGTCGGAGGCGCGCCGGCGGACGTCGGGGATCGTGGTCGCGCGCTTCACGTTGTGCACGAAGTCCTCGGCCATGTGATACAGGTAGGCGCGCGCGAAGGCGGCGAGCTGCTCGTCGGTCATGCCCTTGGTGGTCTCCAGCACCGTGCTGCGCAGCTCGTCGTTGCCCTCGAACATCTTCATCACCGACTTCATGCCGGAGCGGCGCACCGCCGGATCGTCATCGGCGATGGCGGTGTTGGTCACGAGGTCGAGCGGCGCCGTCGAGCGACCGAGCCGCTGCGCCATGGGCCCCTCGATGGGGACCTCCTCCCTGAGATCGAACGCCTTGAACAACGCGTACTCGGCCTCCGGCGCCCGGGTCTTGTCGTCGGGCGACACGTGGCCGGGACCGTCGGCGAACGGCGGCTGGTGCGGCTGCTGCTGGCCGCGCAGCGCGATCGTCCGCAGGTCGCCGTGCTCGCCGTAGGTGAGCGTGAAGTTCTGCGCGCCGAGCACGTGCTCGAGGGCGTCCTTCAGCGGCAGCCCGCTCCAGGAGGCCGTGACCGGTCCCGTGTCGCCGATGCTGCCCGTCACCTTCGCGCCCGCTTGCCGCGCGATCTCGTTCACCAGCTCGGCCGCCGGCATGCCCTTCACGTCGAGCGTGACCTTGTCGTCGGCGTAGCGCACCACGTTGGTGGCGGCGGCGGACGCGGCAGGTGCGGCGGGCGCGGCGGCGGGCTCCGACGGCTCGGCGGGAGCCGATGCGGGAAGGACGAGCAAAGCAGCAACGGCGAAAAAGGCGATTTTCACGGGGCAGCAGAGTACCCCCGGTCCTGGAGGGCTGCAAGAAAGACCTGCGGCGTGTGCCGGCGCGCCTTGACAGCGCGGCGGCCGCCGGGTGTAGCGTCGGCGCGCATGGGCCGCATCGTCGGCGTCGACGTCGGCGCCACGCTCTGCAAGATCGTGCCGCTCGACGCGCCGGAAGCCGCGGTGCATTGCCCCTCGGCCGCCGTCCGCGACGTGCAGGCGCACGTGATGGCGCAGGCGCCTGCGCGTGTGGGTGCCACCGGCGCGGGGGCGTCGCGGCTCGAAGTTGCACTGCCCGGCCTGCCCGTCGTCACCGTGGGCGAGTTCGCCGCCTGGGCGGCGGGCGCCCCACTCATGGCGACGGCCGACGGCCTGGCACTGCCGCCGCGCTACCTCCTGGCGTCGATCGGCACCGGCACGTCGATCCTCGCGGTTGGTGAAGGATCGCCGGTGCGGGTCGGCGGCACGGCGGTAGGCGGCGGGACGTTCATGGGGCTCGGCCGGCTGCTGCTCGGCGAGACCTCGTTCGAGCGCCTGGCTGCCCTGGCGGCGGCCGGCGACCGGCGGCACGTCGATCTCCTGGTGGGCGACGTGTACGGCGACGTCTCGGCGCCGCTCGGAGATGATCTCACCGCCGCCAATTTCGCCAAGCTGCAGTCGCTGGCGCGCGAAGATCTGGCGGCCGCGCTGGCCCAGCTGGTGGGCGAAACGGTGGCGCTAATGGCCACGGCCTTGGCGCGCGGCGGCGGCTACGCGACCGTCGTCTATTGCGGCTCGACGCTGCTCGGCAATCCGGCGCTGGCGGCCGTGCTCGACGACATCACCCGGCGCTTCGGCGCCGAGCCGCGCTTTCTCGCGCGCGGCGCCTTCTGCGGTGCGATCGGCGCGGCGGCGCTCGCGGCCGCGGCGCCCTGAGCGCCGTCGCCGGCAAGCGCGGCGCTCGGGCGTGCCTTGACCTCCCGGTGTGCCCGGGCGAAACCGCCCCCATGCTCACCCGCCTCGACGACTACCCGCTGCACCAGACGCCCGAGCCGATCGCGCATCCGGCAACCGGCGACCGCAACTTCTACGACCGCTACTTCTTCCACGGCTACAGCCGGGACGGCGACCTGATGTTCGGTGCCGCGCTCGGGCTCTATCCGAATCGCCGCGTCATGGATGCGGCGGTGAGCGTGGTCGCCGACGGCGTGCAGCACACCGTGCGCGCCTCGCGGCTGGCGCCGCGCGAGCGCACCGAGACGCGGGTTGGGCCGATCGTGGTCGAGGTGGTCGAGCCGCTGCGCACGCTCCGGGTGCGCGTGGAGCCGAATGCGACCGGCATCGAGGGCGAGCTGCTCTTCGAGGCGTGTACGGAGGCGCTGGAGGAGCCCCGCATGACCACGCGAGCCGGCGGGCGCGTGGTGCTCGACGCCACCCGGCTCACGCAGTTCGGCGCCTGGTCGGGGCGGCTCCGCTGGGCGGGCCGCGAGCGCGTGCTCGATCGGCGCGCCGTGCCGGGCACGCGCGACCGCTCCTGGGGCATCCGGCCGGTCGGCGAGCCGGAAGGCGGCGCGCCGGCGCCGCTGCCGGCACAGTTTTTCTGGGTGTGGGCGCCGCTGCACTTCGAGCGCCACTGCATTCTCGCGGCCGTCGCCGAGGATGCCGCCGGGCGCCCGTGGTTCGAGAGCGGCTGGCGGCTCACCACTGGCGCGTTCGGCGAGGACTCGATGCACGAGCTACGCCGCGTCGGGCACCGGCTCCGCTGGCAGCCGGGCACGCGGCGCGCGGCCGGCGGCACGCTGGTGCTCGAGACGGTGGGCGGCGAGGTCCTCGAGATCGACCTCGAGCCGCTGCTCGTCTTTCCGATGCGCGGGCTCGGCTACCTCGGCAGCGACTGGGGGCACGGCAGCTATAAGGGCGAGGACGTGACCGACGGCCAGACGTGGGAGCTCGCGCGCGAGGATCCGCTGAGCCACCTCCACGTGCAGCAGGTCGTGCGCGCCCGTGCGGGCGGCGAGACGGGCATCGGCGTGCTCGAGCAGCTGGTGATCGGACCCCACGCCCCGTCGGGCTTTCGCGACCTGCTGGACCCGGCCCGGGACTGAGACGCGCACGCGCTCCACGCGAAAGCCGCGGGCGCGGAGCAGGGCGGGAAGCCCGTTGGGGCCGACGAGATGACCGGCGCCCACCGCCACGAAGACGCCGCCCGCGCGCAGCGGCTCGTCGAGCGCCTCGGCCCACCGTCGCGTGCGGCGGAAGAGGAGATGCTCCGCGAAGGTCGGCGTGCGGCGGGCCATCTCGGCGACGAGCGCGGTGAGCTGCCGCTCGGCGTCGGGACCGCGGTACGCGGCGACGATGCCGCGCAGCTCGCGGCCGGCGCCGTCCGGCGAGGTGAGGAGCTCTCGCAGCATCTCGAGCGCCATCGGCCGCGGCATGCCGGTAAACGCATCGAGCTGCTGCTGCATCGAGTCCAGCTCGCGCACCGGGATGCCGCGCGCCCGCGCGTCGCGCACGAGCGCCACGTCTATCGGCGGCCCGCGGCGGGCGCCGGCGGCCCCGGGTGACGCTTCGTTGCGGGCGGCGATGGCCTGGATCACGCTGAGCGCGGCCAGCCACGGTTGCAGGCGGTCGAGCGCCGCGGGCGGTGTGCCGGGCAGCTGGCGCTGCAGCTCGACCCAGAGCGCGGGCGGCAGCATGCGTTGGAGCGATTCGCCGGGCGGCAGCATGCCGCTCTGCGCCGCGCCGGCGCCGAGCGCGCGCGTGCGCGCCGGATCGCTGAGATCCATCTCCACGTACAGCACGCGCGAGCGCGCGAGCAGCCCGTGGCCGCCCGTGCCGAGCGTCTCCTCGAGTCCGAGAGGCAGGTGGATCGTGCCGAAAAGGTAGGACACGTTGGCGCCGCTGCCGACGCGCCAGAGGAGCGCGCTCGGCGCGCCCGCGGCCTCGGGCGGCGGCGGGGCGTGCCGGGGCATGCAGCCCGCGGCGAGCCACGCGGCCACTACGGACGTCACGAGCGACGAAACGCGACGGCAGGGCATGGGGGGCCGCGACCCTACGCGTGGGGTCGGCGAGGGTCAACGCCGAGCGCTTTGGCAGTACCTCGCGGTTCGTGGCAAGGGGGAGGACGAGGAGAGGCGATGTCTCAGGCGTCCCCAATCAATTTCACGCGCGGCGTGCCGGCCGACGAGTCGTATCCGCTCGACGATCTGCTCGATGCGGCGCGCGCGGCGCTCGAGGCGCATGGCGCCGCGGCGCTGCGCTACGGCCCGTCCACCGGCTTCGCGCCGCTGCGGGACTGGCTCGCCGCCTGGCAGGGCGTGGCGACCGAGCAGGTGCTGATCGCCAACGGCTCGCTGCAGGTGATCGAATTCGTCTGCCTGGCGCTGCTGTCGCCGGGCGCGCTGGTCGTCACCGAATCGCCGACCTACGACCGCGCGCTCACCTTGCTTCGGCGCCACGGCATGCGCGTGGCGGGCGTACCGCTCGAGCCCGACGGTCCGGAGCTGGGTGCGCTCGAGCGGCTGTTCGCGCGCGAGCGGCCGGCGCTGTTCTACACCATTCCGGACTTCCAGAACCCGTCGGGGGCCACGTGCTCCGGCGAGAAACGGCGCCGGATCGTGGCGCTCGCCGAGCGGCACGGCGTGCTCGTCCTGGAGGACGCGCCCTACCGCGTGCTCCGCTACCGCGGCACGGACGAGCCGACACTGCTCGCGCTCGCGCCCGAGCGCACGCTGCACATGAGCTCCTTCACCAAGCTGCTCGCGCCCGGCGTGCGCATGGGCTACGTGCTCGGCCCGCCGCCGCTGGTGGCGAAGCTGTCGAAGGCGGCCGAGGATACCTACATCTCGCCGGGCTATCTCGCCGAGGCGATCACCTACGAGTGGTGCCGGCGCGGCCGGGTCGAGCCGCAGATCGCGCGGCTGAGGGCCCTCTACGCGCCCCGGCTCGACGCCTGTCTCGACGCGATCGATCGCCACCTGCCGGCCGCGCGCCCGACGCGACCCGAAGGCGGCTTCTTCCTGTCCGTCACGCTGCCCGAGGGCGTGGCGACGCGGGCGGTGCGGGAGCGCGCGCAACACTACGCGCTCAACCTGGCCGACGGCGAGGCGTTCTTTCCCGAGGGAGGCGGCGAGCGGTTTCTCCGCCTGCCGTACTGCGCGCTCACGCCGGCCGAGATCGACGAGGGAGTTCGCCGCCTGGCGCGGGCGGTCGCGGACGTCGCCCGGTAGTGGCGGGCGGCCGGCGGGACGCGGGCAACGTGCCCGGCGGCGTCAGCAGGCGCCGTCGCGCAGCTCGAAGACCCGCGCCCGCAGGAAGACCATCTCGTCGACGATCGCCTGCCCGCAGTGGAACGGCAGCAGCCCGTCGTCCCGCCAGCGCGTGGCGAAGCGCTGCGCCTTGCGCGCCATCCGGCCCGCCCGCTTGAGCTTGCGGCAGGCGCGGTTCGGCCGTTGCTCGACGGACGCCACGTTCAGCAGCAGCTCGGTCTTCTCGAGCCGCTTCTGGAGCGGCACGGGCAGCGGGTTGCGGCACTCGAACGGGATCGTGCGGCGCTCGAAGACGCACAGGACCGACTCCCAGCTGGCGACGGCGGGATGGATGCAGCCCACGTCGGTGACGCACATGTCGAGCGTGCAGGGATCGTCGTCGTCGCAGAAGGGCGGGGGGCCGCCGATGCACACGCCATCGCCGCAGCGGTCGGCGATGGTGCACTTGTTGCCGTCGTCGCAGCGCGTGCCGTCGCCCAGCACCGTCAGCACGCAGCCGCCCGCCTCCGGGTCGCAGAAGCTGAGCTCGCACGGGCCGGCCTCCGGACAGACGACCGGCGCCTCGCCGAGGCAGACGCCGTCCACGCAGCGGTCGGGCTCGGTGCAGGCGTCGCCGTCGTCGCAGGGGGTCTGGTCGGCCTGCACCTGGCAGGTGGGCGAGCAGCAGTCGCCGTCCGCCGTGTTGCCGTCGTCGCAGCCCTCCTGCGGATCGAGGATGCCGTCGCCGCAGACCTCGAGCGTGCAGGTCGTGCGACAGCCGTCGCCGGCAACGGGGTTGCCGTCGTCGCACTCCTCGCCCGAGTCTGGTGTCCCGTCGCCGCATGGCAGGCTGCCGCCGCTCGTCCCGGAAAGCCGCACCACCGCGTAGCCATCGCCCTGATCGCCGTTGCGCAGCCGGCCGGCGACGGCCACGTGATTGGCGGCGTCGACTGCCACGTTGAAAGCCGTGTCGCTGCCGTGCTGCGTGCCGTCGACGCTGCGCTGCCAGACGAGCGTCCCGGTGGCGCCCGCGAACTTGACGGCGGCGAGGTCCCCGTTGGTGCCGAGGTTACGGAGCCGCGCGCCGATGATGGCGTCGCCGTTGCCGTCGATCACCACGTCGCGGGCGTCCTCGGACCCGGGGCTGGTGCCGACCACGGTCGCGCGCCAGAGCTCGCGCCCGTCGCTGGCGCGGAGCTTCACCAGCACCACGTCGTCCGCCGTGGCGGCGTTCGACAGGATGCCCGTTGCGAAAATCTGCCCGGCGGCGTCGACGGCCAACGCATGGGCGCCGTCCTGGTCGTCGACGCCGATGGCTCCGCCGTCGAGGATCACCCGCCAGGTCTCGTCGCCGCTGGCCGCGTCGAGCGCCACGACCACGAAGTTCGGCGCGTTGGCGCCCCCATGGAGCTTGGTGGAGAGCACCACCTGCGTCCCGTTGGAGACCACGAGCCCGGTGAGCTCGTCATTCGGGTTGCCCGTGCTGGTGACGATCTCGTTCCAGAGGACCGCGCCGGTGGACGCGTCCAGCCGAGCCACGGTGATGCGCGTGCCGCTCGAGACGGGCACGTGCGCCCCGACGTAGACGGCGCTGCCCGCCACGGCGACCCGCTGCGCCGCTCCCCCGGAGCCCGGCAGCCGCTGCGTCCACACGGTCTCGCCCGTGGCGCCGGCGAACCGCCAGACCGTGATCGGATCGGGATTGCCCGGCATCGGACTCGAGCCCGCGGCCACCACGTCGCCCTCGGCCAGCAGCGCGCCGGCGCGCGCGTCGTCGGTGCCGAGCGTGCCGCCGTCGATGTCGCGGCGCCAGAGATCGTGCCCGTCGGCGGCGGCGAGCTTCGCCACCAGCGCGTCGGCCTTGGTGGTCCCGTTGGCGACCTGCCCGATGACGATCGCGTTGCCCTGGGCATCGACCAGGAGCGCGCGCACGATGTCGTTGCCCGTGACCGCGCCCGTCACCGTGCGCTGCCAGACGACCGAGCCGTCGGCCGCCGCGAGCTTGGCCGCGATCCCGTCGGTGCCGCTGCCGCTCGGGCGGCGCCCAGCGGTGAGCACGTTGCCCGCCGCGTCCGTGGCGAGGCCGAAAGGTCGGGCATCGGGCGGAGTGCCGGTGAGCGAGACCACCCACGCGCGGGCGGGGACGGAGGCGGAGACGAGCAATAGGACAACTACCAGGAGCCGGGCGAGCATGGTTCCCCGCGGAGGCTACCTCCATTCCCCCGGCCAAGTCCACGCGCAAGTAGTGTTTCCCCCGCAGACGCCGGCGCGCGCGCCGTGGCGAGTGCGGCGCTCGCCCGCGCTTCGAGCCCGCCGCGGCCGGCTCGGGCCCCGAGCGGCCGGGCATCCGCTCGGCCGGCTGCCCGGCTCAGCCCATCGGATACGGGATGTCGCGGGCGACGGCGTCGCAGGCGGCCCGAACGTCCGCGGCGAGCTGCGCCTCGGCGGCGGCCAGCGTCTCGTCGAGCTGCTCCGGACGGGTGGCGCCGATGATGGTCGAGCCGACGAAGTCCTGCGCGAGCGTCCAGGCGACGGCGAGCGTCACCGGCGACAAGCCCGCCTCCCGCGCGATCGCCATGCAGCGCGCGGTGGTGGCGAGCGTCTTCTCGTTGACGAACCGCCGAGTCATCGCCTGCGTGCGCGGGCTGTGCTCGGCGTACAGCGTGAAGCGCGCGCCGGCGGGGCGCGCGCCATCCTGATACTTGCCCGACAGCACGCCGCCGCCGATCGGGCTGTACGGCAGCAGGCTCACCTGCTCGCGACGGCAGACCTCCGCGAGCGCGTCCTCGAAGCGGCGGTTGAGCAGGCTGTAGTTGTTCTGGATGGTTTCGTAGCGCGGGAGCCCGTGCACGTCGGCCGCCCACAGGCTCTTGGTGAGGCCGTACGCGGTCTGATTGCTGCAACCGATGACGCGCACCTTGCCGGCTTCCACCACCCGGGCGAGACCCTCCAGCGTGACCTCGATGGGCAGATCGGGCTCGGGCCAGTGCGTCTGGTAGAGGTCGATGTAGTCGGTGCCGAGCCGCGCGAGGCTGGCGTCGACTGCGCGCGCGATGTGGTGGCGGTCGAGCGCCGTCTTGTTGGCGCGCACGGGCGCCTGGAACCAGCCGCCGCCGGGGCCGGCGACCTTGGTGGCGACGATGACGGCGTCGCGCGGCTTCGTCTTGAGCCAGCGTCCGACGATCTCCTCGCTGACGCCCGCCCACTTCGGATCGGGCGGCACCGGATACACCTCCGCCACGTCGATGAAGTCGATGCCGGCGTCGAAGGCCCGGTCGAGGATCGCGAGGCTCGTGGGCTCGTCCGCCATCGAGCCGAACGTCATGGTCCCGAGGCAGAGCTCGGAGACCACGAGTGCCTTGCGCCTGGCTGTAAGTATCCGAAGTTCCTGCCCTTGTTACGCGGAGAATGTGCCACTGTGTAAGTCACTGTGAAACTTTTCGCCAACGGGGCGATACTCAAGGGGTTTTTGGGGTGCTCTCAAAGGGGCTGTAGCGGGGCCTGCGTCCGGGAGCGGGCTATACCATTGAAAACCCGATAGGTTTTGGCGCCCCGAGTCGCTTCGAAGTGACTGAACGGTTGCGGGGCTGGCTTGCCAGTCCTGCGCGCATGCCTCGGCGGGCCCCGGGGGCGGCAAGATTTGTGTAGACAACGTGTGTACGACATTGTACACTGATTGTAGGGACAAAGGAGGACCGAGATGCGTACGACAGGAGAAGAAGGGCGCCAGAGCCGCGACGTGATGATTAACCTGCGGGCAAACCACAGGCAGCGGGCGCTGATCGACCGCGCCGCAGAGGCGATGGGCAAAAACCGCTCGGACTTCATGCTGGAGGCGGCTTGTCGCGAGGCCGGCGCCGTGCTCGCTGACCGCCGGTTCTTCCTTCTCGACGAGAAGACCTACAAGCGCTTCACGGCGGCCCTCGACAAGCCGCCGGCGGAGAATCCTCGGCTGCGCCGCCTGATGGCTTCGAGAGCGGCGTGGGAGCGGTGAAGGGCAGAGGCGAGAGAATCAGCGCGCCGGAGCATCTGACTCCGGCGCATGATCTGTCAGCGTTCGACTCCGGGGTTCCGGAGCTGGATGAGTGGCTGCGACGCCGGGCCGTGGCCAATGAGGCGACGGGTGCCTCGCGCACTTATGTGGTTTCGAGCGGGGGGCGGGTCGTCGGGTACTACGCTCTCGCGAGCGGTGGGGCGGCCCAGGCCGGGGCGACCGGCCGTGTTCGCCGGAACATGCCTGACCCCGTGCCCGTGATGGTGCTGGGCCGGCTTGCAGTCGACCGGGCGTACCAGGGCCGGGGGATCGGCCGGAGCCTGCTGCGTGACGCGGTCGTGCGCACGCTGCAGGCGGCCGAGATCGCCGGCATTCGTGCGATCCTGGTGCATGCGATCTCGGAGGAGGCGAAGCGCTTCTATGAGAGCTGCGGCTTCACGGTTTCGCCCATTGATCCCATGACGCTCATGGTCACGGTGGCGGATGCGGAGAAGGCTTTGGGCGGCAGCTGAGGTGGGATCGGACGGAGCGGGTCATTCTGCGATGGGAAGGTGGACGTGGAAGAGCGGGCGGCAGAATGGATTTCTTGCGGCGGCGGGTTCATCGCGGCGGACGTCATTCGGTGGACGGAGAGTGTCTGGCAGGAGGTAGACCGGCGGGGTCTGTGTTGCGGTCAAGACCTGGGCGGTGGCCTGGTGCGCCGGCTACACCCGGCGGAACAGGCAGTGCGGGCGGGGGGAGTCGAACCCCCAAGGGCCGAGGCCCGGCGGATTTTCTTACCTGCTACGGCTTTCGCCGCCCCCGCTGGGCGCGCCCAACGAGGTTTGGGGTCTGGACTATCCCTTCACCATGCCCCGACCATCAGTCGAGGGTTAGGTGCTGCCCGTCTAGTCTCTACACCTTCCCGGAGCTGGCCTCCGGGCTTGGCTCGGGATTGCCATTTGACAGGTTTCCCCGAGTTTGGGCAGTTCTACTTCGCCAGTTTCCTGGCGAGCACTCAAGTTGGTCTGAGTCCGCTGCGTCTGCCAGTTCCGCCACGCCCGCATAGTGATGGTGAACGATGGCGGGAAGTATAGAGGCGCAAGGCGGAAGGTGCAAAAGGCCGAGAAGGGCGGCGTTCGCGCCGCCGTGTCCTGGGTCTTCTCCGTTACGGCTTGATGCGTCCGAGGCGGTGAGCCTCGGCCGCGTAGGCTAAAAGCCTCTTGTCGAGGACCGCTCGACGGAGGCCAAGCCTCCCACGTGCGCTTGCGAGTTCGGACAGGCTGAAAGAGCCGATCTCTGGGCATGAGGTGGAGCACGCGATCAGGGGATAGGGCGAGGATGTTGCTCGCGTCCGCTAGGGCGCGGTCTCGATCGCTTCGCTGCGCGGCGCTGCGCGCGGGTGCGCCGTACGTTGAATCTGATTCAGGTCATTGATATCTGGTTCATATGGTCCTGGGTGTACGGCCCGCCGGGGCGTGGGCCACATTTCTGTGTACCGCGCTCTTCACGAGCGCCGCATGCGCCGCCGACCGTCTCACGCTCGCCGACGCCTACCGGCTCGCTCTCGAGTACGTCGAGCGCGTGGCGATCGCGGACACCGAAGTCGCCCGCACGCGGCTTGGCGCGTATCGCGCGCTCTCCACCGCGGCGCCCTCCGTCAACTTCACGGGCACGTACACGCGGGAGAAGGAAGAGCTGGAGTTCACCAGCGTCGCGCCCTCCCAACCGCTCCCCGGGGTCGCACCCGGGACCAACGTGATTCTCCCGGGGCAGGTGGTACGGGGGGGGCTCCGCGTCGACCAGACCGTGCTGAATCTCCAGCTCATTCCGCTGTGGCGGGCGGCGCAGCGAGAGATCGAGGCGAGCAAAGAGGCACGCACCCTTGCCGTTCAGGAGACCGCCTTCGCGGTCGCGCAAGCGTACCACGACGTCCTCCGCGCCGACGCACAGGGCGAGGTGGCGGAGGAGACGGTCCGGCTCGCTGCGGCCGAGGAGCGCCGGGCTCGCGTTCGTTACGATGTCGGGGAACTGGTAAAGACGGACCTCCTTCGGGCCTCGGTGGCGCTCGCGCAGGCGCGGCAGCTGGCAACCGCGGCGACGAACGCGAAGCGCCTCACGCGCGACGTGCTCAGCCGCCTGGTCGGCCGGGAGGTGACCGAGGTGATCGTGCCGCCGTCGCCTTCCCTTCCGGTGGCCGACATCGGCGCCGGCGTCGAAATGGCTCTGACCCGGCGTCCTGACCTTCGTCAACAGGAGCGTCTGCTCGCTGCGACCAAGGAAGAGCGGCGGCGGCGCCAGTTCGCGCTGCTGCCAAGCGTGGGCGCCCAATGGGACTACAAGAACACCAGCGTCGAGACGTTCGCCGAGCGCAACAACTTCTGGACTTTCGTGCTGGGGCTCCGCGTGCCGATCATCGATCGCGGCGGGGGTGCCTGGGTGGACCTTCGAGAGCAGGAGTACCGGCTCGAGGTGGCGCGTCTCGCCTACGAAGGACTCCGCCGGGACATCCGGCTCGAGGTGCAGCGAGCCTGGCTCGATGCGGACACGCTCGCGGCCAACCTCCACCCCGCCGAGGAAGAGACCCGACTCGCCGACGAGACCTACATGCTGGTGTCGAAGCAGTACGATGCCGGCGCCGCGACGAGCCTCGAGGTGGCAACGGCGCTGACCGACCGCCAGCGCGCGCGGGCCCGGTTCATCAACACCCAATCGGACCGCGATGTGGCCGTCCTCGCCGTGCGGCGAGCAACGGGCGTGCTGGCGTCTGACGTCGAGGGGTTCGTCCCGGCCGTGGAGGTGACGAAGTGAGACAACCGAGCCGCAGGGAGCGCGAGCAGCGCTTCCGCACGGACCTCGTGCTGGAGGCCGCGGAGGGCGCCTTTGGAGCACACGGCTTCCAGGGCGCCAGTATGGAGGACATCGCCAAACGGGCGGAGCTGTCCGTCGGCTCCCTCTACAACCTCTTTCCGGGGAAGGAGGCCCTCTTCGCGGGCGTCATCGAGCGCCGGCAGGAGGAGTTTCTCGCCGGAGCGCAAGCCGCCATCGACGCGGAGTCGGCCGCGCTCGGGAAACTCGAGCGGCTCGTGGCCTTCGCGTTCGCATATTTCGAGCGCAACGAGCACATCTTCCAGCTCTACCTCAGCGCGACGAGTGGGTTTCTCTGGAACATTCGACGCACGCTTGGCGAAGGCGCCTTCCAACGGCAGCTGCGGTTCGTCGAGCTCGTCGGTGCGATCTGCCGGCAGGGCATCGCACGGGAAGGGTGGCCCCGCACGGACGAGGTGACACTCGCGTGGGCCCTCATCGCGCTGCTCAACGCCTTCATCACTCGCTGGGTGACGACCGATCCCCGAGAGCCGCTCCCCGCGCGGGTGCGCGAAGCACAGCTCATGATCCGTCGTCTCGTAGGTGCGGGACCTCATTTCTCTACCCGGGAGCGGCGGCGGAGAATCGATCGATGAGCGGCATGCGAGGCGTGCGAGCAGCCGTCGTCTGGTGGATCGTGGCCTGCTCGGGGTGCGGACACTCCGGGGGCGGCGAGGCGGACGGCCCCGCCGCGGCTCCGCAGCACCCCCAGGTTCGGACCGCGCCGGTCTCTCGTGAGCCGACGGAGCGTATCGTGGAAGTGGTGGGGAGTCTCGTCGCCGACGAGCGCGTCACGGTGACGAACGAGGTTCCAGGTTCGGTCGCCACCGTCCGCGTCGATTTCGGCGACGTGGTGGAGGCGGGGGCCGTGCTCCTCGAGCTCGAC
>DATMAZ010000175.1:0-6710 GCA_035559675.1 Candidatus Limnocylindria bacterium
GCGCGCCGTTCCAGGCCGGCGTGCCCGCCGCCGTCTCCGGCCGGCAACGGAGACAGGGGCGGAAGCCCGCCTCCTCGGCCGCCGCAGCGCAGGGGAAGAAGCGGACGTTCTTCGGCCTCGGCGTCCGCGCCGGGCAGATCGGGCGGCAATAGACGCCGGTGGTGGTGACGCCCACGAAGAAACGCCCGTCGAAGCGGCGATCCCGCGTGCGAAGCGCCCGGTAGCAGTGCGCCGGGTCGAGGTGCATGGCTGCTTGTAGCACGGCACGCCGGGCGAGGCTGGCCGTTTTCGGACCTGGGCATCGCCCGCGTGGCCGGCGCGGAGCGGGGGTGGTAGAGACCCGGCATGGCGACCACGATCGATCTCGGCTCTCGGCACCTCCACGGCTCGAAGGGCGACGGCGTGCTGCGCGTGGTGCTCGACCGCCCCGAGCGCCGCAACGCCTGCACGATCGAGATGTACCATGGCATCAAGCGCGCCGCGGTGCTGGCGGAACGCGACCCCGAGGTCGACGTGCTGGTGATCACCGCCACCGGCGACACGTTCTGCGTGGGCGGCGAGATGGGCGGCCAGCACGAGGGCGGCCCGGCGCTCGACCGCGAAACCGACGGCCTCGACCTGCTGCCGTTCGTGCAGCTCGAGCGCTGCCCGAAGATCGTGCTGGTCGGCATCAACGGGATGTGCCAGGGCGGCGGGCTGGTGATGACGCTCATGAGCGACATCTCGGTCGTCTCGGACCGCGCCACGTTCCGCGTACCGGAGCTGCTGCGCGGCGTCGCCGACTGCTACTTCGGCGCCCGGCTTGCGAGCCGCGTCGGCATGGCGCACGCCAAGTACCTGCTGTTCACGGCACAATACTTCAGCGCCGCCGAGGCGCTCGCCATGGGACTCGTCGCCCGCGTCGTGCCGCACGACGCGCTCGGCGCCGCCGTGGAGGAGACGATCGGGTGGATCCGGCAGACGGCCCCGCGGGCACGCACGCTGCTCAAGCGCGACCTGAACCGCCAGCTGCCACCGCTCGACCTGCCGATGTTCGCCGAATCGCTCGCCTCGGCGGAGGTCCGGGAGGGGTTCCAGGCGTTCGTGGAGAAGCGGCCGCCCGCCTGGGCCCCCCGGCGCGGGGTCGATTCGAAGTGAATCGATCCACCCGTTGACGAACGAACGTTCATTCAGGTAAGCCGGCTGCGTGACCGCCAGAGCGGCAACCAAGGGACGGCCGCGCGCCGACGTGGCGGCGGCGCCGACCCGGGAGGTGATTCTGGACGCGGCGGAGCGGCTGTTCGCCGCCCGCGGCGTCGACGGCGTGGCCGTACGCGACCTGGCCCGTGAGCTCCGGCTCACGCCGTCGAGCCTCTACAACCACTTTCCGGGCAAGCAGGCGCTCTACGAGGCGGTGCTGGAGCGCGGGCTTCGGCCGATCGTCGAGCTGCTGGCCGCGGAGCGCGACAAGCAGCAGGAGGTGACCCGCCAGGGCGTGGCGGTCGTGGTGGACGTGCTGGTCCGCCACATGGCCGAGCACCCGCACTTGGCACGCCTGCTCGAGCGCGCGCTGCTGGAAGAGACGGGCAGCGTGCAGGCGCTCATCGCCCGCTGGCTGGCGCCGCTCTACCGCGACGCTGCGGCGGTGGTCGAAACGCTGGCGCCCGAGTCCGGCTGGGAACCCGACGAGGTGCCGCACGTTTCGATCGGGTTGTTCGGGCTCGTGCTCTCCTACTTCGTCTACGCCGAGCCGCTGCGGCGGCTCGCCGCCTGGCGCGGTGACGCCATGAGCCCGCGCGAGCTGGCCGCCCACCGCCGCTTTCTGGAACGGGCCATTCTACGCATGCTCTCGCCGCGTCTCGGCGAGCGCTCACGACGGAGGAAAGCCAATGACTGATGCCGCACGGGTCGAAGGACACGGCGCGAAGATCACCGACGAGGGGATTGCCAAGATCCGCGCCCGCATCGGGCAAGGGTTCCCCGGCCGCCGGCCGTGGCGCACGGAAGCGTCGGCCGACGCGATCTACCATCTCGCGTACGCGATCGGCGATCTGAATCCACTCTACATCGACCCGGAATACGCCGCCAAGAGCCGCTGGGGCCGGCTGGTGGCGCCGCCGATCATGGTGCAGGCCATGGACACGCTACGCGCCGTCGGCCACAGCGGGTTGCCGGAGGGGCTGCCAGGCGTCCATTCGATCTGGGCGGGCTGCCACTACGAGTGGGAGCGCCCGCTGCTCGAGGGCGACCGCGTGCGGCACGAATGCTACCTGAAGGACGTGGTCGAGCGTGAAGGCGACTTCGGCGGCGGCCGCTCGCTGGCGCAGACCTACGAGGCGAAGTACTGGAACCAGCGCGACGAGTACCTGGGGCTGCGGCAGGTGACCTACATGCGCTTCGAGCGGCAGAAGGCCGCCGAGCGGAAGAAGTACGGGACGATCGAGCTCGCGCACTGGACGAAGCCCGAGATCGACCGCCTGATGGATGAGTACCGGAGCTACCGGCGCACGACGAAGCGGTACTGGGAAGACGTCACCGTGGGACAGAAGCTCGACCGGGTGATCAAAGGCCCGCTCACGCCCACCGCCGAGATCGCCTTCGAGTCGTTCTTCGGCGTCTACCTCGTCGGCAACATCGTGGCGGCGCGGCTCTACGAGAAGCATCCCGCCCTCATGATCCCGAACGAGCAGGGCGTGCCAGAGCCGCCGCAGCGCGTGCACTGGGACAACCAGTTCACCCAGCGGCTGCTGGGGCTGCCCGGCGCCTACGACCTCGGTCCGGTGCGCTGCTCGTGGATGATCCAGGCGCTCACCGACTGGATCGGCGACGACGGCCGCATCACGCGGATCACCACCCAGTACCGGCGGTTCAACTACATGGGCGACGTCACCTGGGCGGAAGGCGAGGTCACGGACAAGTTCGAGCGCGACGGCAAGGCGTACATTCGCTGCAACCTCTGGACCCGGAACCACCGGGACGAGATCACCGCGAAGGGCGTCGCCGAGGCCGAGATGGCCCGACGAGACGCGTGAGCGCCTCGCGCACGAAGGCCTGCTGCCGGCGGACCGCCGCCGGCGCGGTCGCCTCGAGCGCGAGCGTCGCCTGGAGCAGCGGCGCGCTCACGAAGTAGCCGAAGATCAGGTGATAGAAGCCGATCGCCACGTGCGGCAGCATGGCGGCGCTCCAGGACGGCCGCTGGCGGGCGAGCGCCTTCACGCCCTCGGCGTAGAGCGGGCGGATGACGCGCGGCACGACGCTCGGCAGATAGCGCTGGTCTTCCAAGCCGAGCCGATGGATGAGACGCGGCAGGTGGGGATGGGCGGCGAGATAGGCCACCAGCCGCGCCACCATGTCGGTGCCCGAGCCGCCGTCGTCACGGCTCTCGCCGACCAGCGACAGGATCGGCTCGATGCCGCGCGCGAGCGCCGCCTCGTAGAGCGCCCGCTTGTTGCGGAAATGATGGTAGAGGCTCGCCTGGTTGCGGAGCCCGGCCTCGGCGGCGATCTGCCGCACCGACGCCCCGGCGAACCCCCGGTCGGCGAAGTGCCGGCCGGCAACCTCGAGAATGCGGTCCCGCGTCGAGCGCGGCGCGCGCGGAACGGGGGGACGGCGCCGGGGCATGAGCGCCGCTGGGTACCGAACCCCCGGCCGGCATGTCAACCGCGGCCGGGGGTCAGCTGGCGATCTGGTAGCCGGCGGTCGTGAGCGGCAGCGTCACCGTGAAGGTGGAGCCGACACCCACTTCGCTCGCCACGAGGATCGATCCGCCGAGCAGATCGACGAGGCGCTTGACGATGTAGAGGCCGAGCCCGACGCCGTCGTGCCGGCGGGTGTACGACGCATCCACCTGCCGGAACATCTCGAAGATGACCGGCAGCTGCTCCTCGGGAATGCCGATGCCGGTGTCCCGGACCTCGATCACCATCTGCCCGTGCCGGGCGTGCGCCTGCATCTCGACCGTGCCGCGGTCGGTGAACTTGAGGGCGTTGCCGATCAGGTTCTTGACGATGGTCTTCAGCTTGACGCGGTCGGTGACTACCATGCGGCTGCCGAGGTGGTTCGTGTACGTGAGGCGGACCCCGTCGCGCACGAGCGGCTTCGCCTCCTCGACGATCTCGGCCAGCAGCTCGTCGAGATTGGTGACGTCGAGGTCGACGGTCTCCCGGCCCGCGTCCATGCGGTTCAGGTTGAGGGTGGAGCTCACCAGCTCGAAGAGCTGCTGCGCGCTGCGCCGAGTGGTCGTGAGCACCTCGCGCTGCGCCGGCAGCAGCTCCCCGAACTCGCCGCTGGCGAGCAGGTCGGTGTAGCCGAGGATGATGTTGAGCGGCGTGCGCAGCTCGTGGGACATGGTGGCCACGAAGTCGGACTTGAGGCGGCTCGCGGCGGTGAGGTCGTGGATGAGCCGCGCGTTCTGGTGGGCGACCGCGGTGGCGTGCGCGATGCCGAGAGCCAGACGCCGCTCGCGGGCGGTGAACGCGTGCCGCGGCTCGCGGAATGCGCAGACCAGGACGCCCGCCAGCTGCATGCTCTCGTAGAGCGGCGCGAACAGCGCCGAGCCCAGGTCGAAGCGCCGCCGGAAATGCGACGGCAGCAGCCGCTGCGGGTCGTCGGTGCCGATCTCGATCAGCTGGTCCGGCCGGAAGGCGCGCAGCAGCGGCGACACCTCGGAGGGAAAGTCCAGCATGGCGAGCTCGGTACGGGCATCCGCCCGCAGCCCGAAGCTGGAGCCCAGCCGATAGCCGCGCGGCCGCTCGTGCCAGGTGAACGTGCCGCTCCAGTCGCAGCCGATCAGCTCGACCGCCAGCCGATTTACCTGCTCGAGCATGTCCGGCCGGTTGAGATTGGCGCTGAGCATCTGCCCCACGTGCGCGAGCGCCGCGCCGATCTCGGCCTCTTCGCTCAGCATGGCTGTGCGCTCGCTGCTCGCCCGGCGCTCGCGGGCGAGGAAGTGGGCGCCGCACACCGAGGCCAGCGTGCCGGCTACGAGACCGAGGCCAGCCACCAGCGTGCCCTCGGCGATCGGCCGCGGCAGCACCCAGGCGCACGCGGCCAGCGCCACCACCCCCGCGAGCGCCTGGGGGATTGCACCCCAGGGCAGGAGCACGGAGGTTGCCGTGAGCAGGCAAAGCTGCCAGAGCGCCAGCTGTCCGGGCTCGGCCGAGCGTGCGGCGGCTTCCGAGGCGAGCTGCGTCGCGAACGACGCCACGACGACGAGCCCGATGCCGTGCGCCAGGACGCGCGGCGGCCTGAGCGCACAGACGACCAGCGCAACCACCACGATTTCGAGCTGCAGCACGAGGTCGGCGAACGCCGGCGCGCCCGCCGCCGGATGGCGCGCCCAGTCGAGGACGCGGAACGCCGTCGCAAACGCCAGGTACAGCATGGCGACGAACGCCAGCCGGTGCACGAACGTACGCGCGGCCTGGTGCTCGAATCGCTCGCCGGCGGCTGGTGGTCGAGCGGCCATCGGAGTCCCGCCGAAGCGAGCATCGGCCATGCCAAGCGCGGCGCGCGAGCGATCCGGCCGTCCGCGAGGCCGCGCGTCCCGTATGCTGTGCCGGATGCGCAGCCGGGCTGACACGCCGCGCGCCGCGGCTGTGCCACCCGCGACACACGCCGTCCGCCTGTGTTAGGCACGTCCCGTGCACGGAGCGCTGGACCACGTGCGCGTGCTCGACGCCACCGATCTCCGGGCCGCGCTGGCCGGGCGGCTGCTCGCCGATCTCGGCGCCGACGTGATCAAGCTCGCGACCGCGGCCGACGCCCGCGACCGCATGCGCGCGCCGTTTGCCGGGCAGCAACCGGCCCCCGACCGCTCGCTGCCCTTTCTCTACCGCCACGCGAACAAGCGCGGGGCGACGTTGGACGCCCAGACGAAAGCGGGCCGCGCGCGATTCGCGCGGCTGCTCGCCGCCGCCGACGTGTTCATCGAGAACTTCGATCCCGTGGAGCGCGAGCACTGGGGGGCGCAGGCGGAGGTGCTGCGCGAGCAACATCCGCACCTCGTGCACGTCACGATCAGCGACTTCGGCACGTATGGGCCGCGCGCGGGCTGGCGGCTGGAGGCGCTGCCGGCGTTCGCGGCCTCGGGCGCGCTGCACGTCTCGGGCTTTCTCGACCGCCCGCCGTGCTGGCTGCCCGGATACGCGGCGCACGACTGCGCGGCGGCCGTCGCCTGTGCCGGAGCGCTGGCGGCGCTGCTCGCGCGCGCGCGCCACGGCTGGGGGCAGACGGTCGAGGTGTCCGTGCAGGAGGCGGCGATCGCGGGGCTGACCCCGTGGTCCATTCCGGCCGGCGACTACGCCCGCCTGTATCCCATCCTGCCGACCGCGCCGCCGCGCATGGCGGACGGCAACTACTACGTGCTCCCGGCGCGCGACGGCTGGGTGCGCGTGCTGCCGGCCACGCCGCGGCACTGGCGCGCGTTCGTCGAGCTGCTCGGCTATCCCGAGGCGCTGGCCGGGGAGCAGTGGGAGAACCTGATCGTCCGCATCCTCGGCGTGGGCACCATCCGCGCGGCCGCCAGCGAAGCGCTCGCCACGCGCGCGCGCGACGAGATCGTGGCCGAGGGCCGGCGGCTCGGGGTGCCGATCGCGCCCGTTCACCGTCCTGACGAGTTCGTCACCGCCGAGCAGACACGCGTCCGCGGCTACTTCCGCGCCAGCGGGTTCCCGCATCTCGGTGACGAGCCGTTCGCCGTGGCGCCGTTCGTGTTCAGCGACACGCCGGTC
>DATMAZ010000176.1:0-6603 GCA_035559675.1 Candidatus Limnocylindria bacterium
GCGCAGCTGGCGGCCGAGGCGGCGGCCGAGCATGCGCTGCCCGCGCGCGTGCTCGTGCCGGCGACCGACCGGCGCCTGGTCGACGGGCTCGTGGCGCACGGCTTCGGCGTGCGCGGCACGCTGCTCTACCTCGCGGTCGGAGGCGGCACGGCGCCGCCGCCGGGCTACGCGCTCGGCTCGCGTCTGCTCGCGTAGGAGACGCGCTCGGGGGCGTGTCCGCCCGCCGTCAGAAGGTGAGCTGCTCCACCGGCTCGAGGCTGATCAAGCCGGCTACGCTGCACGTGTCGCTGGCGCCCGGAGGCGAGACGAAGGCAGCGACGCCGCGCACGCGCAGCTCGCCGCCGAGCACGCCCGAGACCCCGCTCGCGCTGGTGAGGAACGACACCAGGATCAGGGCATCGTCGGGATTGCTCGCGCTGCTGGCGGCGGCCAGGCCCTGCACGAAGGTGCGACCGCCGTTGTTCGGCACGGTGAGCGTGGCGCACGGCACCAGGCTGCCGACCGGCAGCGGGCCGGTGGCCACACGGCCGGCGGAGATCTTGTAGACGTTCACGCGGCCTTCCGTGCCCGAATCGGTGGCGTTCGCGTAGAGCAGCGAGCCGTCCGGGTGGACCTCGAGCACCTCGCCGTCCGGGACGAACGTGAGGAACGCCAGCGGGGATGGCCGCACGCGCCACGAGCCGCCGACGTCGAACGTGGCGTACACGATCGAGCCGTCTCGCGAGGAGGCCAGCGCCGAGCTCGAGTCCTCGATGTCGTTGCAGGCGTCGATGCCCTGCACCGAGTCGAGCCGATCGAGCAGCACCTGCTTGGCACCGGTCGCCTTGCGCACCGTGGTGAGGCGCTCCTTCTCGGTGCGGAAGCAGGTGGCGAGATCGACGTTGAAGTACTCGGCGATGAAGACGCGTCCGTTGGCGACCGACAGACCGTCGCACGCCAGGTTCGTCGTCTCCTCGGTAGGCCGGTCGAGGATCTGCCGGCCCGTCACCGTGCCGTCCGGCGCCAGATCGACCCGCATGAGTGTGGCGGCGCGCTCCGTCTCGGCGTTGAAGTTCGGGTCGGTGAAGCTGCCTTCCTCGCTCAGGATGACGTAGCTGCCGTCCGTACCGCTGCAGATCTCCTCGGGATCGAGCAGCATGAACGACGGGCAGTCGCTGCCCGGACAGTCGTCGTGCGTGGTGCACGGCTGGCCGGCGTTCGCCCCGCCGCGGCACGTGGACGCGGGCGGGCAGTAGCCGCCGTGCGCGGCGCAATCGGCGTTCGTGACGCAGGCGTCTCCAGTGCCCGTGCCGCCGCCCGGCACCACGCACGTGTGCACCGAATTGTCGGCGAAGAACCGGGTGCCGTCGGGGCGGAGCCCGAACACCGCGAGCCCGCGGCGGGAGATGTCGAGCTGCGCGTAGAACGCCGTCCGGTCGGCGAGCGTGGGGCCGCTGCTGCCCGCGGGGGCCGCGCCGCCGTAGCCGTGCGCGATCGTGCTGACGGCGGCGCGATTGCTCGCCGAGGCGACGATCGCGATCTTGGCGTGTGCGTGCCCCTCGGCGGTGGGCGCGAAGGTGACGGTGACGGGGGCGCTCTCCTCGGGGCCGAGGTCCAGCGACTCGGGCTCGAGCGTGAAGCCGTCGCCGCGCACCTCGAGGCGCACCTTGAGCTGGCTCGTCTCCGTGGCGTCGAGGTTGGTCACGGTGAACTCGCGCCTACCGGTGGCGCCGACGGCGACGGCGCCCAGCTCGAGCGGACCGTCGGCCGTCACCTGGAGCAGGCCCTTCGTGCGGCCTTCGTCGAGGTCCGGTTCGCCCTGGAGCACGATGGACGCTTCGGCGTCGGCGCTGCCGTCGCTCACGGTGAGCCGCGCGAGCAGGTCGCCGCTGATTGGGCCGTAGGTGTGCTCCGTCCGCTCGCCGCTCCCCATCTCGCCGTCGCCGAAGTCCCAGGTGTACGTGAGCGGGTCGAAGTCCGGGTCCGTGGAGCCGCCGCCGTCGAACGCGACGGGCAGCCCCGGAAAGACCGTGTCGGTGTCCGCGCTCGCCACGGCGACCGGCAGTTGGTTCTCGGTCTCCTCGACCGTGAACTTGATCCGGTCTTTGTCACGGCCGCTGCGCATACGCTTGCCCATCGGAAAGGGGTTCGAGCGCACGGAGAGCTTCAGCTGATTCTTGGCGCCGAGCTTGAGGCGGGCCGGCTCGAGCACGGCGCGCATGCCCGACTGCACGCCGAACTCACCCGGCTCGAGCGGCACGAACAGCGACGTCACGTCCTGGCCGTTGAGCTTCGCCTGGAACGTCGCGAGATCCGGACCGACCCCTTCCTTCGTCGTGCGGCCGAACAGCACGATCACGTTCACGTGCGGGTGCGCCGCGCCGACGCCCTTGTGGGTGGGCGTGAGGATCTGCATCAGCTCGTCGAACTTTGCCCGCCGCGCTTCGGCCGGGCCGGCGAGCAGCGCGAGGGAGAGAACCAGCAGCAGGGTTCGTCGCATTGGAGCCCCGGAGCCTACGCCGTGGCCCGGGGCGGTGGCAATCGGCCAATGGTCGGAGAATCGTGCAGGTGTGCCCGAGCGGTCGCTAGGGGCAAGTGCCCGCGATCTCCGCAACTGCTGCATCGTTTGGGAAGGTCGCCGTGCGCTTCTCGGTCTTGGAGAACGCCTTGGGAATGGGCAGCAGCCGGCCGCCGATGTGATGGGCGTAAATCTGGTTGATCTCGCCGCCGGGAATGTAGAGCACCAGTTCGCCCGTCGCGCTGGTGGCGGTGCGGATGCGAACGGGCGAGCTGCCGATGACCTTCTGCGTGTCGCGCTTGGGCCGCTTCGGCACCCGGGTCGGGAACCCGCCGTCGTCCTTCAGCGCGAACGCCCGCACGCGCCCGAGATTGTCGGCCGCGCCGAGCAGCGTGCGGGCCCCGGGCTCCTCGATCATGATCAGGTCGAGCAGCCGGCCCACCTCGTCGCTGGCGGCCACGCGCGGCTGCTTCTCATCGGTGAACAGGCCCCCGCTCAGCTGGAACTCGATAATGCGACGGGTGATCACGTCGTAGACGTAGAGGAACTCCCCGGCGAGCACGAAGGGCCCCGGGCCGCGGAGCTTCTTGCGAGTCGAGAGCGGCTGCGTGATGCGCGTGTCGATGGTCGTGCTCGTGCTGGTCGTGGTCACCGTGGTGGTGAGCGTCGTCAGCGAGGTCGAGCTGGTGCTGGTGGTCGTGGAGGTCGTGGTGGCGTCCGGGTTCCCGCAGCGAAACGCGCCCTCGGGATCGACGTTCTCGTCGTAGAGGTCGGGCAGCTCGCCGTTGGTGAGCTGGAAGACGTCGATGCGCCCCCGCTTGCCGCCGCTGAAGAATGCGGTCGATGCCGTGGCGTACAGGACCTCGAAGCCGGGGAGGTCGCTGGTCTCGAGATCTTGCAGGTTCACGTCGCTCGGCAGCCGCGCGCAGCTCGTCATGTCGCCGCCGAGGATGGCCCCGGTCACCGGATCGAGCGGGTAGGCCTCGATGCGGCCGGCCGCGCGATGCGGCACGTAGAGGTGGGTGCGGGCCGCGTTCACCGCCAGGTCGAACGGGTTGGCGTTGTGGAGATCGGCGGTGACGCCGATGCGCTCGAGGCCGCCGTTCGTCTTTATGAGGAACGATTCCACCTTGTGCTTGCCGGCGACGTAGAGCACGTCGCCGGGCGAGCCGTCCGGCTTGTTGGGGATGAGCAGCCGGCGGGGGTTCTCCACCGTGTCCTGCTGGAAGACGGGCCGCAGCGCGATGCCGCCGTTCGGCCCGAGGCAGAACCCTTCGACCCGATTCGGGACTGCGGCCGTCACGTAGAGGACCTGATCCGCCGCGGCTGGGGCGGCCACGGCCGCGGCCACGAGCGCGGCGAACACGATCCGGGGCATACGGCCGCGAGCTTGTATCGCAACCGCGGCGCGCACGAAAGCCGTTGCCCGCTCGGCCGTGCACGCCGCATAATCGCCCGCCATGCCGGACGGGGTGACCATGCGCAGCGAGGCCGCCGTGTGCTTCGTGGCGCTCGACCGGCCCGCCAAGCGCAATGCCATCGACCGCGCGATGCTGGCGCGGCTGGTGGAGACGCTCGACGCGGTCGCTGCGGACGACACGGTGCGTGCCGTCGTGCTGTACGGCGAGGGGCCCGTGTTCTCCGCGGGCGTGGACCTGGGCATGCTCCGCGCCGACGTCGGCGACGGCACGCCGGCCGCGTTCCGCGAGCGCGTGCGCGGCATGCAGGCCGCGCTCGGCCGCATCGAGACGCTGGAGAAGCCGGTGATCGCCGCCATGCACCGCTACGCCGCGGGCCTCGCCCTCGAGCTGGCGCTCGCCTGCGATCTCCGCGTGGCGAGCGAGGACTGTGAGCTCGGGCTCCCGGAGGTGCGGCTCGGCCTCGTGCCGGACGTCGGCGGAACCACGCGGCTCGTGCGCACGGTGGGCTACGCGCGCGCCAAGGAGCTGCTGCTCACCGGCCGCATGATCTCCGCCGCGCAGGCGCATGCCGTGGGCCTCGTCCACGAGGTGGTCCCCCCCGGCACCCACCTCGACGCGGGCCGGCGTCTCGCCGCCGAGATCGCCGCCAACGCGCCGCTCGCCGTCGGCGTGGCCAAGCGCCTCGTCGACCTCGGCGCCAACGCCGACGCGCACACCTTCCTCGAGCTCGAGCTCTGGGCGCAGAGCCTGCTGAAACATACCGAGGACGCGCGCGAAGGCGCGCGCGCCGCGCTCGAGCGCCGACCGCCGCGGTTCACCGGCAAGTAGGCTCAGACCTTCGTCGAGCCGAGCAGGTTGCCGCCGAGACGGGGATGCCCCACGCGGGCGTCGCCCAGCACGTTCACCATCGCGGCCTTGCCCGCGCCGAGCGCACGCTCGAGGGCGCCGCGGATCTCGCCCGGCTGCGCCACGTGCTCGGCGTGGCAGCCGATCGCCTCGAACATGCGATCGTAGCGAAGGTCGGGCAGCATGTCGAAGGGATCGACGTGGCCCCGCAGCATGGGCATCTGGTCGAAGCTCGGCCCCCACGAGCTGTTGTTCCACACCAGCGTGACCACCGGGAGCCGGTAGCGGAGCGCGGTCTCGATCTCCATGCCGCCGATGCCGAGCCCGCCGTCGCCGATCACCACCACGACCGGCTTGCCGGGTCGCGCGAGCTGCGCGCCGATGCCCATCCCGATGCCATGGCCGACGGGCGCCAGCGGGCCCGCGTCGATCACCTGTCCGGGAAACCGCGCCGCGAACCAGTCCGAGAGCCATCCCGAGAGCGTGAAGCTGTCGACCACCAGCGTCACGTCGTCGGGGAGCACGTCGACCAGCTCCCGCACCAGGCGCGCGGGATGGATGGGGGTGGCATCGTGCACCGCGGCTTCTTGCGTGCGGCGGGCCTCGTCGAAGCGCTCGCGCACGCGTCGCAGCTCGTCGAGCCAGGCGTCGTGGCGCCGGGGCGCGCCGCCGCGCGCGTCGAGTGCGGTCAGCAGCTGGCGGAGCACGAGCCGCGGGTCGCCGACCAGCGCGACCTCGGCGTCGACGTGGGCGCCGATGCGCAGCGGCTGCGGGTCGACGTGCAGATAGGCGGCGTCGCCCGCCCAGGTGGGGGGCTCGCCGAAGTGCTCGCCGCTCCAGAAGCGAAAGCCGACGGCGAGCACGACGTCGGCGCGACCGGTGAACGGCTTCTTCCACGAGCCGCGCACCGCGAGCGGGTGGGTCTCGGGCAGCGCGCCCTGGCCCGCGCGCCGCGAGTACACGGGCATCGAGAGCCGCTCGGCGAGCAGCCGGACCTCGGCGGCGGCGTCCGACCAGAAGACGCCGTCGCCGGCTGCGAGCAGCGGCCGCTCGGCGGCGAGCAGTCGATCCGCAGCCCGTTCGACGGCCGCCGGATCGGCCAGGCCCCGCATGGCGTCCGGATCGAACGGCTGCGCGCCTGCTCGCTGCCGCGCGGGCGCGCCCTGGTGGTAGAGGACGTTGGTCGGGAGCTCCACCAGCGCCGGGCCCACCGGCCAGGCAGAGGCCGCGCGGAACGCCGCCCGCACGTCGCGCCGGATGGTCGTCCAGTCGAGCACGCGCTTGGCGAACTTGGTGAACGAGCCGCAGATCTCGGTGCCGTAGGCCTCCTGGAACGAGCCGATGCCGTCTTCCGTCGTGGGATGCTGGCCGGCGAGGCACACGACGGCGCTCCCGGCGTGGTGCGCCACGCAAAGCCCGGTGACGGCGTTGGTGAGCCCGCAGCCCGCGGTGACGGCGAGCACCCCGGGTCGGCGCGCGCTTCGCGCGTAGGCGTCGGCCGCGTAGGCGCAAGACTGCTCGTGCCGCATGTGGATCATGCGGATGCCATTGTCGCGGAGATGACGGAGGATCGGCCAGATGTGCACGCCGTTCAGCGCAAAGCACACGTCGACGCCGTGCTCGCGCAGCACGCGCGCGACGATCGCGCCGCCGTCGACGTCGCCGTCGTCCGCGAGCGGGCGACTCATGGCCTCGCCGATCGAGCGGGTGGAGTCCATGCGGCCGGCTCCTAACAGGGGACGGCCGCGAGCGGCAACTCACCGCCGCGGCGACGGCGGGCGGTCGTCCCGGGCGAGCGCGTCGAGCATGCGCTCGAGCCGCTCGATGGCCTGCTCGACG
>DATMAZ010000177.1:0-22604 GCA_035559675.1 Candidatus Limnocylindria bacterium
GCCGCGAGCCGCTGCCGATCGCGTTTCCCAAGTCCGCGATCGACGACCCCGACGCGCCAGTGCGACTGGCCCGGCTGCTGGCCTCGCCGACCTACCGGCTCGCCGAGCAGGACCCCGCGTTTCTCGCGCGCGACGAGCTGCGCGGCGCCCGCCTGGCGCTGGAGTACGCGAAGGCGGAGATGACGCTCGAGGAGAACGCCGTCGCCTCGACGATCGTGCTCTTCGGCAGCACCCGGCTGGCCGAGCCGGCGGCGGCCCGCCGCGTGCTCGCCGACTGCGAGGCCGCCGCCCGCGCGCTCCCGGACGACCCCGAGGCCGCCCGCCGGCTGGCGACCGCGCGGCGGCTGGTGGCGCTCAGCGGCTACTACGACGTGGCCCGCGAGTTTGCCCGCCTGGTGAGCAGCGACTGCGCCCGCGCGGAGTCCTGCGACTACGTCATCATGACCGGCGGCGGCCCCGGCATCATGGAGGCCGGCAACCGCGGCGCCTACGAAGCCGGACGCCATAGCATCGGGCTCAACATCACGCTGCCGGGCGAGCAGTTCCCGAACCCGTACATCACGCCCGAGCTCTGCCTGCAGTTCCACTACTTCGGGCTCCGCAAGCTGCATTTCCTGAAGCGCGCCCGCGCGCTGGTCGCGTTTCCGGGCGGCTACGGCACGCTCGACGAGCTCACCGACGCGCTCTGCCTGGTCCAGACCCGCAAGATCCGGCCCATCCCCATCGTGCTCGTGGGCGAGGCCTTCTGGCGGCGCGTGCTCGACATTCAGTTTCTGGTCGACGAAGGGATGATCGCGCCCGAGGACGCCGAGATCGTGCAGTACGCGGAGACCGCCGAGGCGATCTGGCGCATCATCCGCGACTGGAACCACGACTGACCGCCATCGCTGCCCACATCGTGGGCAGCGCCTCCCTCTTCGGCAGCAGCCGCGCGCCGCACGGCGCGCGCAGCACCGCGTTGCGTGCCTCGCGGACCGGCACACCAGTTGCTCCCTCGCGGCTGCATGAAAAAGATCGAAGCCATCATCAAGCCCTTCAAGCTCGAAGAGGTCCGGGAGGCGCTCGCCAGAACGGGCATCACGGGCCTCACGGTCACCGAGGTGAAGGGGTTCGGCCGGCAGAAGGGGCACACGGAGCTCTACCGCGGGGCGGAGTACCAGGTGGAGTTCCTCCCGAAGGTGAAGCTGGAGATCCTCGTCGAGGACTCGCAGGTCGCGCCGATCGTCGAGGCGCTGGCCACGGCGGCCCGCACCGGCCGCATCGGCGACGGCAAGATCTTCATCCTGCCCATCGAGGACGCGCTCCGCATCCGCACGGGCGAACGCGGCGCGGCAGCCGCGTGAGCACCGCATCACACAGGCAAGGGGGACACACCATGAGAGGATTGCTCACCGTCGTTTCGTTGGCCGTGCTGCTGGGCGCCATGCCCGCCGGCGCGGAAGAGGCCGCCGCGCCGCCGACCGTGGACTCGTTGATGGCCGCCTACAGCGACATCCGCGTCGGCATGGACACCGTCTGGGTGATCCTGTGCGGCATGCTCGTGTTCTTCATGAACGCCGGCTTCGCGCTCGTGGAGAGCGGGCTCTGTCAGGCGAAGAACACGACCAACATCCTGGCGAAGAACTTCATCGTGTTCGCCGCGTCCACGCTGTCGTTCTGGGCGATCGGCTGGGGCCTCATGTTCGGCGACGGGAACGCGTTCTTCGGCACCCAGGGGCTCTTCTTCTTGAGCGGGCCCGACAACTCGCCCGCCGTCGGCGCCGACTACGCCGCCATGAACCCGTTCTCGACGGAGACGTACGAGGGCGTCTACAGCGCCATCAACTGGACGCCGATCCCGCTCTACGTGAAGTTCTTCTTCCAGCTGGTGTTCGCCGGCACGGCCGCGACGATCGTCTCGGGCGTGGTCGCCGAGCGCATCAAGTTCGGCGCGTTCCTGGTGTTCAGCTTCCTCCTGGTCGCGTTCGTCTACCCGATCAGCGGCCACTGGATCTGGGGCGGCGGGCTGCTCGGCAGCGGCGACTTCCGCGACTTCGCCGGCTCCACCACCGTGCACTCGGTCGGCGGCTGGGCCGCGCTCGCGGGCGCGCTGGTCCTCGGGCCGCGTCTCGGCAAGTACCGCAAGGACGGCCGGGTGAACCCGATCCCGGGCCACAACATGACGTCGGCCGCGCTCGGCGTGCTGATCCTCTGGCTCGGCTGGTTCGGCTTCAACCCCGGCTCGACCATGGCGGCCGGCAACGGCTCCGCCATCGCGCACATCCTGGTGAACACCAACGTGGCGGCGGCGACGGGCGCGCTGGGCGCGACGGTGACGGCATGGTGGATGCTCGGCAAGCCGGACCTCTCGATGATCCTGAACGGCTGCCTGGCGGGGTTGGTGGCCATCACGGCACCCTGCGCGTTCGTCTCCATCGGCTCCGGCGCGGTGATCGGGCTCATCGGCGGCGTGCTGGTGGTGTTCGCGGTCCTGGGCTTCGATCGGCTCAAGATCGACGACCCGGTGGGCGCGCTGTCGGTGCACCTGGTGAACGGCATCTTCGGCACGCTGGCGCTCGGCCTCTTCTACGACGACGAGATCGCCACCAACGTGGCGGGGCTCGCCACGGGGCTCTCGCCGTTTGCCCAGACGCTCGTGCAGCTCAAGGGCGTGATCTACGTCGGCGCGTTCGTCTTCGCCGCCTCGCTCGCCCTCTGGTACGTCGTGAAGGCGGTGATGGGCGTGCGGGTCTCGGAGGAGGAGGAGCTGGAAGGCCTCGACATCGGCGAGCACGGCATGTCCGCCTACCCCGACTTCGCGACGCATCCGGGCAGCTTCTCGGTCTCGTTGGCCGCGCAGCCGAGCGCCCGGACGCCCGGCACGGCACCGGTTGCCCGGCCCGTGCTCTCCAAGCCGTAGCCGACCCCGCGCGCATCCGGGGTTCGCACCCGCGGGGCAGCCGAGTCGCTCGGCTGCCCCGCGGTCGTTTGTTCGGGTCAGAGGTCGTTCAGGTCGACGACCTCGAGCTGCACGGTGGCGGTGTTGTTCTCGTCGTTCACCGCGTCGTCGAAGTCGGGGTCGGTCTCGAGCGCCACGGCCGAGACCGTAAACGTGCAGCGGAACGGGACCTTCTTGTCCACGACGGTGACCGTGTCGAGCCGCGCCTCCACGGTGAACGATGCCTTGGCCTTCTTCCCGCGTCGCACGTCCGCGGTGGCCTGCAGCCCCTTCGTCTTGGCGTCGGCGTCGAGCTGCATCACCGTGGCGGCCGGGCAGCTCCCGCGCGTGGCGCGGAGCCGAAACGGCCGCGCGTCGGGCGCGGCGTCGCCGAACTCGACGTTCTCGACCGTCACCTTCACCACCTTGCTGGCGCGCTCTTGCCCCCGCTTGATGGTGAGCTTCACGGGCTTCACCGTGTTCAGCCGCAGGTCCGAGCCCTCGGCCCGCGTGGTGGCGATGCCGTCGGGGCCCGAGTCGACCACCACGTCGTTGCTGGCGCAGAGCGAGCTCTTCGGGAGCCGCTGCACGTCGTCGCCCGCCTCGACGTTGTTGGCGGTGGTGTCGGCGACGCGGTTCGGCCCGCAGCGGATGACGTTCGTGTTGGCCTCGGCCTGGCCGGCCGCCAGCAACTGCACGTCGTCGCCGCTGCGGGCGGCGGTGTCGGCGATGCCGTTGGCCCCCGTGATCACGCAGGCCGTCTGTGCGGGCGGCGCGCCCAGGCTCATGCCGGCGAAGTAGTTGTCGTCGCCGACCAGCGGCGTCTCGGCGATGCCGTTCGGGCCCGTGTCGACGATGGCGTTGTTCGGGTTCCGGCAGGTGGCGCCGACGGCGATCACCTGCACGTCGTCACCCGCCGCCACCGACTCGGCGATCTCGTTCGGGCCGCAGCGAATCTCGTTCAACGACGGCGTGCCCGAGCCGACCTCCGCCGCCTGGATGTCGCCGTTGCTCGCCGTGGTCTCGCAGAGCCCGTTGGCCCCGGTGGAGATCACGACCGCGTCCTGCGTACCGGTGCCGGGTGCGAGGCGCTGCTCGTCGGCACGCCCCGGAGCCGCCACGGCAAGCGCCAGCATGGCGCTGAGCGTCCACATCCGCCTCATGGGGTCCTCCTCCGGCGCGCCAGCATGGCGGATTCGCGGCCGGCCGGCAACGCACGCACGCCTTCTACGAGCGCTACGGCGGCAAGACGATCGTCATCGCCCGCTTCGTGCCGATCGTGCGCACCTTCGCGCCGTTCGTCGCCGGCGTCGGCAGCGTGACGTATGCGCGGTTCGCATCGTACAACGTGATCGGGGCGGTCCTCTGGGTGACGTCGTGCCTCGCCGCGGGGTACGTCTTCGGCAACGTGCCGATCGTCCGCGAGCACTTCACGCTCGTCGTGCGCGGCATCGTGCTGGTCTCGGTGATGCCGGGCGTCGTCGAGTGGATGCGCCATCGACGCCCCGCGGCGCAGGCCTGATTCCGTCACTTTCCGCTTGGCGGCCGGGGGGCCCTTCGGGCATGGTAGCCGTGGCCACTCCATGGAGATCGTCCGTCGCCTCGGCGCCGCCGCGTTCGCCGTCCTGCTCGGCGGCGCGCTGCTGCTCGGCGCCCGCGCGGCGCGGGCCCACGCCGGCCTCGATCTCATCGAGCCGGCCATGGCCGAGAAGGTGGCCCGCAATCCGGGGGATCCCGCGGTCCGGCTCGAGCAGGCGCTCGGCTTCGAAGCCGCCGGCGAGTGGGAGCAAGCGCTGGCGGCGCTCGACCGTGCCGCCGTGCTCGGCGCCGACCGCGACGAGGTGAGCGGGCTCCGCGCCCGCGTGCTGCTCGGCGCCGGGCGCGCGGACGACGCCAAGCGCGAGCTCGACGCGCTGATCGCCCGGCGACCCGACGCGCCGGGCCCGTATCTCCAGCGGGCACACGCGCTCGTGCGGCTCGGCCGTGCGGCCGACGCCGCCGCCGACTTCGAAAAGGCGGTGGACGCGCTGCCCCGCGTCACGCCCGAAGACGTGTTCGCCTGGCGCGACGCGCTCCTCGCAGCCGGCCGGCGCGCCGACGCCGTGCGCGCGCTCGACCGCGGCATGCTGCGCGTGGGGCACGTCCCGTCGCTCGAGCTGGCGGCGATCGACCTCGACGCCGCGCTCGGCCGCTACCAGAGCGCCATCCGCCGCATCGACCGGCTGGTCGCGCAGAGCCCCACCAACCCCGCCTACCTCGCCCGCCGCGGCGAGCTGCTCGCCAAGAGCGGCGCCGCCGCCGAGGCGCGCGCGGCCTACGTCCAGGCTCTCGCCCTCATCGAAGGGAGGCCGGCGGCCCGCCGCAGCCAGCGTACCGCCCAACTCGAGCGGCGCCTTCGCGCCGCGCTGGAGGAATCGCCATGACCCGAGCGCTCGCCGTCCTGCTGCTCGCCGTCGCGCTGCCCGCGCAGGCGGCGGTCGTCACCCGCGGCCCGTACCTCCAGACCAACACGCCGAGCAGCATCATCGTGCGCTGGCGCACCGACGTCGCCACCGACAGCCGCGTGCAGATCGGCGCCGCGCCCGGCGCGCTCACCACGCAAATCGACGACGCGACCGTCACCACCGAGCACATCGTCACGGTGACGGGGCTCACGCCGTACACCAAGTACTTCTACTCGATCGGCGATACGTCCACGGTGCTCGCCGGCGACGACGCCACCCACTTCTTCCGCACCTCGCCCCCACCCGGCACCGCCGGCGCCTACCGCTTCTGGCTGACGGGCGACGGCGGTTTCGGCACCGGCGTGCACGCGCCCAACACGATGGCCGTGCGCGACGCCTACACGGCGTTCCAGGGCGGCGCCGAGACGAACCTCTTCATCCTGCTCGGCGACAATGCGTACATCCTCGGCACCGACGCCGACTACCAGGCCGCGTTCTTCAACATGCATGCGGCGCTCATTCGCAACACGCCCGCCTGGCCGACGTTCGGCAACCACGAGGCGTTCTCGTCCAACTCGCTCACGCAGACGGGGCCGTACTTCGACATGTTCAGCCTCCCCACCGCGGGCGAGGCGGGCGGCGTGCCGTCGGGCACGGAGTCGTACTACTCCTTCGACTACGGGAACATCCACTTCATCAACCTCGACGGCAACAGCTCGCCCGTCACGCCGGGCAGCGCGATGATGACCTGGCTCGAGGCCGACCTGCAGGCCACCACCGCCGACTGGGTGATCGCCTTCTGGCACCATCCGCCCTACTCGCGGGGGCTGCTGCACAACTCCGACGTCGAGCAGCGGGAGATCGATCTCCGCGAGAACGTGGTGCCGGTGCTCGAGGACTACGGCGTCGACCTGGTGCTCTGCGGCCACAGCCACAGCTACGAGCGCAGCTACCTCCTCGACGGCCACTACGACTTCGCGTCGACCTTCAACGACGACATGACGGTGGACTCGGGCGACGGCGCGCCGGGCGGCGACGGGGCGTACCGCAAGGAGCGGCTCGGGCTCGATCCCCACCAGGGCGCGGTCTACGTGGTGGCGGGCAGCTCGAGCGAGGTGCGCCCGTCGACGCTGAACCACCCGGCGCACCGCGTGGGCCACCTGCTGCTCGGCTCGCTGGTCCTCGACGTGGTCGGCTCGACGCTCACCGCACGCTTCCTCACCAACACCGGCGCCATCGCCGACACGTTCACCATCGAGAAGGGCCCCTCGTGCCCGCCCGCCCCGCGCAGCGGCTGCGCCGCGAGCGCCGCCGGCAAGCTCGTCATGAAGGACTTCGCCAACGACGCGCTCGACAAGCTGGTCTGGAAGTGGAAGCGGGGCCCGCTCGACAGCGGCGACCTGGGCGCGCCGGACCAGCAGACCGACCTCGCGGTGTGCGTCTACGACGCCACCGGTCATCTCGTGGGCGGCAGAGTGCCGCGCGGCGCCGACGTGAGCGGCGTGGCCGCGTGGCGCGCGCTGGCCAGCGGCGTCAAGTACGTCGACACTGCGGGCGCGGCCTCGGGCATCACCAAGGTGAAGATCGTGCCGGGCGCGGGCAGCGGGCAGATCCTGGTGAAGGGCAAGGGCACGGGCCTCGGCATGCCCCCGCTGCCGGGCACGCTGCCGTTCACGGCGCAGCTCGTCAACCTCGACAACGGCGTCTGCTGGGAGACGCCCTTCGCCGCGGCGAAGCGCAACCTCTCGGGTAAGGTCGTCGCGCTTCAGTAAACGCGACCGCCGCGCCCTTCGAGAACGACGGCAGTGCCGCCCGGCGACACGATGCGCCTGCCGAAGATCCGGCGGCGGACATCGCCGGATCCTGATCCTACTCGGTGCAGCTCGCGGCGTCGCCGGGGCAGTTGTAGTAGAGGCCCGGGAGGATGCACATCTCGTCGTCGGCGAGGAAGCCGAAGACGAGGTTCGCGGGCACGCAGCGGCCGGTGCCGAAGCCCGCGCAGTCGGCGTCGGTGGTGCACGGACGCGACGCGCCGGCGAGGCCGCCCACGAGCTCCAGGATCGACCGGCCCGGCGGCACGCCCGGTACCTCCTCGCAGCCGAGCCGCACGGGACGCGTCACTCCGTTGTCGACCGTGCAGGTGTAGCGCAGCGCATCGCCCTGCTCGACCACGATCGGTGGCCAGAAGGTGAGGTTCACCGGGTCGGAGTAGTCGGTGTTGACGTAGAGGTGCTGCGAGCCGTCGTCCCGGTCGACCATGTCGTCGGCGCCGCGCGAAAGGCGCACGCCGTCCTGGAAGAGGTCGGCGGTGAACTTCACCGTGCGCTTGTGCATGTGGGAAGTGACGCCGAGCAGCGCGAAGTGCGTCTGCGACGGCCCGGGGATCGGCTCGCCGGAGAGATCGCACACGGCGTCGGGCCCCGAGAACGCGCACGCGTGCCAGGTCGCGCTCGCGTTCCGCGTGCCCGGCGGCACCCTGATGAAGGCGTTCGCGACCTGCGCGAAGAGGATGCGCGCGCGGTGGCGGACGAGGATGGGGTCGACCGGCTCGACGTTGATCCAGACCTCGGCGCGCGTGTCGCGGTAGGGGTTCGTGTAGTGCGAGTTCAGCAAAAGCGGCTGGCGGCGCGCGAGCTCGAGCGCCACGCCCGTCGACTCCGTCTGGTAGTCGACCCGGAGGTGCGGCGTCTGCGCGCCCACGATGAAGCCGAAGTCGTAGCCGAACTCCTCGCAGGGGCGGAAGCCCGTGGGAAACTGCTCGTCGAACGCAGGATCGTCGCAGACAGTGATGCCGTCGCCGTCGGGATCGGGGCAGCGCGCGGCGCGCAGGATGAAGTGGTGGCTGCCCTCGTGCATGAACAGCTCCCAGGCGCGCACCGCCATCGGCTCGGGGTTGTCGAGCCGCACGTACTGGCAACCCTCGATCTCGGGCACGGCGCCCACGTCGATCGGGTCCATGTGGGCCTGGAAGGCGCCCGCCGGCACGGGCGGCGGTGGGATGCGCGGCTGCTCGTCGAGCTCGCCCAAGAAGCCCCCGCCGACGTTGCCGCTGCGCGGCGCCCCGGCCAGGATCCACTTGCGGATCGCCTCGATGTCGCTCGGCCGCAGCGGGCTGCGGGCGAGCGGCATGGGATCGCCCTCGCCCGGCCCGAGCGTGCCAAGCAGCTTGTCCATGAGGAAGCTGGTGGACGGCGCGCCCGGCACGACGCGCTTCTTGCCGGCGAACTGCGCCGCGTTCGTGCTCGCCGGCACGTTCACCAGCGCGTCGTAGACGTCGGGCCCCTCGAGCACGAGGTCGGCCTCGGCGCTGGCGAGCGAGTGGCAGCCAGAGAACGTGCACTGCTTCTCGAAGATCCGCGACTGGATGCGGGCGAACGATACGCCGCGGCCGCGCTTCTCCTTGGCCGGCGGCTTGCACGTGAACCGGATGGCGTCCTCGTCCTGCATGCCGCCGGTGCCGGTGGCGGCGAGCGTGACGGTCTTCTTCGCCTTGCGCGGCGCGCCGTTCTTGCGCGCGCCGAGCGGCACGGTGAGCGTGGTGAGCGCGCCGCAGGTGTTCTCGGCCACCACGGGCAGCGGCACCTGCTCGAGCGTGCGCGCGAGCATCGTGAGATCGACGTCGCCGCCAGCGTCCATCACCGCCACCTCGCCGACGCCCGCCGCCGCGTCGCAGCGGTCGCTGGTCGCCGCGAGGCACGCCCGCACCCAGAACTCGCACTTCCCGTTCACCAGCCGGTCGCGGTCGCACGTCGGATCGCCGTCGTGGCAGACGGCTCGCTTGGCGCGCTCGCCGAGGTCGAGCCCGATGGCTTCGACGCCGACCAGGCAGTCGGTGGCGGCGGGCCCGCCGCCCGGAAAGTGCGTGACCGGCAGATCGCCCTCGTCCTGCCCATGGGCCAGCACCCGGGCCGGCCACGCGAGCAGCGCGCAGAGTGCCACGATCCGGAGGCCTCGCACGACGCTGCGCGTACCGCAGCCCTGCGGCGACGTCAATCGAGAAGGCGGGTCAGCCGCCGATTCCCGAGCCGGCGGCCCACTGCTTGATGAGCTTGGCGTCGGGCTTGAGGATCCAGCCCTTCTTCACCGCCCGCTTGAGCGCCTTCCCGTGCGCCTTCTTGAATGCCTTCGGCGTCGGGTAGAGCTCGGCCAGCTTGGCCTCGTCGAACGCCGTAGTGGAGCCGAAGAGGATGCAGAGGATCGAGCCCGGCTGCATGCCCGCGAAGGTGGCGATGGGCGCGTCCACCCAGGGCGTGCGGATGCCGCCCAGCGTGTTGCCGTGCTCGTCGACGTTGAAGGCGACCGGCGGGCCCATGTTCACGTCGAGCCGCGGCGCCGGCTTCGGCGCCTTGCCCGTCTTCACCCAGCGGACGAGCTTGCTCAGCGCCGCGTTCAAGACCCAGTGCTGCGGCCCCGAGTTGATCGGCAGCTCGCACTCGAGCAGCCCCGGGATCGGCGCGGTCACGTCGGAGAGCACGGCCGCCGCATCGGGCGACGTGCCGAGGTCGAAGGGACCGACCACCAGCCCGTAGGTGTCGAAGTGGGCGGTGCCCGCGACCTCCCACAGCCGCACGTTGCGCGAGTCGTCCTGGCGGGCGCGGACGTACTGGAGGAACGTGAGGTCGCTCTCGGTCTGGAAGATGAGCACCGGCACGTCGACGTCCTCGCGGATGATGGCCTCGCCCGGCGGGACGATCATCGGCTGCGGCGCCTGCGAGAGCGGGCTCACCGGCAAGCCGCCGCGGCTGTGGATCAGATAGCCGTCGTAGAGGTGCGTCAGCGGGTGCACCGCGTTCACGTACTGCGTCAGCTTGAACGCCGACTGCGACTCGCCGATCGCGATCACGCGCTTCGGCACGAGCGGCCCGAGCGGCGCGGGGCCGGACGGCGCGCGCACGGCCATCCCGGCCTGCGAGAAGATGTCGAGGCTGAAGCTGTCGCCGGGATGGTGGAGCGACCCGTAGCGCGCCGGATTCACCGTCTTGAGCGGCAGCGAGATCACCCCGACCAGCGGCGGCCCGCCCTCGACGCCGACGAACTGCGCCGAGACGCCCACCCACGCGGCCCCCTGCCGGATCATCTCGACGTGGCCCTGCGTCCAGTCGGGCGCGGCGTCGACGCCGCCGCTCACGTTGAGCCACTCGACGAAGACGGTGCCGCGGAACTTCTTGGGGTCGCTCGGGCGGTAGACGACGATGCGCGTCTTGTAGGCCGCGGTCTCGCCCGGCTCGACGCTCCAGCGGCCGTCGACGCCGAGCGGCGCCGTGTTCACGTAGGCACTCGCCGTGCCCGAGATGAAGTACTCGGCCTGCTCGTAGCCTACCTCGGCGAGGTCGAAGGCGGTGGTGCCGCCGACGAAGGCGCTGCCCGCACTGGTGATGGGCCCTTCGATGGTCGGGCTTGGCACCTGGGCGCCGGCGTGGACGGCGAGCGTGACGGCGAGCGCAGCGAGGGCAGCAACGGCACGAAGGGGCATGCGGGGGGTCCTCCAGCAGTCGGCCATACCGCGGCGGGCCCGGCCTGCCAAGGGTTGATTGATGTACTCCAGTCGTTTAATAGACCCGAGTACATGATTGCGGAGCCGGCAGCCGAGCCCGGACGGCGCGCGCGCAAGAAGGCGCAGACGCGGCGCAACATCTACGAGGCAGCGACGGCGCTCTTCCTCGAGCGCGGCTACGACGCCGTCACCATCGACGACGTCTGCCGCGCCGCCGACGTGGCCAAGGGCACCTTCTTCCTCCACTTCCCCACCAAGGACGCGCTGCTCGCCGAGTACGGCCGGCTCGCCACCGAGGAGCTGCAGCCCCTGCTCGAGAGCCAGCGCGGCGCGGTCGCCACGCTGCGTGCCGTGCTGCGCGAGCTGGCGGCGCGGGCCGAGCGGCACGCCGAGCTGGTGCGGCTCACGGTGCGCGAGACCATGGCGCGGCCGGCGGCGATGGCGCAGAGCACCGCCCAGGGCCGCACGCTCGGCGAGATCCTGGTCGGCGTCATCCGCCGCGGCCAGGCGGCGGGCGAGCTCCGCCGCGGCGTCGTACCGGAGATCGCGGGCGCCGTGCTGGTCGGGGCCTACTTCGCGATCGTCGACGCCTGGGCGCTCGGCGAGCCGCGCTTCAATCTCACCGACGCCGTGGACCACGCGCTCAAGATCGTGCTCCAGGGACTGCGAAAGGATTAGGACGATGGGGGCGAATGCCGTCGTATTGGGAGGAAGTCTGGCGGGGCTCTGCGCCGCCCGCGCGCTGGCCGAGCGCTGCGAGCGAGTGACCGTCATCGAGCGCGACGAGCTGCCGGCCGGGCCCGTCGATCGCGCCGGGCTGCCGCAGGGCCGTCACATCCACGCCATGCTGGAGCGCGGTCGCCAGGAGCTGGAGCGGCTGTTCCCCGGCTTCGACGCGTACGTGAAGATGCACGGCGCGCTCGAGCTGAATTTCGGCACCGACTTCGCCGTGCTCCGGCAGACCCGCTGGCAGCCCCGCCGCCCTTACCGGCTCCGCGGCCTTTTCCTCAGCCGCCCGCTGGTCGACGCCGCGGCCCGCATGCTGCTCACCACCCACGAGAACGTGACGTTGCGGCCGCGCACCGAGGTGACGGGGCTGGTGCTGCACCCCGAGCAGCGGCGGATCACCGGCGTGCGCGTGCGCGCCCGCGACGGCGGCGGGGAGACGACGCTCGCGGCCGACCTCGTGGTCGACGCCAGCGGCCGCGGCTCGCGCGCGCCCGAGTGGCTCGCGGCGCTCGGCATCACGCCGCCGGAGGAGAGCGGCGTCGACTCGTTCTGCGGCTACAGCACACGCTGGTACGAGGCGCCGCCGGCGGAGCGCTGGCCGCGGAGCTGGTGGTGGAAGGGCGTGTGGCTCGACCCGGATCTCTCGGGCCCGAGCAGCGAGCTCACCGCCGGCGTCCTCTCCCCCTGCGAGGGCAACCGCTGGATCGTCACCATCGGCGGCATCGCGGGCAACTACCCGCCGACCGACGAGGCGGGCTTCACCGCGACGCTCGCCCGGCTCCGCTCGCCGATCATCGCCGAGGCGGTGGCGCTCGCGACTCCGATCTCGCCTGTCTACTCGAGCCGCATGATGGCGAACCGCTTCCGGCACTACGAGCGCTGGAACGCGGTTGCCGGCTTCCTCGCCGTGGGCGACGCGGTGTGCGCCTTCAACCCCATCTACGGCCAGGGCATGACGGCGGCCGCGGTGTGCGGGCGGCTGCTCCGCGAGCAGGTCGCCGCGCACGGGCCGCTCGCGGCCGATCTCCCGGCGCGCGTGTTCGCGGCGCAGGTCGGGTTCCTGAAGCAGGTCTGGGACCTCGCCACCGGCGCCGACTTCCGCTTCGACACGACCGAAGGAAAGCGCCCGCCGCTCCTGAAGCCCATCAATCGCTACATGGATGCGCTCTTCGAGGCGTCCAACGACGACCTCGTGATCCGCGACGTGGCGGCCAACGTCATGCATCTCCTGCAGCCGCCGACGGCGTTTTTCGCGCCGGGCATCGCGCTGCGCGTGGCGCGTCACGCGCTCGCCGAGCGCATCCGCGCGATGCTCCGGCCGAGCGAGCGGCCGGGGCCGTGGCCCGTGCTGGCGCCGTCGTGAGGGCGGGCACAGCGGCTGGCGCGCACCGCTAGGCGGCCGCTGCCGGCGCCGGTATGCTCGCCGGCATGCAGGACGAGCTGGTCCTCCGACACGACGCGGACGGCGTGGCGACCCTCACCCTCAACCGCCCGTCCACGCTGAACGCGCTGTCGTCCGACATGCTGGCCGCGCTCCAGAGCGCGCTCGACCGGCTCGCCGACGACCCGTCGATCCGTGCCGTCGTGCTGGCCGCCGCCGGCAAGCACTTCTGCGCCGGCCACGATTTGAACGAGATGCGCGCGCACCCCGAGGAAGGCTGGCAGCGCGCGCTGTTCACGCGCTGCAACGCCATGATGCTGTCGCTCGTGCGCCTGCCGCAGCCGGTGATCGCCCGCGTCCACGGCGCGGCGGTGGCCGCCGGGTGTCAGCTCGTGTCGATGTGCGACCTCGCGGTGGCGAGCGAGCAGGCGCGCTTTGCGCTCCCCGGGATCAAGAGCGGGCTCTTCTGCACCACGCCGGGCGTGGGCGTCGCGCGCAACCTCTCGCGCAAGCACGCGATGGAGCTGCTGCTGACCGGCGAGCCGATCGACGCCGCCACCGCCGAGCGCTGGGGGCTCGTGAACCGGGTCGTCCCCGCCGCCGAGCTGGATGCCGCCGTCGGGCGGCTCGCCGCCACGATCGCCGGACACAGCCGCGCCGTCAACGCGCTCGGCAAGCGCCTCTTCTACGAGCAGATCGAACGCAGCATGGCCGAGGCTTACGAGGTCGCCGCCGACGGCATGGCGTGCAACATGACGATGGACGACGCCGCCGAAGGCATCGACGCGTTCCTCGCCAAGCGCCCGCCAACCTGGCGCGGTCGCTAGGCGCCCAGGACGTCGCGGAGCGCGGAGGCGGCTTCGAGCATGGCGGCGCGGCCGGTGCGACTGACCGAGGTCGTGTTGGCGAAGCCGTGGATGAGACCCGCATAGCGGCGAAACCAGACGCGGGTGCCCGCCTCTTCCAGGCGCTTGGCGTACGCCTCGCCCTCGTCGCGGAGCGGATCGAAGCCGGCGGTGAGCACCAGCGCCGGCGGCAGGCCGGCCACATCCGGCGCGCGGAGCGGCGACGCCTTCGGCTCGCGCGCGGCCTCGGTGTTGGGGAGGTAGTGGCCGATGTACCACTCCATCTCGCCCGCAGTGAGAAAGAAGCCGTCGCCGAACAGCCGGTACGAGGGATGGCGGTCGAGGAGATCCGTCGCCGGGTAGATGAGCATCTGCGCGGCGGGACGCGGGCCGCCCTCGCGCGTGGTCACCTGCGAGACGACCGCCGAGAGGTTGCCGCCGGCGCTGTCGCCCGCGACCGCGATGCGCGCCGGATCGCAGCCGAGCGCGCCCGCCTCGCGCGCGGCCCAGCGAAACGCGGCCACCGCGTCGTCGGCCGCGGCCGGGTACTTGTGCTCGGGCGCCAGCCGGTAGTCGATCGCCAGCACGGGCGCCCGCACCTCGCTCGCGAGAAAGCGACAGACGCTCTCGTGGGTGTCGAGGTCGCCCACCACCCAGCCGCCGCCGTGGTAGTAGACGATCAGCGGGCGCCGGCCCGTGCCCGACGGCACGTAGAGCCGCGCGCCGAGCGGCCCCGCGGCACCGTCGACGGTGAGCGACTCGACGCGTGCCACCGGCTCGACCAGTGTGTTGGCGAGCCGCGACGTGCTCCGGATCTCGGCGCGCGCCTCCTCGACCGTCATGGTGTCGAGCGGCCGGTGGCCCATGAGGCGCAGCACGGCCAGCGTGAACTGCACGTCGGCGCACAGCTCGAGGTCGTCGCGGCGGATGGGCGTGAGCTGTCCGGAGAGGAGACGCAGCACCGGGTCGGGAAGGCTCTGCAGCACCCAGACGGCGGCCTGCAGCGGCAACGCGGCGAGAGCGGGCATCGCCGCGTGGTCTAGACCACGGAGCCGGCGCGGTGCAACGCGCTCAGGGCGGGCAGGACGCCACCGGCTGGATGCTGGCGCCCGGCGCGAACCAATTGGGCCCGAGCGGCGTCTCGAAGTCGGTCGAATAGACGGTGATCGCCCGGGCGCCGGGCGGTGCGAGCAGCGACGCGATCACGACCGATGCCGACAGCGCATGCTTCATGAGTTTCCTTGTACGCCTCTGTCCACACTGGTCCATGCAAAATGTTCCGCTTGCAGCTAGCCGGCTCTCGGGTCTAGCCTCGGGCGCGTGCACTTCCCCTACTTCATGCGGCGGGTGAACCGCGTGTTCACCAATCCGATCCTGGGCACCATCGCCTGGATCGTCCCGCCGCTCGCCATCGTGCACCACGTCGGACGCAAGAGCGGCCGGCAATATCGCTCGCCGGTGGTCGCGATCCCGAGCCGGCGCGGGTTCGTCATCCCGCTCACCTACGGGCGCGATGTCGACTGGGCACGGAACATCCTCGCCGCCAACGGCTGCGAGCTGGAGCGGCTCGGACGCCGTATTCGGCTGACGCGGCCGCGCATCGTGGATTTCGAGCGGGCCGCCCCGCATCTCCCGGCCGTCGTGCGGCCGTTCTTCCGCGTGGCGAACCTGCCCGGGTTCGTGCTCGCCGACGCGCCCAAGTAGGCGCTCAGGCCACCTGGCCGGCCGTCGTCACGGCCGTCACGTGGGTGCAGGCCTGGATCAGTGCGTCCACGAAGGTGTCGGCCGCGCGCACGCAGGCGAGATGGTCGCCGTCCACCTCGAAGACCTTGGCGCCGCCGATCGCGCGCGCGAGCTTGTACTGGCTCGCCGGCGGCACCAGCCGGTCGCGCGTGGTGACGACCACGGCCGTCGGCACGTCGATGTTCGAGACCCAGTCGCGTGACGAGAAGCGAATGACGGCGCGGGCAGCTTGGAAGACGGTGGCGGGATCGGTCGCCATCATCTCGGCGCGCGCGAAGTCGCGACGCGGCCCGGGCGGGACGTCGCGCAGCATGGCCTCGACGATGCGCGCGCGGAAGAAGTCGGGGACGGCGCGTGCGCCGAGCACCATGCCCGGGATGACGGCCGCCAGCACCGCCTTCGCCTCGCGCCGCATGAAGTGCCGGGCGGTGGCGCAGAGCACGAGCCCGCGCACGCGGTCGCGGTGGCGGTGCCAGCAGAGCTTGGCGATGGGACCGCCCATCGAGTAGCCCACCCCGACGAAGGACTCGATGCCGAGGAGGTCGGCGAGCGCCACCACGTCGTCGGCGCAGTCGGCCAGCCGGAAGTGATGCGTGCGGATGCCCTGGCCGTGGCCGCGGTGGTCCACCACGACCACGCGGAAGTGGCGCGCCAGCGCCGGCGCCGAGGTCGCCCAGTTCAAGCGCCCGGTGGCAGCGAGCCCGTGGAGCAGGACGACCGCCGGCGCGCCCACCGGGCCCGGCCACTCGTAGTAGCGCATGCGGCCGCGGCCCGGCAGCTCCGCGAAGCGCGGGTTCCACGAAGCGGCGTCGAGCACCATAGGGTCGTCCGAAAGCCTGGCACAACGCGCGCCGCGCCGCCATCGCAGCCGCCACGCGCGCGGCAGTTTGTACACGCTACACGCCCGATGTGCCCCGGGATGCCCGCCGTCCGTGCCGCCCTCGGCCCCGGCGCTGGCATGCGGGTTGCTCATCCGACCACCCATGAGCGACCAAGTCCGTATGTCCGTGGAGCTACGCTCGCCTGGCGCTTCGGCCCGCTCGGCGACTGGCTCGATCCCGAGCGGCTGAAGGCAGCCCGCGGCTGGCTCGGCACCGCGCCGGCCGGTCCGGCGATCGGCGTGGCGGCGATCGCCGTGGCGAGCGTCGTCATGATGCCGATCACGGTCATAGTGGTGTGCGGCTCATTCCGCTGGCGCCGTTCGGGGTGGTGAACCTGGTGGCCGGCTTGGCGCACCTCGGCGTGCGGCCGTTCGCGCTCGGCGGGGCGCGCTGGTGGTGGTGCTGGGGCTCGTGGGCGTGGCCGGGCTGGCGCGCGTGCCGAGGCGAGCGGCCGACTGAGGCCTTGCTCTGACTCCGTCGGTCACCCAAAGTGTCGCGCGCCATGGGTGAGGGCAGTGGAAGCGAGGGGACGGCGACGTTCGTCGTGAACCATCGCGGGCGGTTCGAGACGGTGGATGCCGGCGCGTGCGCGTTGCTCGGCTATTCCCGCGAGGAGCTGCTGGCGATGCACGGCAGCGAGCTGGTGCCCGAGGCGGAGCGACCGCGCGTGGCGGTGTCGCTCGACCGGATGCGGATCGGCGAGCTGACCGAGCAGTCCGGGCGGCTCATGCGGAAGGACGGGCGCGTGATCGAGGTACACGTCGAAGCCCGCCGGCTGCCGGGCGAGCGGCTCGAGCTGCGGGTGCGAGCGGCGGGCGGCGGCGCGGGCTCGGGCGCGGCGACCGCGTCCGGCGGTCAGGTTTGACCGACTTGGAGCGAGTCGGTACACAAGCGGCCTTCGCCACCCTAGCTCAGATGGTAGAGCAACTGATTCGTAATCAGTAGGTCGCCGGTTCGATTCCGGCGGGTGGCTCTAGGGAAATCAGCTACTTGGCGAAGCATTGTCATGGGGACCACAGGCCTGGGGTAGCACCGGGGTAGCAAGGCAGACGACCTTCGAACGCCGACAGGCGATAGCGCGCCGAGAGGCGGGCGCTTGGTCATGTCATGGCCAAGCGCTGTGACGAGCGAGAGCCGCTCCCACGTGGCGAAAGCCGTCGATTCCGACTTGCAAGCGTAGGACGAGCGACACTGTCGCGGAGACGCTAAACGGACTAAGGCTAGCCAGGCCACCTTAGAAATGCCGTCGAATAGTACGCAACCACAACTCCTGAGCGTCGAAACCCACGTGCCAACGCGGTTCCTCACCCGCGACGACACGCTGACGCAGCTGCCGACGCTCGCGGGCGGGCCCGAAGGGAGCGCCCGTTTCCGTGGCATGGTCGAGCGGTCGCGCGTCGATCGCCGTCACATCGAGACGCCGATCGAGGAGCTGCTGCGGCTCACGCCAGAGGGTCGATCTCGGATCTTCGAGCAACGCTCGCGTGAGCTGGCCGAGAACCTGGGGGGTCGCGCGCTGCTTGCCGCCGGGGTCAACGGATGCGATCTGGGTGTAGTCGTCACTGTCTCATGCACGGGCTACATGCTGCCATCGGTCGATGCCTACGTGCTGCCCCGGCTCGGCGTGCCGCCCGAGGCACGACGAGTGCCAGTGACGGAGCTCGGGTGCTCCGCGGGCGTGGGGGGCCTCGGAGTGGCCACGGAGTTGCTCAGTGGGCGTGCCGGTTACGCCCTGGTCATGAGCGTCGAGCTCTGCTCTTCCTGCATGCAGACCACCGACCTCACCCCGAGCGACGTGATCGGTAACATCCTCTTTGCCGACGCCGCAGCAGCTGCGGTGGTTGGTCCGTCCGGCGCTGCACGCGGTCCCGAGATTCTAGCAACGGGTACGAGCCTCTGGCCCGAGACAACCGACGCACTTGGCATGCGTCTCTCGGATACAGGGCTCCGCCTGATGCTCTCACCGCAACTCCCGGAGCTCGTGGCGCTTCACCTGCCCAAGGCGCTCGACGGCTTTCTGGCCGCCCACGGCGTCCAGCGAAGCGATGTCGCGTTCTGGGTGATCCATCCGGGCGGGCCACGCGTGCTCGAGGCCGTGGGTGCCACACTGCAGCTCTCCGAGCGTGCGCTCGCGCCTTCGTGGGCGGCCTGGTCGGCTTACGGGAACGTTTCGTCCGCCACGGTCTTCTTCATCCTCGAAGCGTTGCGCGAGTTGGATCCCGTCCCCGCGGGTCGACTGGGCGTGATGATGGCGTTCGGACCGGGGCTGAGCTGCGAGCTGCTGCTCCTGCGCTCCGGGGGTTGGCTGTGCGACAGCGCGGCGCGGTGATCACGCGTTAGGATTCACGCAACGGGATGACGCGCCCGCCGGTCTCGGCCGGGGCACGCACGTCCCGGACGATGCGACCGTCGCGCAGCTCGACCGTGCGATCACCGTACGTCGCGGCCAGGGCGCTGTGAGTGACGAGCACGACCGTCACGCGCTGCTCCTGGTTCAAGCGACGGAGAAGGTCGAGGACGACCTCCCCCGTTCGGGAGTCCAGGTTGCCCGTGGGCTCGTCGGCGAGCAGCAAGCTCGGCCCCACGACGAGCGCGCGGGCGATGGCCGCTCGTTGCTGCTCGCCCCCCGACAGTTCCGCGGGGCGACGATGATACACGGCCCGACCCAGGTCGACCTGTTCGAGGATGACGCGGGTGCGTTCCCGGGACTCGCGGCTGGGGCGCCCGAGAAATTCGAGCGGGCACATGACGTTCTCTTCGATGGTGAAGGTGGGCAGCAGGTTGAAGCCTTGAAAGATCAAACCTACTTGCTGCAAGCGCCAGTCGCTGCGCTCGTCGTCGGGGAGCGCCGTGATGTCGTGGCCCGCGACCACGACACGACCGATGGTCGGGGTGTCCAGCCCGGCAATGAGATTGAGGAGCGTGCTCTTACCCGATCCGCTCGGTCCCATGACCGAGAGAAACTCACCCTCCGGCACGCTGAGCGCCACGTTGGTGAGTACGGTCGTCGCCGACGCCCCGTGGCCATAGCATTTCGTGACGTTGTCGATGCTAAGGAAAGCGCTCATGGTCATTCCGTTCGCAATGCGACGACGGGATCGAGGCGCACGGCGCGAGACGCGGGCAGATAGGCCGCGAACACGCAAACGACGATCCCCGCCAGCGCGACCCCGGCTGCTCGCGCAAGCGGGACGTGCAAGGTTAGCGTCCAACCGAGCAGCGCCGGGAACGTCGTCGTCACCCAGAGCACTCCGAGCCCGAGACCGAACACGACCGCGGCGGCGACACCCAGCACACCCAGGACGAGCGCTTCTCCCAACACGATCCGGCCCATACGGCGGCGTCGGAGCCCGAGCGCGCGCAACACGCCCAGCTCGCGGGTGCGCTCAAGCGTGCCCGCCGCCAGTGTGTCCCCGACGCCCACGAGTACGACCAAGAGCACAAGCATCGCCAGCACGTCGAGTCCGGTGAAGGCACGGCGGACTTGCTCGGCGAACCAGGCCACGAGCTCGTCGAGGCGCTGAACGCGGACCCCATAGCGGACGCCGAGCGTCCGCGCGATGCGCTCGCGTACGGTGGGTACTTCCACTCCGTGGTCGACCCGCACCAGTGCGTGCGTGACGTGCGGGTCACGCCAGCGCTCCCGATAGAGATCGCGGCTCAGCAGGACCGTCCCGCGAGGCGACAGGAAATCGGCGGTGACACCGGCGACGCGAACGCTCAGCGGCCCGCTCGGGCTGTCGAGCGTGAGCAGGTCTCCTACCTCGAGCCCGACGTTGTGCACGAAGTTCTCGGAGACGAGCACGCCATGCCCGCGCGCGACCAATGCTCCCGCATCAGGGAGCGTACGTCCGATGAAGCGCCACCCCCCGAACGTGTCTTCGCTGAAGTAGCTGGGATCGAAGGCGTTGAGGGCGATCGGCCCGCCACCATACTGCCAATCCGCCGTCATCTCACCGACCACGGAACGCACCCCGGGTATCCCGCCAACGGCCTCAAGCAATCCGTCGTCGAGTGGAGCCTCGATGTACCCGGCCGCTACGTTGGGTGAACCGACGACCAGGTCGCCGCGCAACACTCCAGGCATAACCTCCCGGACGGACCGCTCGAAGCTTCCGGCCAGTGTCCACAACCAGAGTACGACGCCAAAGCCGATCCCGATGGTCGCGATCGTCAGTGCCGTCCGCCGCGGCGACCGCAGCAGCGTACCGATGGCGTATCGGCCGGTCGCGCCAGCGATGCCCGGCCCCAGTCCCCGCAGGAGCGGGGACGCCACGTCGAGCGCGGGACGCATGAGCACCGCCATCGTGATCGTTACGAGCGCGCTCGCGACGAGGCCGCTGAGCGCCGTGACCGCGATCAAGTGCCAGACCACCCCGCAGATGGCGACCAGCAGAATGACGCCGGTCGCACGCGGGGGAACCAGCGGGCGCTCGCTCTCCACGTCTCGGTTGCGGAGCGTGTCGATCACGGCCATCCGAGCCGCCTGACGCGCCGGCACGAGCGCAGCGAGTATGACGGTGCCGAGCCCCAGGCCCCCGGCAAGCAGCATCGATTCCGGCCGCGCCGACAGCGCAACTTCGCCGATTGCCAACTTGGCGCCGATGGCAGTGGTCGTCGCAATGAGCGGCAGCAGAAGGTGCGCGAGACCGATTCCTGCGGGGATACCGAGCGCGATCCCGAAGGCGCCGACGAGCGCGCTCTCCTTCACTAGCTCCCACCAGACCCGCCGACTCCGAACTCCCAGTGATCGCAGCACGGCGAGCTGGCCCACGCGCGCTTCGAACACGACGTTCAGGCGACTGAACGTGATGAGGAAGGCGGCGAACAAGCCGAAGATGCCCACGGCTTGAAGGAGGGTCTGTACCGAGCGCAGGACCTTCTGGAGGTCGACCCGACGCTGGGCCGGTGCTTCGACGCGCAGACCCGCCGGCAGCTTCGCGATCAGCGCATCGCGTACGACGCCGACGTCGGCGTCGCGGCGAACGACCACGTCGATCCGATTGGCGAGACCGGGTCGCGTGAAAGCCAACTCCGCAGCGCCGATGTCCATCACCACTAGGCCTCCACCCTGGAGTCGCGCGATGCCCGTCGGCGCCAGGAGCCCGCGAACGACGAATCGCCGACGGCCGGTGGGCGTATCGAGCTCGAGCGGATCCTCCACGGCCAGGTGATGGCGCGCCGCGAAGGCTTCGGTGAGAATGATCGAATCGGGTTGGTTCAAAAAGGCGAGCACGTCTTCGAGCAGGCCAGACTGTCGCGCTGGCTCATAGACCCGAATGGCGTCGTCATTCGTGATGTCCACCCCGTGGACGGTGAGCTGCTCACCGCTGCCGTCGGTGAGAAAAGCCCACGAGCTGACGACCGGAACCGCGAGTTCCACACCGGGTGTCTCCTTTACCTCCGCCGCTAGCGCTTCCGGGAGAAGCGCCCCTTCGCCGGGCGTCACTTGGAGTGCTGCCTTCCCCGACATGATGTCGAGGATCTCGACGAAGCTCGCGTAGACGGCGCGATTCACGAGGTCGATCGCACAGACGAGCGCCACCCCGCAGGCAACGGCCAGGACTGTGAGCGCCAAGCGTCCGAGCCCTCCACGAAGGAATCGCCAGGTGAGATCGAAGGATAGGTCGCTCATCTGCCACCTGATCGCATCTCACGCTGGGGACCACTCGATCGCTTCGCCCGCGCGGCTCGCGCCCGTGACGCTTGCTGCTTTGTCACGAGCCACGCCTCGTACGTCCCGCGAAGGTCGTCCAAGAATGCGATCTCGGCTGCGACGCGCCGAATCTGACGGCCAATGGTGAGGGGGAGCACGGAGAGGCAATCGGCGGAGCCAGCCCCCCGGAGCAACGTGGCACGCGTCCGCTCAAGCGCCTTGGCTCGTGACCAAAGCTGTTCTTGGACGTGATCGAGCACCGTGCGTGCGTCAGCCGGATCGACGTCAGCCAAAAAGGCGATGCGATAGGCGAACTCATCGTCATTGCCGCCACCCAGATCGAGGTGAGTAGTCTCGATAAACCACTCCCGAAACATTGAACCGCCCCGGGTTCTCCAGAGGCCCGGTTAGTTGAGTCCGGCCCCCATGGCCGGGGTCTCCTGTGCGTCGTGTGACTCCTGCCTGCGATAGTACGCGTCCTCGTACTCGACGGGTGGGACGTGGCCGAGCGGCT
>DATMAZ010000178.1:0-4046 GCA_035559675.1 Candidatus Limnocylindria bacterium
GGGACCCCGCAGCGCTCGCAGAGCGGCGGCGGCGGCGCCGGGGCGCCCCGGCGGCAGGCCGCGCACAGCGGTCCACCGTGCGCGTCGGCGCCGGGGATGCGTCGGAGACAGCCGAGGCAGGTGAGCGGGAAGAGCAGATCGGCGAAACGCCGCACGAGCATGCGCATGCGCGCACGCTGGCGGCCGCGGCGCGCGCAGGCTACGGCGGGACGTGCCCTTCTTCAGGTACGTTCGGCCTTTACCTGTCGTCTGGTTCTGCTAGCCTACCGTCGCCGTGCCGCTGTCGGAGCAACAGCTGAGCGACGATCTGCGCCGCGCCATGAAGGCGCGCGACATGACGGCCGTCTACGCTCTCCGCGCCGTCACGGCGGCCGTGAAGAATCTGAAGGTCGAGCGGCGAGGGAGCGAGCTCTCGGAAGCCGACCTCGTGGAGATCGTCCGGCGCGAGGTGCGAAAGCGTCAGGAAGCCGAAGACTACGCGCGGCAGGCGGGTCGCGACGAGCTGGTGCAACAGAACGCCAGCGAGCGGGCGATCCTGGAGCCCTATCTGCCGGCGCTGCTGACGGGCCCCGCCCTCGAGAAGCGCGTCCGCGAGATCGTGGCAGCGAAGCCCGGGGCAGCGATGGGGCAGGTGATGGCGGCGCTCAAGGCCGCGTATGCCGGGCGCTACGAAGGCCGCGAGGCCAGCGAGGTCGTGCGCCGGGTGCTCGCCGAGCGTCCGGCCGAGTGACGGAGGCACGATGGAGCTTCCCATCCTGACGAAACTCAAGCGCGAACTCGCCGAGCTGCAGCGGGAGCTCAGCATCGAGCTCCCGAAGGAACTGGCGGCGGCGGCCGCGCACGGCGACCTCTCGGAGAACGCCGAATACGAGGCCGCCAAGAACCGGCAGGACTATCTGCGCTCGCGCATCGGGCAGCTCTCGGGCCGCGTTCGGGAGCTGTCGATGTACACGGTGGCCTCGATTCCCGAGGGCGTCGTGGCGTACGGCAGCCGAGTCGTGGTCGAGGACGTGGACGAGGGCGAGATCCTCACCTACGAGATCGTCTTCCCGGAGGAGGTCGACCCGAGCCGCGGCCAGATCTCCCTGTCGTCGCCGCTCGGGCAGGCCCTCATGAACAAGCGCGTGGGGGACGAGGCGGTGGTGCACACCCCGAAGGGCCGGCGCACCTACCAGGTGATCGAGCTCACCACCTTCCACGAGCGGGGCGACCGTCCCGCCTGACCGCGCCGCGGGCGGCCCGCACGGGCCGGGTTTCGGGCGGGCGCATTGCGGGGTGCGAGGCCTCGTGTTATACAGCCAACCTTCGATCTGGCCTTGGTTTTTCCGATCCGGAGTGGGCCCGAGCCCACTCTTTTTGTTTGTGACGCAATGCATTCCACGACGGACATCGCCGGGGTTCGCGAGCGCGTACGCGCGCTGGCCGAGCCGCTCGTGCGGCAGGCGGGTCTCGAGCTGTTCGACGTCGAGTACAAGCCCGATCGCGGGCGCATGGTGGTGCGCATCTTCCTGCAGCGTCCCGGCGGCCGGGTGGGGCTCGACGAGCTGACCGCCATGTCGCGGCAGCTGGGCGACGTCTTCGACGCGCACGACGCGGTCCCCGGGCGCTATCACCTCGAGTGCTCGTCGCCGGGGCTCGAGCGCGCGCTACGGCACGAGGCGCACTTCCGCGGTGCGGTCGGCGAGCGGGTGGCCGTCCGGGTGCGCGAGCCGATCGCCGAGCGACGGCTGCTCAAGGGCACGCTGCGGGCGGTGGGAACGACGGGCATTTCCGTCGACGATGGCGAGGTCGGCCTGGTCGAGGTGCCGTTCGGCATGATCAACGAGGCCCGGACGGAGTTCGTGTCCGGCCAGAAGGGAGTCGCCGGCTCCCGCTCCTAGCACGTGGGAGGAACCATCATGCTGCCAGACCTGAACCGCGTCATCGAGCAGGTGAGCAAGGAAAAGGGGATCGACCGCGACATCATCGTCAAGGCGCTCGAGGAGGCCATGCTGTCGGCGGCGAAGCGAACCTTCGGACTCGACCGCAACATCGAAGCGCAGTTCAACCCCGAGATCGGGCAGGTAGAGCTGTTCGAGATCAAGCGCGTGGTCGACGTCGTCCAGGACCCCGACAACGAGGTGACGCTCGAAGTCGCCCGCAAGACGCTCGACCCCGACGCCGAGATCGGCGACGAGCTGCTGGCGAAGCTGCCCCCGGAGAAGCTCGGGCGCATCGCAGCGCAGGCGGCGAAGCAGAACATCATCCAGCGCGTGCGCGACGCCGAGCGCGACAGCATCTTCAACGAGTTCAAGAACCGCAAGGGCGAGCTGGTGTCCGGCACCGTCCAGCGCTTCGAGAAGAAGAACTTGATCGTGAACCTGGGACGCACCGACGCGATCCTGCCCGAGAAGGAGCAGATTCCGCGTGAGCGCTACCGGCAGGGCGACCGCATCCGCGCCTACATCGTCGACGTCGACCTGCACGCCAAGGGCCCGCAGATCATCTTGTCGCGCACGCACCCCGGCCTGCTGATCAAGCTCTTCGAGCAGGAAGTGCCGGAGATGTACGAGGGGATCGTCGAGGTGAAGGGCGCGGCGCGCGAGCCCGGCGGGCGGGCGAAGATCGCCGTCACGTCCCACGACGAGGACGTCGACCCGGTCGGCGCGTGCGTCGGGATGCGCGGCACCCGGGTGCAGGCGGTGGTGCAGGAGCTGCGCAACGAAAAGATTGACATCGTCGAGTGGTCGCCGGACCCGGCCGACTACGTCTGTCGCGCGCTGGCGCCGGCGAAGGTCTCGAAGATCTTCATCGACGACGACGAGCACGCGATGGAGGTGATCGTTCCCGACGATCAGCTGTCGCTCGCCATCGGCAAGAAGGGCCAGAACGTGCGCCTGGCGTCGCGGCTGACGGGGTGGCGCCTCGACGTGCGCAGCGAGTCGGAGGCCGAGGAGGAGTACCGCCGGGCGTTGGCCTCGCTCGGGGCCATCGACGGCATCACCCCGGCCACCGCGGAGCAGCTCTACCAGAACGGGTACAAGTCGGCGGCGGACGTGGCGGCCGCTGACCCCGAGGCGCTCGCCGAGGTGGACGGCATCGGCACGGCCCGAGCCGCCGGCATCATCGAAGCGGCGCGCACGGCGGCCGAGCGCGAAGCTGCCGAGGCCGCGGAGGCCGAGCGGCTGCTGGCGGAAACCCGGGCCGCGACCAGCGTCGACGTCGCGGCCGAGGCGGCCGGCGGCGGGGAGGGTGGGCGCGAATGACCGGCATGCGCACCTGTGTCGGCTGCGGACGACGCGCGGCGAAGGTCGAGCTGCAGCGCTTCGTGCGCGCCGGCGAGCAGCTCCGGCTCGATCCGGCCCGGCGGGCGCCAGGGCGCGGCGCCTATCTACATCGCGACGGCGAGTGCGCCCGTCGCTTCGCGCGCGGGAAGGGGCTCGTGCGCTCGCTGCGCTGGGCCCCCGGTGCCGCGGCCCGCGCCGCGCTGGCGGCCGACGCCGGTGCGACCGGTGGGGCGAGGTAAGGCATGTCGAAGCGGATTCACGAGTTGGCCAAAGAATGGGGACAGTCGCCGAAGGACGTCTTGGCGGCCGCCGAGCGCCTCGGCATGCGCGGCAAGCGATCGCAGAGCTCGTTCACCGAGGAGGAGGCACAGCGCGTGCGCCAGGCCCTCGGGCTCGTGCCGCGCGGCGACGGGCTCGCCATCGGCAAGGAGCGCGTGGTCGCCGAGCGCGTCGTCACCTCGGTGGAGGCGGGCGCCGAGAACGTGGTGACTGCGCGCGAGAAGACCACCGAGACGCGACTCGGCAGCAACGTCATCCGGCGGCGCACGGCACGCCAGGTGCTGCGGCGCGAGCAGGCGCCGCCGTCGGCCGCGGATTCCCAGCTCGAGCCGCGGGAGGTTCCGCCGCCGCTGGTGCTCGACAGCAGTGTCCCCCCGCCGCTGCCCGACGCCATTCCCCCGGCGCTGCCGCCCGCGCCCGAGCAGGTGGCCGTGCCGCCCCCTGCGGCACCTGAAGCCGCCCCCGCAGCGTCCGCCGAGCCGGCGCCCGAGCCCGAGCGGC
>DATMAZ010000179.1:0-5498 GCA_035559675.1 Candidatus Limnocylindria bacterium
ACCGTGCTCGGCGAGCTCGGCGCGGAGGTGGTGAAGATCGAGTCGGAGACCAAGATGGATCCGCTGCGCGAGGTGGCGCTCGAGCCCGATGCGCCCAATCGCGCGTTCACCTTCAACGACGAGAACCGCGGGCTGCGCAGCGTGTGCCTCGACCTCCGCCAGCCGCGCGCCCGCGAGCTGGCGCTCCGATTGTGCGCGCGTGCCGACGTGGTGATCGAGAACAACCGCGGCGGTGTCGCCGCGAGCTGGGGGCTCGACTACGACGACGTCCGCCGGGTCCGTCCGGACGTCATCTACCTCGCGTCCCAGGGCTATGGCCGCGGCGGGCCGCTCGGCTGCGTCCAGGGCTTCGGGCCGCTGAACGCCGCCTTTGCCGGCGCTACCTATCTCTGGAACCACGCCGACGCGCCGTATCCCGCCGGCTCGACGCTCAACCACCCGGATCACGTCGCGAGCAAGCTCGGCGTGGTGGCGGTGCTGGCGGCGCTGGAGCACCGGCGGCGTACGGGGCGCGGGCAGCTGATCGACCTCGCGCAGACCGAAACCGCGGCCTTTCTGCTCGGCGAAGCGTATCTCGAGGGGCCAACCACCGGCCGCCCGGCCGCGCCGAGCGGCAACCGCGTTCCCTACGCGTGTCCGCACGGCGTCTTTCCCTGTCGCGGCGCCGACCGCTGGGTGGCCATCGCGGTCGTCTCGGACGAGCAATGGCGCCGGCTCTGCGCCGAGGTCGAGTGGCCGGCCGACGAAGCGCTCGACTCGTTGGCCGGCCGCCTGGCCGCGTGCGACGCGCTCGAAGCGCGGCTTGCGAGGTGGACGAAGTCGCAGGACATGGAGGAGGTCGCCAAGCGGTTGCAGGCCATCGGCATCTCGGCCATGCCCGTGCTCGACGGCGACGATCTCCGCGCCGACGCGCACCTCGCGGCGCGCGGGGCCATCGTCACGGTCGAGCATCCCGAGGTCGGCACCGAGCGCCACATCGGCAACCCGATCCGCCTCTCGCGCGGCGGCCTCGTGCACGCGGGCCCCTCGCCGCTGCTCGGCGCCGACACCGAGGCCGTGCTGCAGGACTGGCTCGACCTCGACGCCGGTGCGGTGCGGGCGCTTCGCGAGTCCGGGGTGTGCCGCTAGGACTCCCAGCAACGGAGCACGCGGCGGGCCGTGATGCGCCAGCCGTCCGGCCCGTGCTCCAGCCGGTCGACGTAGCGCACCGCGACCGTGCGCAGCGTCCCGCCATCGCGCAGCACGTGGTAGGCGACGGTGGGCGTCTCGCTCGTCGCCGCGTCGCCGTCGATGGTCACGGCGGGCTCGCCCATGAAATGCAGGGTGGCGGCGTAGCGGGCCATGGCCGCCGGCAGCGCCGCCAGCATGTCGGCGACCGTGCCGCTCGCGAGCGCGCCGTCGTAGCGCGCGCCGGGCGCGAAGCAGGAGCGCACGAGGTCGAGGTCCCTGCGGTCGACGCCGCGCGCGTAGCGATAGAGGAGATCGCACACCGCGAGCGCGGCCGCCAGGTCGCGGGCGGACGTCACGCCCGCGGCGGCTCGTGCTGCTGCCACTCGACCGTGGCGCGCCGGCGCCGGATGCGCCAGCCGGCGGGCGTCCGCACCAGCTCGTCGAGGTAGCGCATCGCCACCACGAGCTGCGCGCCGTCGGGGACGCCGGGGCGGCGGTGATAGCAGACGGCGTAGGTCTCGCTGGTGGCGGTGTCGCCCCGGACCTCGGCCAGGTGGTTGCCGAGCACGTGCATGGTCATGGCGAAGCCGCCGACGCCGGCCCGGATCTTCTCCAGCACCTCGGCGATGGGGCCTGCGAAGAAGGTGTAGTCGGTCTCGGCGTCCGGCGTGAAGCAGGCGGCCACCGCGTCGAAGTCGCGCCGGTCGACCGCACAGGCATAGCGGGTCACCAGGTCGCGGATGGCCTGCCGGTCGGCCAGCTCGCGCAGGAGTTCGGTCACGCCAGCGCCGCGCGCAGTGCGCTCGCCGCCTCGGCGAGCGCGTCGCGCGCCCGGTCGATGAGCGCCCCCATGGTGAAGAAACCGTGGATCTGCCCGTCGTAGCGCCGCAGCGTGGTCGGCACGCCGGCCGCCTCGAGGCGCCGGGCGTATGCCTCGCCCTCGTCCCGCAGCGGGTCGAACTCGGCGGTGATCACCAGCGCCGGCGGCAGGCCGTGCAAGTCGGCGGCGCGCAGCGGCGCCGCGTAGGGTCGCTCGCGATCGGCCTTGGCCGGGGCGTAGTGGTCCCAGAACCATACCATCGCATCGCGCGTCAGCAGGTAGCCGTCGGCATTCTCGTGGATCGATGGACTGTCCATGCGTCCACAGGTGACGGGGTAGATGAGCAGCTGGAAGCGCAGGGCGGGCCCATGCTGGTCGCGCGCCATGAGGGCGGTGACGGCGGCGAGGTTCCCCCCGGCGCTGTCGCCGCCGACGGCGAGCCGGGCGGGGTCGATGCCGAGCGCCGCCCCGTTGGCTGCCGCCCAGCGGGTGGCGGCGTAGCAGTCCTCCGCGGCCGCCGGAAAGCGATGCTCGGGCGCGAGACGGTAGGCGACCGACAGGACGGCGCAGCCGGCCGCTTTGGCCAGATCGCGACATACGTCGTCGTGGGTGTCGAGGCTGCCGATCACCCAGCCGCCGCCGTGGAAGTAGACCAAGAGCGGCAGCGTGCCGCCCTCGACGGGGCGGTAGAGCCGGGCGGGGATCGTGCCGGCCGTGCCGGGCAGCGACAGGTCGCGCACCACCGGAAGTGTCGTCGGCGGGCCGTGGAGGCCGCGCATGGACTCCATGAAGGCGCGCGCCTCGGCCACCGTCTGGGTGTGCAGCGGCGCCATGCCGGTGGCGGCGAGCTGGTCGAGGATCAGGCGGCACTGCGGATCGAGCGGCATGTGCGACCATACAAAAAAAGAGGGCCCTGCCAAACGGCAGGGCCCTCGAACCCACGTCGGGTGTGGTCCTTCGTTGCGGGGATCAGTCGACGAACGCGCCGCTCGGCGAAGCCGGGCAGGTGTCGGGCGCGCCGGTGCCCTTGCAGACCAGCTTGAAGCCGGTGCCGCCCGCGATGCTCTTGTGCGCGCAACCCGTGAACTTGCCGCAGTGCCGGAACACGCCGTCGTTATTCACCGTATAGACCGCGTGCACGTCGCCCGACGGAGCCGCGGAGATGTCGATCGGGCTGTCGCCGAGGCTCTTGCCGACGTTCTTGATGAGCTTGCCCGGCTTGATCACGCTCACCTTGGTGGCGCCGCCCGACGGCGCGTTCTTGTTGACGTACTTCGCAACCGTGCTCTTGTTCACGAGCCAGTTGGCGCCCGACGGATTCACGAACGAGCCGCTCTCGGAATCGAACGAGATGTCGAGCTGGGACGACACCGAAGACACGTTGGTGCCGGTCCCCTTCGTCACGGCCCCGTCCTTCGCCACGAACACCGCCTTGGCGGAACCCGACGCGACGAGCTTGTCGACGATGATCAGCTTCAACGGCGTGACCGAAATGTCGACTGCCCGTGCAGTCGCTGCGAACGTCAAGCTGGACGCCACAGCCATGCCCAAAACCAAAAACCTGCGCATATCCTTCTCCCTCCTAAACTCGAACTGGTTTACACCTGAATTGCCCGCTGTTTCGGTGGCTGGGCGGTTATGGACCTTCCCACCACGTGGTTCCCTACGTCGTGTCACGTTTCCCTACGTCGTGTCACCGTTTACTTGCGCCGATGTCACGTTGTCAAGAATATTCTTTCGGCTACGAATTGATCCCGCAGCAGCATCGATTCTCACGATAAGACAGTTACTTACAAGGGCTCACCCATCATGGCACTTGCGTCGTTCGGGGGCTCGCAAGGGGCATGAGGGCCTCCGTGTGACCAGGCAGACGGGTCATACGCTCGACCACCACCCCCCGGCCCCTCGCGCCGCTCGAGCCGCCGGGCGCTGATGCTTGCGCGGTGAATGGCGAAGGCGTCCTTGTCGGCTAGATAGACGCGGCAGTAGCCGACCGCCGCGGCCGGTCGCCCGCGGCCTCGCCCGCATCGACGGCGAGCGCGTAGCCGGTGGATCCGCGGCCGGTCGTAACGCGGTGGCCTCGGCCGCGGCAATGGTCTATCCATCCCGCGCATGACGAAGCGATTCGCGGGCAAGGTGGCCGTCGTCACCGGCGGCGGGAACGGCATCGGTCGCGCCACGGTGCTCCGCTTTCTGGAGGAGGGCGCCGCGGTGGTGGTGGCCGACGTGAACCAGACGAGCGGCGCCGAGACCGTGGCGCTGGCCGGCGCCGCGGGCCACGGCGACCGCGTCCGCTTCGTTCTCACCGACGTGACAGACGAGGCGCAGGTCGTGCGGGCGCTCGAGACCGCGACGAGCGTCTTCGGCCGCCTCGACTGCGTCTTCAACAATGCCGGCGTGGTGGGCGCCATCGGCCCGATCACGCACCTCAGCGTCGAGCACTGGGACTTCACCATGGCCGTGCTGGTGCGCGGCGTGTTTCTCGGAATGAAGCACGGCGCGCGTCTCATGAAGGCGCAGGGCGAGGGTGGCGTGATCCTCAGCACCGCATCGGTCGCGGGACTGTCCGGCGGCGACGGGCCGCAGGCGTACTCCGCGGCCAAGGCGGCGGTGGTGAATCTCACGCGCGCCGTGGCAATCGAGCTCGCGCCGGACCGCATTCGCGTGAACGCGATCTGTCCCGGGGGCATCAACACGCCGCTGCTCCACCGCGGCAGCCCGGACGCCATGGGCCGCTTTCTCGACACGGTGCAGCCCTGGCCGGAGCACGGGCGGCCCGAGGACGTCGCCGCCGCGGCCGCCTATCTCGCCAGCGACGACGCGCGCTTCGTCACCGGCGCGCACCTCGTGGTGGACGGTGCCCTCAGCATCGTCGGGGGCAACGTGCTCGCCCGCTCCGGCGGCGGCAACGCGGCCGCGCTCCGCGTCGTGGGCCTCGACCGCGGCTCCACCGGACAGGAGTCGACCTTCGAGCCGCTCGCATCCTGAAGGGGGACGACATGGACTTCGGGCTCTTCTACGAGATTCCTGTCCCGGCGCCTTGGACGCCCCGCGCCGAGCGCGATGCGCTCCATGCGGTGGTCGAGCAGGCGGTGCTCGGCGAGGCGGTCGGCTTCACGCACTTCTGGACGGTGGAGCACCACTTCCTCTCCGAGTTCTCCCATTGCTCGGCGCCCGAGGTCCTCTACGGTGCGGTGGCGGCCCGCACGCGCACCATCAAGATCGGGCACGGGGTGCGGCTGCTGCCGGCGCCCTACAATCACCCGCTGCGGGTGGCCGAGATGGCGGCGACGCTCGATTGCCTGTGCGACGGGCGGCTGGAGTTCGGGACCGGACGCTCGTCCACGCGCGCCGAGCTCGAAGGGTTCGGCATCGATCCGCGGCTCACGCGCGAGCTCTGGGAAGAGGCGCTCCGCATCGTGGTCGGCGCCTGGACCGAGGACGAGTTCTCGTGGGAGGGCAAGCACTTCCGCGTGCCGCCGCGGCGGGTGCATCCGAAGCCGCTGCA
>DATMAZ010000180.1:0-5577 GCA_035559675.1 Candidatus Limnocylindria bacterium
GGGCGGTGTGCCGAGCCGCCGGCGCGCGCCGCGGGCGCGACGCCCGCCGGCGCGGGGCGGCGTTGCTGCTCGTGCTGTGGGCGTTCATGCTGCTCGGCGTCCTGGCGTTCGACTTCGGCCAGTATATGCGCGACGATGCGCAGGCCGCCGTGAACTTGGCCGAGGAGACGCGCGGGTACTATCTCGCCGTGGCTGCGATGAACCGCGCCATCTTTGACCGACAGCTCGTCAAGGCGTTGGAGCGGCAGCCGCAGCAGCTCGAGCAGATCGACTTCGGCGAGCGCATGCTGGTGCCCATCGATGGCCAGTGGCATCCGGTGGAGCTGCTGGGGGCCGAGGCCGAGGTGCGGCTGACGGACCTCGGCGCCGGCATCCCGCTCGCGATACCGCTCGATCCGCAGGAGGACGACGAGGCCGTCGGCAACGCGCAGGCGCTCGAGGTGCTGCTCGGCGAGGTCATCCGCAACCTTCTCCGCGGCGGCAACCGCACGACCGGCACCAGCGTGAAGGAAGAGCAGGCGTACGCGGCGATCACCAACGCCATCCTCGACTGGCTCGATCCCGACGACGAGGTGCGCAAGCCCGGCGGCGCCGAAGCCAAGGACTACGCCCGCTTCGATCCGCCGCGCACGCCGAAGAACGGTCCGCTCGACTCCGCCGAAGAGCTCCTGATGGTGCAAGGCGTCGACCCCGACCTGTTCTACGGCAGCCCCGGGCGGCTCGGACTGCGTGACGTGGTCTCCGTGTTCAATCCGAACGCCCAGGTGAATCTGCATCATCCGTCGCCGGAGTTCCTGGCGGTCCTGTTCGGCATCGAGGTCGAGGAGGCCGAGGAGGTGCTCGCGCTGCGCGGCGAGGAGAACGGCTGGCAGCTGTACGTGCTGCGGCTGCAAGAGCTGGCGCAGGCCGTCGGCAAGGGCATGTTCGTGAACAACAATGCCGTGCTCCAGGTGGGGGCGCTGGACGAGGAAGGGGAGATCGACCTCGGCGACGACGACGCGAACGCGGAGGCCAGCGTCGTGCTGGTCGAAGGCCGAGCCGATACCGCCCAGCCTCGCAACCAGTCGCGGGTCGCCGCGGTGGTGATGCTCGAGGGGCTCGACGGCGAGTGCGACCTGTCCTTCTGCCGCGCCGAGGTGGGCGAGGGCGTGACGGTGCTCCGCTGGTTCGACCGCGGTCCGTGGTCGTACGAGGACATGCAGCCGCCGCCGGAGGCGGAGGACGCGGTCGGGTGACGCTGACGGATCTCACCCAGCGGCTCGGCCGGGCCGATCTGCTCGACGGCATCGGCGTGTACGTCGCTCCCGACCGCGTCGCGCTGGCGCACCTTCGCAAGCGCCTCTGGCGCGTGCAGCTGCTCGACGTGGCGGTCCAGCCGCTGCCGCCGGTCGGGGACGTCGAGGGCCGCCGGCGCGCGCTGGTCGAGGCGGTGAGCGCGTTTGCCGGTGCGCGGCGCGGGGCGGGGCAGCGCGCCTGCATCGTGCTGCCGCGGCGGGCCGCGATGATGACGCGCGTCGTGCTGCCGGCCGCCGCGGCGGAGAATCTGGGCGAGGTGCTCGCCTACGAGATCGAGAACCTCGTGCCGCTGCCGAAGGACGAGGTGCACTACGAATGGGTGCCGCGCGAGCAACGCAACGACCGCGTCGAAGTGCTGCTGGCGAGCCTGCCGCGCGCCGAAGTGGAGGCGCACACCACGCTGCTCGAGGAGGCCGGGCTCCGGGTGCGGAGCCTCGGGATCGCGTCCGCAGCGCTCGCGGACTACGTGCTGTTCTGCCGCGGGAAGGACGTCGGGTCGCTCGGGCTGCTGGTCCCCGAGGGCCCCGATCTGGAGCTGGCACTGGTGCACGGCCAGCGGTTGTGCTCGAGCCAGGTGGTCCCGATGGACCGGCTGACGGCCGGTACGCTCGAGCAGGCGGTCGTGCGCCAGCTCGCCGAGGAGCAGCTGCAGCCGAGCGACGTCACGATGATCGGCTACGGGTTGCCGGAGGCGGTGGCCGACTACGCGCAGTGGCGGGACGCCGATCTCACCGCGCTGGCTGCCGGTCGGCTCGAGGACGAGGGCGGGCGGCTCGCCGGGATGGACCCCGCGGTGCTCCCGGCGATCGGCGGCGCGCTGGCCGCGATCCGCGAGCAGGTCGTGCCCTTCAACCTCCTGCCGGCCGACCAGCGCCGTGCGGCCGAGGAGGGACCGTCGATCGCCACCGTCGGTCTGGCGAGCCTGGCCGCCGTGCTGCTCGTCGTGCTGGGGTTCAGCGTGCTGGTGAAGGAGCGCCTCATGCTGCGCGACGTCAAGGCGCAGCTCGCGGCCCTCGAGCCCCAGGTGCGCGAGGTGCGGCAGCTCCAGGACGAGATCGACCGCCTCCAGGAGCAGCTGAAGATCCTCGGCACCGGCGAGGACGTGCGGGCCACGCGCGTGCTCCGTGACCTCACCGAGCTCGTGCCGAAGGAGGCGTATCTCACGACTCTCACGCTTCGCCAGGGGAAGGTCACGATGGACGGCCAGGCCACCCTGGCCTCCGAGCTGATCGCGACGCTGGAGAAATCCAGACGCTTCCGGCAGGTGCAGTTCAGCTCGCCCACCACGCGCGCCGGCGACAAGGAACGGTTCGCGCTCAGCGCGGAGGTGGCGCGGTGAGCTGGCGTGAGCGGCTGCGGCAGGCGTGGGCGCCCGTCGCGCGCTGGTACGCGGGCTACTCGCGGCGCGATCAGCGGATCATCCTGGGCGTGGCCGTGGTCGCGCTGCTGTCGTTTCTCTATGTGGGCCCGATCGAGATGATCCGCGACTACCACCGCGACATCGTCGAGGAGACGGCCGACACGCAGGCGCAGGTGGAGCGCGCGCTGAAGACGCTCCGCAGCCTCGACGGGCTCCGGCGCGAGCGCGACGAGCTGAAGCAGCGCCTCAAGGTGGCGCGCGCCAAGCTGCTGCCGGGAGGCAGCGGCACGCTGGGCGCTGCGACGCTCGAGGAGCGGGCCACCGAGCTGGCGCGCAGCAAGGGCGTCGAGGTGCGCACCAAGCAGGTGATGCGCGAGGAGGAAGTCGGACCGTTTCGGCGAGTGGCCGTCCGCTTCACGCTGGCGGGAGACATCGGCGCGATCGCCGCCATGCTGGCCGGCCTCGAGTATGAAAATCACTTCACGATCCCGTTCATGGAGCTGAGCCGGCGGGGCGCGCTGGTGGCTGCCAACGCACCACGGACGCTGACGGCGACCATCGAGGTCGCCGGCTACGTCGCCGGCGACGGCGGTGGGGGCGAGGCCGACGCGGCCGACGACTCCTTCGTCGGCCCTCCCTGGCCGCCTGCGGAAGAGCAACCCGACGAGGCGGCGCCTGGTGCGGGCGCCACGGAGCCGCCGCCGGCCGACGTGCCCGCTGCGGTGGAGGGCGCATGATCAGCCGGTGGACGGTGTTGAATGGCCTTCTGGTTGCCATCGTTGCATTGCTCGCAGTCGAGATCGGCCGCACGTGGATGCGGACGGTGCCGCCGCTGCGCATGCCTGCGACCGGCGACCCGGCTCCCCGCCGTGATTCGAAGTCGCGCCCGTCGGTCGACCACGGACGGGTGGAAGAAGATGTAGCGCTCATTAGCAGCATGGATCTGTTCGACCCGAGCCGCCAGGCGCCAGGAACAGCAACCGAGCCGGTGGTGGCCGAGGCGCCGCCGCCCACTGGCATCGAGGTGGTCGGCATTCGCATGATCGCCGGGGACCTCGAAGCCTTCATCCGCGATGCGAGCCAGGGCAACGCCCAGCGCCGTGTGCGCACCGGCGACGAGGTCGCCGGCTATACCGTCGAAGAGATCCAGCCGACCAACGTGGTGCTCGGCAACGCGGCAGGGCAGAGCGTGACGCTGTATCTGCAGCTGGCGCCGTCCGGCGGCGCCAGGCCGGCTCTGGCGGCGGCTGCGCCGGGTGGTGCGCGCCCCGGTACGCCGCTGGCGCCCCGGCCGGGGGGACAGGCGGGACAGTCCGGACAGTCCGGACAGGGAACCCACAATCCGCCGCGCAATCCAAACGCGGAGCGCCTCCAGCAGCGCCTGCAGCAGCGGCAGCAGCGCCTGCAGCAGCAACGCTCGGGGAGCGCGGTGCCGTCCGCGGTCCAGGAGCGGCTGAATTCTATAAAGAGCAAGAAGGGAGCCTGAGGATGGGACGAGGTCGACCAAGGAGCGTCCAGTGATCCGAGCCGCGTTCGCGTTGACCCTGCTCGCTGTTTCGCTGGTGGCGATGTGCGCGTCTGCACAGCCCACCCCGCCGCCGGCGCCGGCGCCCAGGCAGGGAGCCGCCCCGAAGCCGGCGGCTCCTGCCCATGCCGCACCGCCTGCTCCCGGACGTGCTGCGCCGCCCGCGGCGGCGCCTGCGCCCGTTCCCGGCACGCAGGCCGTTCCCCAGCCTGCGCCGCCCCCGGCCGCAGCCGCGCCGGCGGCCCCTGCCGCGACGCCCGTCGCCGTGCCGCCGGCGGAAGAGCCGCTCGGCGAAGACGAGGCCATGGTGCTGAACTTCGAGAAGGCGGACGTGCGCGAGGTGATCCACAGCCTGGCCACTGCGCTCGGACTCTCCTACACGATCGATCCTGCGATCTCCGGCGACATCACCATCCGAACGACCGGCCGCATCCCCCGGCGCGAGCTGCCGGCGCTGTTCAACGAGATCCTGCGGGCCAACGGCATCGCCGCCATCAAGCAGGGCGCCCTCTACCACATCGTGCCCGTCGACCAGGCGAAGGCGCGCGCGATCCTCCCCCGCACCCCACGGGCGAGGCAGGAGAGCCTGCGCGACGACACGTTCGTGATCGAGATCATCGGCATGCGGCACGTGGCGGCGGAAGAGATGGCAAACATCCTCACGCCGTTTCTCACGCCCGGCGGCGAGCTGTTCTCGTATCCGCGGGCCAACACGGTGGTGGTGGTCGATCTCCGCTCGAACGTGGAGCGGCTCCGCGAGCTAGCCGCGACCTTCGACGTCGACGGCTACAGCAATCTGAAGGCGCGCGTCTACAAGCTGAAGGAAGGCGATCCCGAGGAGTTGACGAACGAGATCCTGAGCCTGCTCGGCCCGTACTCGGGCGGGGCCGGCGACGGTTCGGGCGGGCTCTTCATGATTCCGCTCTACCGCTTGAACTCGATCGTCGCCTTCTCGTACGACCCCGCGGCATTCGTCGAGATTGAGCGCTGGCTCACGCTGCTCGACATTCCGCCCGAGAAGGGCTCCGGCCGGCAGACGTTCGTCTACAACGTGGAGAACGCCAAGGCAGCCGATCTCGCCGCCGTGCTGAACGAGCTCTTCGGCGAGGGCGGCGGCACAAGAGTCGACGGCACCGGCCGGAGCGCCGGGCAGGCGCCGGCCGGGGTCGGACTCTTCGGGGCTGGCGGCACGTCCGGAACCCGTGGCAGCCCCCGCAGCACGCGAGGTGGCGTGGGTGGCGTGGGGAGCAGCCGCCCGCGCGGCAGCTTCGGGGGCGGCGGCGGAGGTGGCGGTGGCGCCAACTTCGCGAGCCAGCAGGGAGGCTTCGGCGAGCGGGGTGGGGTCGGCGGCGGCGTCGGTGGCGGGCTCAGCCAGCGTGGCGGCGCGGGCGGCGGC
>DATMAZ010000181.1:0-19478 GCA_035559675.1 Candidatus Limnocylindria bacterium
GCGCCGTCGCTGCCCGGTTTCTCGCGCACCAACAGCGTCTCGTGATCGTCGCTGGTCATGAAGAAGCCCCCGGCGGCGCGGTCCTCGTAGTGCGCCTCGAGCACGCGGTCGAGGGCCACGGCCTCGTCGAGCCAGCGCCGCCCCGATGGGTGCCACGCGCAGGCGAACGACCGCGCAGCGGCCTGCGCCGCTGCCGGCTCACTCGAGGCGCAAGACGACGCGTACCGAGTCGTCGAGGTTGCGTGCGTCGATATAACCGATGGCGTCGGGCCGCGCGGCGACGTACTGGCGCACGGCCGAATCGGACGCCAGGGTCGCCGGCGGCAGCACGCCCAAAAAGTACTGCTCGTTCCAGTAGCGCGAGAGCGGCACCTTCCAGTCGGCGAACACGAGGTGCTCGAAGGCCTTGCGCACGTCGCTACCGTACTCGCGATTGACCGGCAGGATCGCGCGCCCGTCCTCCCAGAAGCGGCGTTGCTTCAAGTAGATTCGCTGCACGTCGTCGCGGCTTACCGTGGTGGCGCGCGACGGGTGCACGATCACGACCACGTTGGGCAGCGGCTCTTCGGCTGCGGCGAGGCCGGCCAGCAGCCCGAGGCACAATGCGATGGGCGCCAGCATGCCGGTTCAGAAGAGGACGGCCAGCGACGCCTTCACGCCCGGGACGCCGTACGGCGACCGCGACGCCTGCGCCAGGTACTCGATCTTGAACACCGTGTTCGAGAGCAGGCGGTACAGCAGTCCGCTCGCGATCAGGTTGGCGACACCGGGCTTCGGTCCGTCGTAGTACTCGTAGCGTTCGACCAGGTAAAGGCGCGGCACGAGCTCGACCGCCGCCTGGAGGTACAAGCCCCACTGCTGCGCGCCCGGACGCCCCTCCTCGACAACCGCCTCGCCCTGCACCTCGAGCCAGCTCCACTGCCAGAGTCCGTCCACGCCACCCAGATGGCTCCACCGGCCGAACTTCTGGGCGGCGCGGTAGCTGGCGCCCAGCGAGAGGTTGGATATCGGTGTGAACTCGAAGCGGGCGCCGGCCGCGTAGTTCGCCGGCTCGAACGGTGGGTTGCCTGCTGGCAGCCCCGCGAACTGGCCGTAGAGCGCGTAGCTCACCCACCCCGCGTCGGGGAAGAACGAACCGTACAGCATCGCACCGGTGGCGTTCGGGTCGAACGGACGCTTGGTGACGAGCGGCCGGGAGGTCGTCCAGACGAGCGGCGCAGCGTGCCGGGGATTCCAGCGGCCGACCGGCGTGAGGAACGTGCCGCCGCGGACGCTGAAGGCATCGGCGCCGTTGTAGTCCAGGTAAAGACGCTCCACGGTGAAGCGGTCGTCCGGGTTGCCGACGTGGCCGTCGGCGGCGACCTCCAAGACGTCCTCGATTTCGAGTTCCGAGAACACGTGCAGGCGCTCGGTGAGCCGCAGCAAGATCAGAAAGCTCAGGTCCTGGAGCGTGAACTGGGCATCCTCACCCTCGTTGCGGGTGGCGACGAGGTCCGTGTAGCCGCCTAGAGTGAGGCCGGTGTCGCCGACCTGAAGCCCGCGCCCGGGCGTGTAGCTGATGTCGCCGACGGGCGACGGACGGGAGAAGATCGGCTCCGTGCCCACGTCGATTGGGCCTGTTCCCTCGACCGCCGTCGCACGGCCCGCCATGCTCGCCAGCAGGGTAACCGCCAGCGCCCAGGTCACGCGGCACCGCCCGGAGCGGTTGCACGGAGCGTCTGGCCTGCGAATCACTTGCACGTGTGTGCGCCGCGACGTACGGCAACCGGGTTCTTACAAGCACGCAGCGGGGGACGACAACTGAATCGACCGTATCCCTACTCGATCCGCACCAAGCTGTTGTTGTTCGCGTTCGTGCTCGTCATCGTTCCGGGCGGGCTCATCGGCGTGCTCGCGTTCCGGATGGCATCGGGTGCGCTGGTGGCGCGTGCCGGGCAACAGCTCACCGTGCTGGCGCGCGACGTGGGGGTCGAGGTCGGCGAAGACGCGGCGGCGCAGCGCACGAACGTCGAGGCCTGGGCGCGCCAAGAGGTGATGCGCGACATCGTGGTGGACGATATCGACAAGCGCATCGCCAAGTTCCTCACCTCCATCGCCGCCAGCTATCCCGGATATCTCGAGCTTATCGTTGTGAACGGCAACGGCGAAGTGGTCGCCTCGACCGATCCGGCGCGCCTCGGCAGCAGGTACCAGCCCCACGTCGCCGATGGCGGAGAGCGCACGCCCCGTTTCTCGCCATCGGCGCACGGACGCATAGTGCTCGAGCTGTCGTCCGCCATCCCGGACCCGGAGGCGCCGGAGCAGACGCTCGGCGCATTGGTGGCGCACTACGACTGGATGCAGGTGATGGCGCTCGCCAACCGCGTGCGCACCGGGCTCACGGGCTCGGGGTTGAGCGTCGACTTCGTTGTCCTCGACGAAGACGGCCGCCTGCTCGGCGGCGCGGCCCCGACGCTCACCGCGCCACCCGGCGCGACGCTCGCCGGCCTCGGCTGGGCGGCGGCCGCGGCGCTCGTCGGCCGCGCGGAACCCGGCTTCGTGCTCGAGCCTGCGCTCGATGCGATCGTCGCCTACGCGCCGGCGGAGCACGGTTCTCCTGCCTGGAACACGCTCGCGCTGCAGAGCCGAGCACAGGCGCTCGCGTCGGCTTACCGCATGCGGAGGCAGGTCGGCCTCCTGCTGGTGGGGGTGCTCGGCCTCGCGCTGGTCGTCGCCGCGGTGCTGGCCGAGCGCATGATCCGGCCGGTTCGCGTGCTGACGGCGGCGACGCGCCAGCTGGCAGCGACCGGCGAACTCGCCGAGCCGATCCCGGTGCGCTCGGCCGACGAGATCGGCGAGCTCGGCGCCGCGTTCAACACGGCGGCGGGCGATCTGCGCCGGGCACGCGAGCACTTGGTGGCCGCGTCCAAGCTCGCGTTCGTCGGTGAGATCGCCGCCGGCATGGCGCACGAGATTCGCACGCCGCTCGGGATTCTGCGAAGCTCGGCCCAGATGCTGGGGCGGTCGAGCGACGAGTCCGCCGCCGCGCGGCGGGAGCTGGTGCAGATGATGATCGAGGAGGTGGATCGGCTGGACCGCGTCGTTACCGGACTCACCGATTTGGCTCGCCCGCGGAAGCTGGCCATCCAGCCGGTGCCGCTCAACGAGCTGCTCCGCCGCGCCCTGGACTTCGCGGCCGGCCAGGCGGCCGAAAAGGGTATCGAGCTGCGGCGCGCCTTTGCCGATGGCCCGTGTGTTGCGCATTGCGATCCGGACGAGATCTATCAAGTGGCCCTCAACCTCATCGTCAACGCGCTGCAGGTAACGCCGCGCGGCGGCTCGATCGCCGTCCGGACGTTCACGCCTCGGCCCGGCCGGGTGGGGTTCGACGTGACGGACACCGGTCCCGGGCTGTCTCCCGAGCGGCAGGCGCAGATCTTCACACCGTTCGTGAGCTTCCGGGAGGGTGGCACCGGGCTCGGTCTGGCCGTCGCGCAGCGCACCGTGCTGGCGCATGGCGGCACCATCGCGGTGCACAGCACGCTCGGTGACGGCGCCACTTTCACCGTCGAGCTGCCCGCCTTCGGAGGCCCGGCGTGAAACGCGTGCTGGTGGTCGACGACGAGCGCAAGATGCGCCGGCTCCTGCAGATGATGCTCGAGCATCTCGGGCTCGAGTCGGTGGCCAGCGACAGCGGCGAGGAGGCGCTGGCGCTTGTGCAGGCCGAGCACTTCGACCTCGTGCTGACCGATCTCCGGCTGCCGGGGATGAGCGGTCTCGACCTCCTGCGCGCCTTGCGCGAGGCGGACGCTGGCATTCCGGTGATCGTACTCACCGCCTACGGGACGGTGCAGAGCGCCGTCGACGCCATGAAGCTCGGCGCCTTCGATTACGTGATGAAGCCGTTCGACGTGGAGGCGGTCGAGCAGATGGTGCGCAACGCGCTCCGGCTCCAGCAGGTCCAGGCCGAGAACCGCTATTTGCGGGAGCAGCTCGAGCGGGTGGAGAGCGCCGACGACGTCGTCGGCCCGTCGCCCGCCATGCGCGCCGTGATCGATCTCGCGCGCCAGGTGGCGGCGACGCCCACCACCGTGCTGATCACCGGCGAAACCGGCAGCGGCAAGGAAGTCGTGGCGCAGATGATCCACGCCGCCAGCCCGCGTCATGCGCGGTTGTTCGTTCCCGTCAACTGCGCTGCGATTCCCGCCGACCTGCTCGAGAGCGAGCTGTTCGGGCACGTACGCGGGGCGTTTACAGGTGCGCACGCGGCCCGCGAGGGCAAGTTCGAGGTCGCCGACGGTGGCACGCTCTTCCTGGATGAGATCGGCGACATGCCGATCGCGCTGCAGGCGAAGCTGCTGCGCGTTCTCCAGGATTCTATGGTCGAGCGCGTCGGGAGCAACAAGCGCATCCGGGTCGACGTGCGGGTCATTTCGTCGACCAATCAGGATCTTGAGGCCGCGGTGGCGGCGGGTCGCTTCCGCCAGGATCTTTATTATCGGCTGAACGTCTTCCACATCGCGGTGCCAGCGCTGCGTGCCCGCAAGGAAGATGTCCGTCCGCTTGCCGAGTTCTTTCTGGCCCGGTACGCGCGCGAGTTCGGACGCGGCTCGCTGTCCCTGGCACCCGAAGTGTTTCCGATGCTGGAGTCGTACCGCTGGCCGGGCAACGTGCGCGAGCTACAGAACGTGATGGAGCGCGCAGCCGTGCTCACCAGTGCGGGCGGTATGGTCGATGCGCGGCTCCTCGGACAGCTCCTGCCCACCGTGACCTCCGATGCCCCGGGACCCAGCGAGCCGGCGGCCGACGGCAAGCTTGCGCCGGCCATGGAGGCCTTCGAGCGCAAGTTCATCTTGCGGACGCTGCGCGCCGTCGACGACAACAAGGCCGAGGCTGCCCGCGTGCTCGGGGTGAGCGAGCGGACCTTGTGGTACAAGCTCAAGAAGCACGGCCTCTGACTGCACGCCCTTGCAGGGCACCCACCTGACCCCCCTGCAGAATAATGCAGGGTAGGCCGATTCCCACCGCCAGCGCACGGCGGCGTAACAGGGAGGCGGAATGGCACGGGTCGTGCTTGAGGGTTCGTTGTGGACAAGGTGTCGCCGAACGTCGGGCGCGTGCTGATTGCGCTCTCTCGCTGGCGAATCCAGCTCGGGTTCTGCTTCGCCATCGCTGCGCTTTTTTGGGCGCGGCCGACCTGGCGATCGTACGTGACCTTCCTCCCGCTCGTCGTCGCGGGTGTCGCACTGCGCGCCTGGGCACGAGGGCATCTCGATCGTGCCGAGCGCGTTTGCATCAGTGGCCCCTATCGGTTGATGCGCCATCCGCTGTACGTGGGCAGCTTCCTGATGAGTCTCGGCGTGACGCTCATGGCGCTGCCCTGGCCGTTCGTGCCACTCCACGCGTTCGTCTTCCTGGTGATGTACGTGCCGAAGGCGATTCGCGAGGAAGCCTACTTGTCGAGCCGCTTCGGTGGCGCATACGCGGTCTACGCGAGCGCGGTCGGGCCGCTGATGCCGCATCCCGGCGAGCACCTCGTCGCGGACGACGTCCGGTCGCACTTCGAGTGGCGCCGCGTGTGGCGTCATCGCGAATGGCGCACCTGGCTCGGCGTGGCCGCCGTGCTGGTCTTGGTGTGGCTACCGTCGACGCTCCGGCCCCTGGTCTGCCGCGCCGCGTTCGCGGCCGAATCGCGCTCGGACATTGGTGCCTGTCGCATCATCGCCCCGTCGCCGCTCGTCCGTGCCACGACCGCCGCCGATGCGCCCACACGTCGCTTCCGCGCGCCCAGGCACCGCGAGGTGTGCGCGACCGGCCACCCACGCATCGCGCCGCAAGGCTTGGCAGGCTCGCATATCGATCCGGGTCTCTGCCGATCCGCTGGCCGAGCAGGCACTCCACGGTGCGCGCGCGATGAGGAATCGGACGTGGCGGTGGACCGCCTCCGAGCGCGCCCGCCTGGGGCTTGAGGCGCGGGCGGCGCGCTGCGACGATCCGGCACGGCGGACGGCCATGCAACGCATTGCAGCCAGGACGGGCGGCAGCATGCAGCGACAGGCAGGACGGATGGCTCTTGGGGGCATGTCGGATCGCGAGCGCCAACGCGCGGCGCCGGTGGCACGCAGCGTGCTCTGCCGGCGGAGGGTTCCATGCTGAAGGCGGTCACGAAGGATGAGGTGTATCGTGCCAAGCGCCCCACGGTCGGCGACTTCACGTTCAATCGTTCGGTCGCCGTGGTGTTCGACGACATGGTGGCGCGCTCGGTTCCGTTCTACGCGGAGATCCAGCGCATGCTGGTCGAGCTAACGCGCGATTTTGCCGTGCCGGGCAGCGCCGTCTACGACCTCGGCTGCGCCACCGGCACCACGCTCGTCAACCTGCATCGCGTTCTCGAGCCGACCGTGCGGTTGGTCGGTGTGGACAACTCCGTCGAGATGCTCGCCGAAACGCGGACGAAACTCGAGGCGCACGGTGTCGATCGTTGCGTCGAACTCGACTGCCAGGACCTGAACGAGGGCGCGACCGTCGCCGACGCTTCGGTGGTCCTCATGGTGCTCACGCTCCAGTTCATCCGGCCGCTGCGCCGCGACCGTCTAATCGAGCGCGTCTTTCAGGGCCTGCGCCCGGACGGCGCCTTCATCCTGGTGGAGAAGGTGCTCGGCGAAGAATCGATCTTCAATCGTCTTTTCATCGAGCACTACTACGATCTCAAACGGCGCAACGGGTACAGCGAGCTCGAGATCAGCCAGAAGCGTGAAGCGCTGGAGAACGTGCTCATCCCGTACAAGCTGCTCGAGAACCGCGAGCTGCTCCTGCGCGCCGGCTTTCGCAGCGTCGACGTGTTCTTCAAATGGTACAACTTCTGCGGGATCGTCGCCGTGAAGTAATGGTCGCAATCGGCACTTTTCTCTTCCGCTGGCGGAACGCGATTGTCCCGTGGCTCTTCGTACTGCTCCTGCTGCCCGGCCCGCGGCTGTTCGCCGAGCCATGGCTCGCGCTGCTCGTGGCGGTGCTGGTCACCGGGATGGGACAAGCGGTGCGCGCGCTCACCATCGGGCTGCGCTACATCAAGCGCGGCGGGCGCGGCGGCACCGTGTACGCCGCCGATCTAGTGACCGAGGGCATCTATGCCCATGTTCGCAATCCGATGTACGTGGGAAACGTGCTGATCTGTCTCGGCGTGGCTATCGCTTCGAATGGGCTGCTGGTGACCTTGCTCGCCGTTCCGCTGGCGACATTCGCCTACGCGGCCATCGTGGCTGCGGAGGAGCGCTATCTGCGCGAGAAGTTCGGCGCGGCCTACGACGCTTATTGCCGGGATGTGCCGGCGTGGATTCCCGATTTCCGCGGGCTCCGGAACACCCTGTCGGGCATGACCTTTAACTGGCGGCGCGTGGTGGTGAAGGAGTTCGGCACGCCCTGGGGCTGGATCAGCGCTATCGGTGCGCTCACCCTCCTGAACCTCTGGCGCGGCGGTTCCTTCGAGGCCAACACGACGCTGGTGGGGATCGTCGTCGCGGTGATGGCCATCGCGATTGTGCTCTGGGCCGTGGTGATGACCCTCAAGAGCCGCCGCATCCTGGTGGCGCGTTAGACGCTCCTCGCCGACCTGACCGTCGGGGCGAACAGCCGCGCGCGCGGCAGCGCCACCGTCGTCGGACCGACCGTCGTGCCGAGCGTCCGCTCCATGTGCCCGTTTCGGTGAACGCTCAAGGCAGCAGGACCAGTGCCTTGTCGAATCGCTCGCCGACGCGCAACACGCCGAGGTCTCGCCGGTCCGTCGTCAGCACTCGAAAGATACGCCGTCGCTCCGCCACCGCCGCCACCGTCCCGTCCACCAACCCGATCGCCAGCTCGCGAAACTTCGCACCGAGTTCAAGCGCGCGCACGATGTCCCGCGGCGTGACCGGCTCGAATTCGTAGGTGGTCGCCGGGTCGAACAGCTCCGCTACCAGCTTGCGCATGGCCGGTCGCTGCGCGCGGAGGAAGTAATTGACCTCCGTAAGGACCAACGCCGGCACCACGACGGCCGCCGCGGCACGGAGTGCGCCTTTGTACGCAGGCCAGGTCGGACGGCCGTCGGGCGAGCGCGCGCAGCAGCCCTCCCGTGTCGGCGACAAGCGCGCCCGTCACTCCTCGAGACCCTTGAACAGCTCGGACTCGTCTCCCAGCTTGGTCTCGGTGGAGACGAAGAGCCCCGTCGACGGGGGCCGGCGCCCACCGTTCGAGCCGCGTGGAGGTGCCAGTTCGCATGGAACGAGGTGCCCATGGCCTTACCCGCGGCCCCTGTGAAGCGTTCAGTTTGCCTTCGCCCGCGTGCCTCGGATCCGCCCGACCCCGCGCAGCACCCCCCGCAGCACGGGACCGAGAACCGCCGCGATGGCGCGGCCGGCCATACCGACGGCCGGGGTGCGCGCCGCCGACGCGAAGCGATCAAGGCCGAGCGTCGTGCGTACGTCGCTCGCCAGCACCGCCACCGGGATGTCGAGCGGGATGCCCGTGCCGTCGGCGATGCGCACCATGCGCTCGAAGTTCGAGGCGACGGCGGCGGCGTCGACGAGCCGCTCGGGGCCGAGCTCGCTGGCCAGCGCCGCGCGCGCGTCGGCGAGCGCCGCGTCGTCCTCGCCCACCATCGCCTCGGCGAAGCGGACGAGCACGGGCGCGTGCGGCACGCCGCTCGCCGCGGCGGCGGCTCCGTCCACCACCGCCGTGGGGTCGACCGCGAGTCCCGTCATCTCGCCGCTCGCCCGGAGCAGCATCACGTGGGCGCTGGTTCAATAGAAGCACTCGCGCAGCGCCGAGACGCGGCCCGCGACGAGCTCCATCTGCGCGCGGGAGAGCGACCGGCCCGCGGCGAGGTCTATCATCTGCCGCTCGGTGAGATAGTGCGCCGCGCTCAAGTCCCGGAGCTGCCGCACCTCGTCGGGCACGAGGCTGAGCGCCCGGATGACGTTGCCGGTCTGGCCGCCGCCGAAAAGACCCTCTTCGGCACCCGTGGCCTCGCGGGCCGCGATCATCGGCACCCAGGCGCCCTCCGGCCGGGCCTGGGCGGGGCGGTAGCGCGATGGCTCACCGGGGAGCGGGGCCGGGAGCGGGTGGGGCGGGACGCCGAGGCCGCGGCAGAAGCTGTCGCTGCTGACCACCGTCGCCACCACACCGATCAGCTCCACGTAGTGCCCGTCGGAGAGGCCCGCCGCTCGTAGGCCTGCGAGCCACTGCTCGGAAAGGCGGCCCGGGTCGGTCGTGAGGCGATGCACGGCCTCGACGGCGGCGTCGGGCAGGGCGGCCTCGCCGTCGTGCCGTCCGGCGACCGCGTTCGGTGACAGCGCGGCCTTGCGCTCGCGGCAGAGCGCGCAGCGCCACGCCGCCCGCACCGCGCCCGCGATGGCCACCCGCTCGGCGCCCGTCCACCACGTGCCCGGACGCCGCAGCCGCTCCCAGGCGCGCTGGTGTGCGGCGGTGAGGTCGTTGCGCACCGGGACGGACGCCGCGGTGTAGTCGGGAGGCATGGCGTCGTCCTACCGAGTGAGCCTAACGGAGTCCACCCACACCGGGCCGCCGCCCGCCGTCACGTCGATGGCGGCGACGGGCGCCGGGAACGACACCTGCTGCCGCGACGGCATGCCGGCGAGACAGTCGCCGTTGGTCGTAAGCGGGGATCCGACCACAGCACCCGTGGCGTCGCGGAAGGTCATCGTGCCGGCGGCGGCTCCCTCGGCGACGAAGAAGACCTCGAGCGCGGTGACGGGCGGGTCGACGGTAATGGTGAGCGGCTCGGCGCTCGTCACCCGGTAGGCTTGCGTGCCCGAGTCGTAGCAGCCGGTCTTGCCTTCGAAGAGGCAGCCCCCGCCACCGGCGAAGGCGGCGCCGCAGACCGCGGTCGTGTCTGGACAGGAGGTGTCCATGTCGATGGTGCAGGCTGCGGCGCCGCACGACTCCCCGGCCGGGGCCGGATTGCAGACGAGCCGATAGGCGTCCTTGTCCCGCGCCACGGGCTTGCCCTCCGACCGTGCGGCGAGGCGGAGCTTCTTCTTGCCGGGCTTGATACCACCTTTGCGCGTACGGACGATCACCTCGGTGAACGCCCCACAAGCGGAGCCGTCGTCCTGCTGGACGAGAGGCACCGTGCCCGGCGGGAAGAGCTTCTTGGGCTTCGCGGAGATGGACCGCAAGGAGGCGGGCTCGCAGTCGCCGAGACCGGGGAAGTTCGCGCACACCTGCACACGAAACGCGCAGGAGCCGTTCGGCGCGCCCGTGCCGTCGGCGTCGCACGCGGGGTCGCAATCGGTGCACGCGATCGTCGCGCCCGAGGGCGCGTTCCAGAGACCGACCAGACAATCAGCCTCGGGTCGAGACTCGCTCCCGCCGCCGCCCCCGCCTCCACCGCCCCCGCCGTATCCGGCTCGGGCGCCCGAGGCTACGGCCGCTGCCAGCAGGACACCCATGACCACGCGCATGTCGATCCTCCTCGCGTCGCAAGGTTCCTGGGCGTATCTTCGGCGGCCCGCGCGCGAAGTTACGGGCGACAGCGGCGTCGGTGTGCCACCGGACCCGTGTCGCTCGCAACGCGCCACCGCTTGGGCGCATCGATTCCTGTGGGAGAGAGCAGTCGTATGCCGAATGCCTCGAGAGTCGCCGGGATGCTGGCTGCGGCGATGGTCTGCGCCGCCACGGGACGGCTGGGCGCGGTCCGCGCCGCCGAGCCACCAAGTGCGTATCTTTCGGAAGACTTCGAGGCTGGTATCGGCCCGCTCTGGCAGGAACGCGGATTCCCGAGCATCGAACGGCGGAACCGATTCTCGCTCGGCACCGACCCCGACGGCAACCGGTACCTGAAGGTCGAGAGCGACGACTCGTACTCCGGCAAGGGCGTTTATCTCGCGCTCTCTCCGGAGCGGTGTCCCGAGATCAGCTGGCGCTGGCGCGTCGCGGACGTGATCGCGAGCGCCGACCTCTCGCGCAAGGAAGGGGACGACGCGGCGGCGAAGGTCTACGTCGTCTTCGCCGGGCCCTCCTGGTGGAATCCGCTCGACACGCGGCTTCTCGTGTACGTCTGGGACAACGCGGTGCCCGCCGGCGCGGTGCTCCCGAACGCTTGGATGCCGGAGAAGGCGCGCATGATCGTGCTCGAGAGCGGCCGGGAGCGCGCCGGGCAGTGGGTGGCCGAGCGCGTGGACGTCGCGCGCGACTTCGCGCGGGCCTTTCCGGGCACCACCGCGGGCCAGATCCAGGGCGTCGCCTTTCTCGCGGACACCGACAACACGCACACGCGCGCCGAGGCGGGCATCGACGACGTGGTGATCCGCTGTCGCGGGAGCGAGGAGGCTCCTCCTCGATGAGCGGGCGGTCCCATGCTCTAGCAGGGGCGGCGCTGGCGGCGGCGCTGCTCGCCGCCGCCGCGGCGAACGCGTCGCTGCGGTCGAAGACGCTCACACGGTTCCATGACCCCGTGGTCGTGACGACGGGGCTCCTCGGGGGCGTCTCCGACCGCCGCACCGCGAGCTATCGCCTGATGCGGGCGCGCGCAGGCGTGGTCGAGCCGATTCCGTTCCAGTTCGACGCCCGCGACGGCGACGGCGAGCTGCGCGTTTCGGGGGTGAGCGAAGGAGACGAGGCGGCGTTCGACGACGACGAGCTGGTTTTCATGGCCAAGGACAGCGGCGACCGGCTGACCCGGCACGACCTGCCGCCGGCCAGCGACGGTGCCCTCGAGATCGAGCTGTTCGATCCCGCCACCGGCGCGCGCGGCTGGGCGTACCTCGTCCACTTTCCCGGCGACGCGCCGGCGCCGTCCCCGGTGCGGTATGCGACCTTCGACCCGCAGGTGAACGAGGCGCGCGCCACGTTCTACGAGATGATGTATTTTCCCGGCCGCAGCTTCTTCACCGGCATGCGCGTCATGCCGGAGGGCGGCGGCAGCGGGGAACGGCTGATGCACCGCATGAGGGTCCGCCTGCAGCCGACCTTCTCCCTGCTCATCACCACCTGGAGCCCCGAGTTCACCGAGGAGAGCTTCACGGTGACGATCGACGGCGTAACCTTCGCGCGGCCGGTGACTACGCGATGGATCTGTCGGTCATCGTCCTGCCGCGTCCCTACCAGCCCGGCGACGAAGTCGAGCCGCTGCGCATGATCCGCGAGCCGTTGCGAGTGCATGTGGCGGCCGTCGAGTAGGGACCTGCGACGCCCGCGGGGCTCGCGCATCCAAGGAGGGCAATGATGCACCATCATGACCGTTCGGCAATGGCCGAAGGAACGATCGCTGCGGACGCGTCGCCCGGAGGGCGGGCGCGCATGGTCCGCAAAGTCGCGCTTGTCCTGTGCCTGCTGCTCGTGGCGGGCGGCGTCGTGAAGACGCTGCACGTCGATCAGCTTCTCCTGCAGTTCGTCGGCTGGATTCGCGGTGCCGGGTGGACGGGCGTGGTCGGCTTCGCCGCCGCGTACGTCGCCGCCACCGTGCTCTTCCTCCCGGGATCGGTACTGACTCTGGGCGCCGGCTTCGCCTACGGCGTCGGTCTCGGCACCGCCGTCGTCACCGTCGGAGCCAACCTGGGCGCGTTCGCCGCCTTTCTCCTGGGTCGCACGGTCGCGCGCGAGTGGGTGGCGGCACGGATCGCCACCAACCCCCGCTTCGCCGCGGTCGATCGTGCGGTCGGCCGCGAGGGGTTGCGAATCGTGCTCCTGACGCGTCTCTCGCCCGTCTTCCCGTTTAGCCTGCTCAACTACGCGTTCGGCCTCACGCGGGTCGCCGGCCGCGACTACGTGCTGGGCTCGTTCCTCGGCATGCTGCCCGGAACGCTGATGTACGTCTACCTGGGCTCGCTCATCACGAGCGTCAGCGAGTTGGCGGCCGGGCGGTCGTCCGGAGACGCCGCGCAACAGGCGTTCTACTACGTGGGCCTCGCCGCGACCGTGGCCGTGACGCTCTACGTCACGCGCATCGCCCGGCGGGCGCTCGCGGAAGCCACGACCGAGGAGGCTGAGCGTCCCGCGGGTGCCGCGGACGGCCTGCGCCCTCACCGGGTCTCGTTGCGGGCGCAGCCGAGCGCGCTGGTGCTGCCCGACGACGAGCACAACCGCGCGCTCGTGGGGCACGTGCACCCCCCGCGGTGGGTGAATCCCGAACCCTCGGGCAGGTACAACCTGGTGGTCGTCGGCGGCGGCACGGCCGGCCTCGTCTCCGCGGCCGGCGCCGCGGGCCTCGGGGCCAAGGTCGCGCTGGTGGAACGTCATCTGCTCGGCGGGGACTGCCTCAACGTCGGCTGCGTGCCGTCCAAGGCGCTCATCGCGGCGGCGCGCGCCGCCGCGGATGCGCGCGCGGCCGGGGCGTTCGGCGTGCGGGTCGGCGCCGTGGAGGTGGACTTCCCCGCGGTGATGGAGCGCATGCGGCGCCTGCGCGCCGAGATCGCGCCTCACGACGGCGCCGAGCGATTCACCAAGCTCGGCATCGACGTCTTTCTCGGCGAAGGCCGGTTCACGAGCCCCACGACGGTCGAGGTCGACGGCCGGCGGCTCGAGTTTGCCCGCGCCGTCGTGGCGACGGGCGGCCGGGCGGCGCCGCTGCCGATTCCCGGCCTCAACGAGGCCGGCTACCTCACCAACGAGACGGTTTTCTCGCTGACCGAGCTGCCGCGCCGGCTCGCCGTCATCGGCGCGGGCCCCATCGGCTGCGAAATGGCGCAGACCTTCCGCCGCTTCGGGAGCGAGGTAACGCTCCTCGAGGCCGAGCCGCACGTGCTCCCGCGGGAGGACGCCGACGCGGCGGCGATCGTCGAGCGGCGGCTGCGAAACGACGGCGTGCAGCTCGTGCTTTGCGGCCACGTGACCCGCGTGGAACGGCGGGGCAGGATGGTGGCGATCCATTGCGAAGCTGGATCGCGGCACGACGTACTCGAGTGCGACGCGATCCTGCTCGGCGTCGGCCGCGTGCCGAACGTCGAGGGCCTTGGCCTCGAAGCGGCGGGGATCGCGTACGATCGCCAGGGCATCACCGTGAACGACTACCTTCAGACGACCAATCCACGCGTCTACGCTGCCGGTGACGTCGCGTCGCGCCACAAGTTCACGCACACCGCCGACGCGCTTGCCCGCATCGTGATCCAGAACGCGCTCTTCTTCGGGCGCAAGAAGGCGAGCGCCCTCACCGTCCCGTGGTGCACGTATACTTCGCCGGAGATCGCGCACGTGGGTCTCTACGAGCACGAAGCCGTCGCCCAGGGACAGGCCGTCGAGACGATCACGATCCCCATGGCCGAGGTCGATCGCGCCGCCCTCGAGAATGACGGCGAGGGCTTTCTCCGGGTCCACCTGAAGAAGGGAACCGATCGCATTCTCGGGGCGACGCTCGTGGCGAGCCGGGCCGGGGACATGATCTCCGAGCTGACCGTGGCGATGGCGGCGGGCCGTGGGCTCCGGACGATCGGAGCCGCGATCCACCCCTATCCGACGCAGGCCGAGATCATGAAGAAGGCCGCCGATGCGTACAACCGCACGCGGCTCACGCCGCGGGTGCGGCGGCTGTTCGAACGGCTGCTTGCGGTGCGCCGATGACGCTGCGCGTGCTGGCTGCCGTGGTCGGCCTCGCGCTCGCCGCCGGAACCGCGGCGCCGGCGCGGGCCGGCGAGCCGCAGGCACGCGTCGAGGAAACCGTCGGCGCCATCGCCGCCGTCCTCGGTGACCCTGCGCCTCGGGGAACGGAGAATGACCTGGAGCGGAAGGAACGGGTGCGCGGGATCATTCGCGACGCGTTCGACTTCGCGGCGATGACCGAGGCCGCAATGGGACGACACTGGGCCGCGCTCGACGCGGAGAAGCGGCGGGAGCTCGTCGATCTCTTCGGGGCGCTGTTCGAGCGCTCGTACGACCGGTTGGTGGTCCGCTTCCTCGGCAGGAGCCGAACCGTCTACGGCGGGGAGTCCGTCGCGAACGACCGCGCGCTGGTGCGCACGACTCTCGTGCGCGAACACGACGACGAGCTGCCGGTCGACTATCACATCTCCTACGATGGCCGGCGCTGGCGCATGTGGGACGTCGACGTCGACGGCGTGAGCCTCGCCGCGAAATTCCGCTCCCAGTTCGATGCGGCGATCAGGGCATCGTCCGTCGACAGGCTGATCGCGCGGATCGAGGCGAAGCTCGCGGTGGAATAGCGACGGCCTCGGACGCACCGGCGCGGGCTGCCTCAGACGACGGAAATTCCTCGTCGTTGACGGACCGACGTATGCTGGTAGGGTCGCTTCGAGCGGTAAATTCCATCTACTGGGTCGTCTCGCGCGACTGCAACCAGCGTTGCGCCCACTGCTACAACGATTTTGAGCCGGGGGCGCCCGGGCTCGGACTCGAGGACGTGTCGGTCTGCGTGGCGAACCTGCCCGATCCTGGCGACGCCGCGGTCGACCGCATCATCCTCTCCGGCGGCGAGGTGCTCGTGTGGCCCGACCTCCTCTTCCACACGCTGCGCGCCCTCCAGGCGCGCTACGGCGATCGCACGGCGCTCATGGTGCGCGCGATCGTCGACGAGGTGGCCGAGGAGTTCGACGGGCAGCTCACCGTGGGGACCGTCGACGCGCACCGGGAGCCCGAGCTGCTTGGCCGCTACGGGATCCGATTCGTTCCGGCACTGCTCTTCGTTCGCGGCGGCGCGGTCGTCGATTGTACGTTCGGGAGAGTCCCGAAGCAGCTCGTTTTGGGAAAGCTCGCCACCCTGGTCGGGTCGAGCACCCGCGAGGTGGCGTGATGTTCCGGGCGAGAGGCGGCATGGGCTGGGCGGTGGCCGTCTTCCTCGGCGTCCTCTTCGTCCATCTGGGGGACGCCGGCGCCGCCTGCACGTGGCAGAATGGGCGGCCGCGGTGCGATCTTGGAGGGCTCCGCTTCCTTCTCGGAGAGCCTTGGGGCCTCGTCGGCGGCGCTCCCGGGGGTGACCTCGTCACGGCGCCTCTGGCCTCCGCGCCGACCGATCTTCCCGGCGCGCGAGGCCGGCCACGACTGCTCTACGAAGTTTCCGTCCAGAGGTTCTCCTACGACCCGCGAGCGTGTCGCCCGATCGGCCAGGAAATGTACTGCCAGTAGGTGGCGCCCTGGTCTGGCGGCACCTCGGCGCCTCGCCTAGGCTCTCGAGCCGCCGTGCGACGGATCACGCGACTCGTGCCGAAGGGCCTCGGCATCGGGGCACTCGTCGTGACGGCCGTCCTCCTCGAGCGGCGCTTCGCGCTCAGCACGCGCCTGGCGCCCGACCGGATCGAGGCGTGGCTCGCGGAGGCGGGTCCTCTCACCCCGTTGCTCTTCGTGCTGGTGATGGCCCTCGCCGTGGTGTCGCCGGCACCGACGTTCCCGCTCGACGTGCTCGCTGGGAGGCTATTCGGCGCCCTGCCCGGTGCTTTCCTCGCCGTGACGGGAGCCACCGTGGGTGCCTCGGCGAGGTTCCTGCTTGCCCGCTGGCTCGGGCGCGACTTCGTCGCCCGCTTCGCGGTGGGGCACGTCGATTTCTGCCGGGAGTGCTCCGACAAGCTGCTCACCAAGGTCGTGTTTCTCGCCCGTCTGATCCCCGCGGTGTCGTTCGACGTGGTGAGCTACGGCGCCGGGCTCACGAAGATGTCGCTCGGCGGCTTCGCGGCTCGGTTTGGCCCGCCACTTTCGGCACGGCGGGGAGGAGGACGCGGCGTAACCCGGGGCGCGCGGACACGTACTATTTTGGTGATGGCAGGATGGATCGCGGCGGTGGGCCTGGCTGGGGCGTCGCTGCTGGGGTTCGATCTCGAGCGGGCGAGCGTTCCGCCGAGCGCCATCGTGCGGGGCGGGCCGCCTCGGGACGGCATCCCGGCCATCCAGAAGCCGGTGTTCGTGCCGGCGGCGCAAGCGGCGTTCCTCGGGGACCGCGATCGGGTGATCGGCCTCGAGCATGCCGGAGAAGCTCGCGCCTACCCCGTTCGGATCCTCAACTGGCACGAGGTGGTGAACGACCGCGTGGGCGGCCTGCCGGTCGCGGTCACGTGGTGCCCGCTCACGGCGAGCGCCGTGGTCTTCGATCGCCGTCAAGACGGCGGCGAGCTCGTGTTCGGGGTCTCGGGTCTCCTCTATCAGAGCAACGTGCTCGTTTACGACCACCAGAGCGAGAGCCTCTGGTCGCAGCTTGCGGGCCGCGCCATCGCCGGGCCGCGGACGGGTGCGCGGCTGCAGAGCGTACCGGCCGTCGAGACGACGTGGCGGGAGTGGCGCACGGCCCACCCCGCGACGCAGGTCCTGTCGACCGACACGGGCTATCGACGCGACTACGCCGTCGATCCGTACGCGGACTATCACGCCTCGCCGTCCTTCGCGTTCGAGACGTCGCCCGCCGACGCCCGCCTCCGGGTGAAGGACCGGGTGCTCGGCATTGTTGCGGGCGGCGAGGCCATCGCGCTCGAAGAGGACGAGCTGCGCCGGCTCGGCAAGGCGCGCATCCGGGTGGGCGAGGTGCCGCTGCGCGTACGCTACGACCGGACGGCGGGGGCGGCGCGCGTTACCCGCACCGACACGGGAGCGGCGGTCCCGGCGACCTGGGTCTACTGGTTCGCCTGGAGCGCCATCCACCCCGGCGTGAGGCTCTGGCGCTCGGGTGACGTCGCACGCCGGACACGGTCGCCCGAAACCTTCTCAGGCACGGTGGTCGTGGCGACCGAAGGCGTCGAGGTCGCGGAGCACGCAGGATACTGGACGGATCTTCCCGGCATCGACCCGAGCGGCGACCTCGGCGGCCTGCTCGTCGTCCGCGGCACGGTGCGTAACCGGGGCGCGACCCCGCTCCACCACGTGCGCCTCGTCTTCGAACTCCTGGACGGGGAGGGGCGGATCTTGTTTCGCCGCACGGGTTACAACCGCGGCGCCGAGACGCTCACCCCTCTCGATGCGCCGGCCGATGTCCCGCCGGATCTGGTCGGAGACCGCGCCGAACTGCTGCCGATCGGCGCCGGCGGCGAGGATTCGTTCCGGATGCTGGTCCCGTCGGCAGACGCGCCGGGTACCGCCGCCTATCGGGTCGTCGTCGACGAGGCGGTGTTCACCGCTCGCGATTCGGCGTCGCCGACGCCCTGAGGTGGGTGGCCGCGGCTGTCTGCGGTCGGTGCGGGGTCCGCGTGTAACGATCGGCGGCCGTCGCCGAACTTCTTGTCGACTCCATGGCCGATCCCGCCGCCGCCGTCGAGCGCCCGGACCTTCCGCGCGAAGCCGCCTCGAGCGCCGTCGTGCGCGTTGCGCCGGAGCGCGAGTGGGACGGGTTGCGGCAGGTTGTGGACGACGTGCGGGAGCGCCTGGCGCGCTATCGCGAATGCGAGGGCGCCGAAGAGGTGCTGGCTCGAGTGTGGGCGGCGCACGCAGCGCTCGAGCGGCTCGAGCACACGGTGCAGAGCGCGCATCTCGCCTGCTGTGTGCTCCCCTGCCTGGCGACGCCCGACGAGTTGGCCGTGGCGCTGGCGCGGCTCAGCGCGGCGAGGGTCGGCGCGCTGGTCGTCATCGAGCAGGAGCAGAACCTCGACGACTACGCCGCTCGGGGCACACCTCTCGATGCGCAGGCTCGACGGCGCCCCCTGCGACCCGCGGCTGGCCGACGCCTGCGGAGCGGGGGCGAGCTGCCACGGCGACGCCGTGTCGTCGATCGCCTGCATCGGCTACGGCCCCCCGGATTTCAACCGCGAGTGGTGAACGTCTTCTTCGCCCCCGCCGCCGACCGGCAGGCCTCGGTACGCGCCATCTTCGACGCCACCGACATCGCGTCAGCTCGGTGTCGAGCATGACCCGGACCGCTGCGACATCGCTCTCGGCGTCCACGGCCACGACTGGAACCGCGGGCAGGTCGTGTGCCTCGAAGGCGAAGCCCAGCGGGTCGGTGACCATCACGGGCTCGTCGAAGCCGACGCGCCCGGCCGCTCGCGAGCCCCAGCACCCGCCCGAGTTCAAGCGGCGGCGCGTCGAGATGGTGCGTGCCGGGCGTAATCCAGAGGAGCTGGCGGAGAAGTTTGAGCCGACCGCGCAGTCGATCCCGATCCGCAACTGGGTGCGCCAGGCCGATCGCGATGACGGGCGCCGCGACGATGGCCGGACGACCGCCGAGCGTGATGAGGTCCGCCGGCTGCGCCGTGAAGTGAGGACGCTCCGCGAGGAGCGGGACATTCTACAAAAGCCGCGGCCTGGTTCGCTCGGGAGACCAGCTCGATCCCGCCGAAGGATGCGAGTTCGTGAGAGCCCACCAGGCCCACCATCGGATTGCCACGATGTGCCGCGGGCTGGGTGTCTCCCCCAGCGGCTACTACGCGTGGGTGAAACGCCCGGCGTCGACTCGCGCGACGGCGGATGCGGCCCTCAGCATGCAGATCCGGGCGATCCACGCGCGCTCGCGCGGCACGTATGGCGAACGCCGCGTGCATGCGGAGCTGCTCGATCTCGAGGTCCACATCGGTCGCAAGCGGATCGCGCGGCGCATGCGGCAGATGGGCTTGGCCGGCGTGAGCCGGCGCAAGCGGACGACG
>DATMAZ010000182.1:0-18095 GCA_035559675.1 Candidatus Limnocylindria bacterium
GTGCGCGTGGCCGTACCCGCTCGATCCGCCGCGGCGGCGCGATCGGCTTCTGCGGCTGTGCCGCCGGCCGTTGTCGGCCCCGTAGGCGGGCTCGCTCGGCGCTGCGGCCGGGAGGCCGGCCAGCTTCCGGTACGAGATCCGCCGGAAGATGATGCCCCGGCCCGCCGCCACGTCGCCCACGGCCTCGAAGGCCTGGTCGTCGGACACGATCTCGAGCACGTCGCCCGGTTGTGCCGTGGCGATCCACACGCCGGCGGCGACTGCGATCCGGAGATCGCTCCAATCGCGCACGCCGGTGGTGGGCGCGCTATGGATCAGGTGGGCGCCCTTGGCCGCCAGGATGCGGGCCGGCTCGTGACCGATCACACGCCAGTTGCCGACGGCCATGAACTCCACGCCGCCGCGGGTGAAGTCGAGAGCGAGGTGCGCGAGCACCTTCTCGATGTCCTCCGTGCGGCTGGTGTTCTCGACGTCGAAGAACACCCCCCGGCGGCGCGGCAGCCCCAGCGGGGCGGGCGCCATGACGGGAGGGACGTACGCAGGCGCCGGCTCCGTGGGAGCGGGCTCTGCGGCAGCGATGGGTTCCGTCGTTTCGGGCGCCTGCTGGGCGCTGCGAGCGCGAGCCGCGCTGCGGCGGCTCCTAGTTGCGGTTTGCTTCGGCTCGTCGGCGGCGTCAGCCGCCGCCTTCGCCTTCGTTGCCTTCGGTCTCGCGGGTGACTTCCCGCTCGACTTGGTCCTTGTCACGCCGCGAGGCATATCATGGGCGCAAGGCGACTGCACCGGTCGCACCCCCCATGACCGATTCCCCTCCAAACGGCCTCTTTCCGGAGCACCTCCACCGGGCGCTGTCGGAAGCCCGGCAGCTCTACGTCGCCACCGAGCGAAAGGACGGCACCGAGAGCGCCGTTTCGCCCATCTGGTTCATGTACGACGGCAGCGCCGTCTACTTCACCACCGCCCCGGGGACCTGGAAGGCCAAGCGCGCCGCGCGGGGCGGCGTGCTGCACGTACGGGTGGGCCGCAAGGACGGCCCGTACTGGAAGGGAGTGATGCGGCTGGTGCGCGATCCGGCGCTGGCCGAGCGCATGCGCCCGGTCTACCGGCGGCGCTACTGGCTCGCGTGGCTGGGGCTCGTCTGTCCGTCCGGCGCACAGGTCGCGGCCGGCAAGTCGGTCATCGTGCGCGTCACGCCGGCGGCGGACGCGGGCGGCTGACACCCGCACTGCTAGCCCGAGGACGTCGGCTCGCTCACGACCGTGCGGGTGCGCGGGTCGTAGCGGACCGCCAGCTCGCCGCGCGCCAGCCCGAGCAGCCGCTTGCCGACCAGCTCGCCCCGCCAGCCCTGCACGAGCGGCAGGTGCTCGGCCTCGGTCTTGCGCCGGCTGGTGGCGGCGGCCACCAGCGCTTCCAGATCCCGCCCGCTGGCGATCACCTCCGGCGCGATCTCCGCTTCCTCCGCCACCGCCTGCACCGAGGCGCGCAGCAGCGCGATCAGTCCGCTCGGCGCGGCCTCGCGGCGGACGCGCTCGGGCGCCTTCGGCCACTGCTCGCGCGGGCACGCGAGCCCCTCGCGCAGGGCCTCCAGCATGGCGCGGCCGTAGCGGTCCACCGCGCCCGGCGAGAGGCCTCGTACCTGCCGCAGCTCCTCGATGGTTTCCACGGGACGGCCGGCGAGCGTGAGCAGCACGATGTCCCCGGTGATGAAGTTCGGCCGCACGTTCACCCGCCGCGCGGTCCGCTCCCGCCAGGCGGCCAGCGCGCGCAGCACGGCGAGCTCGCGGCCGCTGTAGCGCTGCCAGCCCTTCACCCAGGCGTACCGTTTCTCGTCCGGCACCGGTGCCCAGCGCTCGGGATCCTCGAGGCGGCGCTGCTCCTCCCGCACCCACTCCCAGCGGCCGCGCTGCTCGAGCGCGGCGCGAAGCCGGTCGAAGACGGGGAGCAGGTACTCCACGTCCTGGCGGGCGTAGATCAGCTGCTCGGGCTTGAGCGGCCGCTTGGTCCAGTCGGTGTACGTCTGATCCTTGGCGATGCGCACCTTCAGCAGGCGCTCGAGCAGCGCCGAGAGGCCGATCTGCAAGCCGTAGCCGAGAAAGGCCGCCGCCACCTGGGTGTCGAACACGCCGCGCACCGGCTCGCCCATGAGTTCGGCGAAGATCTCGAGGTCCTGGCCGCCGCCGTGCAGCACGACCGGCACGTCGGGGTCGCGCAGCAGCGGGAACAGCGGCGCCAGCGACGGTAGTGCCTTGGCGTCGAGCACCAGCGCGACGTCGTCGGTCGCCACCTGGACCACGCCGAGCACGGGCCGATAGGTGCGCTCCCAGACGAACTCGGTGTCGATCGCCAGCCGGCCGGCGGCCCGGGCCTTCGTGGCGAAGGCTTCCAGCTCCTCGGTCGTGCTGAGTAGCGTCGGGACGTCGGCCACGGGGGCCGTAGGTAGCGAGCGAGAAGAGTCGCGGCAAATGGACGTGCCGAGCGCCTCCTGCTAGCTACCCCGAGCATGCCCGACGCGCCGGTCGACGCCTTCCGCCGCGAGCTCCGGGAGTGGCTGTCCACCCGCGTACCGGCCGAGCTCGCGCCCGAGCGCGCGATGCGGCTCTCGGAAGACGAGCGGGTGGCGGCGCTCCGGCGCTGGCAGCGCACGCTCGCGGAGGCTCGCTGGGTCGCGGTGCACTGGCCCGTCGAGTATGGCGGGCGCGGCGCCGGCATCCCCGAGCAGATCGCCTACGTCGAGGAGATGGCGCGGGCCCGGGCGCCGCAGCTGATCGGCGCACTCGGCATCGGCATCGCCGGGCCGCCGCTGCTCGCGTTCGGCACCGAGGAGCAGAAGCGCCGCTTTTTGCCGCGCCTGCTGTCGGCCGACGACATCTGGTGCTTCGGCTTCTCCGAGCCCGGCGCCGGCTCGGATCTCGCCTCGCTGCGCACGCGAGCCACGCTCGACGGCGACCACTTCGTGCTCACCGGCCAAAAGGTGTGGACCTCGCTCGCCCACCACGCGGACTGGTGCATGGTGCTGTGCCGCACCGATCCCGACACCCGACGCGCGCAGGGCATCTCGTGCCTGCTGGTCGACATGCGGAGCCCGGGCATCACGGTCCGGCCGCTTCGGCAGATGAGCGGCGACGCCGAGTTCAACGAGGTGTTCTTCGACGGCGTGCGGGTGCCGCGCGAGAACCTGCTGGGCGAGCTGCACGGCGGCTGGCGCGTGGCGACGGCCGCGCTGCAGAACGAGCGCGGGATCCTCTACGTCATCAACATGCAGATCGGCCTCAAGGAGGCGCGCGATCGGCTGCTCGAGCTGGCGCGCGAGCGGGGCGCCGGTGTCGATCGCGTGCGGCGGCAACGGATCGCGAAGCTCTACACCGGCACCGAGACCTTCCGGCTCACCTGCCAGCGGACGCTCGACAAGCTGGTGCGGTTCGGCGCGCCCGGCCCCGAGTCGGCGATAATCAAGCTGCACTGGAGCCAGCTGACGCAGGCCATCCCCGCGCTCGCGATGGAGCTCATGGGCGCCGAGGGGCTGCTCTACGACGTGCCGGTGCCCGGCGTGTCCGCCGGCCGTGCCGATCAGCTCTTCCAGCGCAGCTATCTGGCGTCGCCGGCGGCGAGCATCGCCTCCGGGACGTCGGAGATCATGCGCGGCATCATCGCCATGCAGGTGCTCGGCCTGCCGCGCGGCAGCTGAGCGCCGTCAGCTCCCGCGCGCGCGGGTGCCGCTGGTGGCGGGCGCCCAAACGCAGGTCAGCCGCTGAGCGGCCGCCAGCGACCGTGCTCGAGCACGAGCAGGCGGTCCGGCAGCACCGGGTCGTCGGCGGCGCCCGGATAGCGCATGGTAATCCGGCCGCCGGCCGTCTCGATCTCGGGGCACGCCGGCACCACGGCGCGGCGGCGCGCGTGGTCGAGCACCGCGTCGATCGAGTCGAAGCGGGCGAGATCGTCGAGCGTGCGCACGGTGGGCGGGATCAGCTCGATGTCGCCCGCGAAGTAGGCCGCCAGCGCCTGCTCGGGCGTGTACCAGACGCAGCTCTCCGTCTCGGTGCCGTCGGGGCACGGCTTTTGCCCCGCCGGCGCGCGGCCGATGAGAAAGCGCGTGTCGAACCGTCGCGGGTTGGCACTGGGGGTGATCCAGCGGGCGAAGCCGTAGAGCACGTGCGTGGCCGGCACCGCGCCGATGCGCGCCAGCGCCTGCGCCAGCCCTTCGCCCGCATGGAGCCGGTCGCGGAGCGCCAGCACGTCGGTGCCGAGCGGTCCGTCGATCAGCCGGCCGTCGCGGAGCGCCAGCAGCAGCCCGACTTCCTCGAACAGCTCGCGCACCGCCGCCACCCAGAACGGCAGCGCCGTCGACGGGTCGTCGCCGGCGGGAGCGCCGGCCCAGCGCTGGTCGGCGGGCAGCGCCGCGCCGGGAGCCGCGGCGTCGCTCGCGTCCACCACGCCGCCCGGAAACGCATGGACGCCCGGAAAGGTGACGCGGCCGTGGCGCTTCACCATGAGCAGGCGAAAGGGCCCGTCGCCGCGCACGTCGTCGTCGAGCAGGACGACCGTGCTCGACGGCAGCGGCACGGACGCCGGCTCGCTCACTGGCGGCCGATGAACGACTCGAGGACGCGCGAGCGGTTCGGGCTGCGCAGCTTGCGCAACGCCTTCGCCTCGATCTGCCGGATGCGCTCGCGGGTGACCGCGAAGCGCTGGCCCACTTCCTCGAGCGTGTAGTCCGACTTCTCGCCGATGCCGAAGCGCAGCCGCAGGATCTGCTCCTCGCGCGGCGTGAGCGTGGCCAGCACCTTGCGCGTCTGCTCCTCGAGCGAGAGCGCCATGGCGGCCTCAGCGGGCGAGAGCGTCTGGCGGTCTTCGACGAAGTCGCCGAGCGAGCTCTCCTCGTCGTCGCCGATCGGGGTCTCGAGCGACACCGGCTCCTTCACGATCTTCAGCACCTTGCGGACCTTGTCCGGCGGCATCTCCATCTGCTCGGCGATCTCTTCGGCCGAGGGCTCGCGCCCGTACTGCTGGACGAGGTAGCGCGACGTGCGAATGACCTTGTTGATGGTCTCGATCATGTGGACGGGGATGCGGATGGTGCGCGCTTGATCGGCGATCGCGCGCGACACCGACTGCCGGATCCACCACGTCGCATAGGTCGAGAACTTGTAGCCGCGCTGGTACTCGAACTTCTCGACCGCGCGCATGAGGCCGATGTTGCCTTCCTGGATCAGGTCGAGGAAGCCGAGGCCGCGGTTGGTGTAGCGCTTGGCGATGGACACGACCAGCCGGAGATTGGCCTCGATCAGCCGGCGCTTGCCCTCCTGCGCCTTCACTTCGCCGCGCCGGATGGTGACGAGCACGTTGCGGAGCGTCTGCTCGTCCATGCCGACGCCGTCGAGCACTTCCTTCTTCACGCGGTCGTGCTCGCGGATCTTGCTCGCGGCCTCGATCACCATCTCGGGCGAGGCGCGGAACATGCTGCGCGCCATCTTCGCGTCGCGCGTCTCGCGCAGCCGCGGCGCGTGCTGCAGGATCACCTTCTTCGGCTGCCCGAAGCGGGACTCGTAGCGCTGGATCTCGCGCTGTGCGGTGTCCAGCTTCTGCTGCGCATCCTTCAAGCGGTCGACGATGTTGGTGATGTGACGCGCGCCGAGGTTGGTCTCCATGAGACAGTCGCGCGCGGCGGCGGTGATCAGCTCGAGCCGCTTCGCGATGCGCGCCTTGCGAATCTTGGACGTCTTCGCCCGGCCCGCCTCGGCGGCGAGCTTGCGGCGCTCGGTGGTGAGGCGCTTGAGCTTGCTCACCTGCTTCAAGAACGCTTCCGCCCGCTTGTCCTCGCGCGGCGCCTCGGTGTCGTCGGCCTGCGTCTGGGTCTCGCTGCTGGCGTCGTCGTCGCCGAAGACGTGCCGGGCGTCGATCTCGCCGTTGCGGAGCCGCTCGCCCAGGTTGATCACGTAATCGGCGGCCGCGTCGAGCGAGAACACGGCGCTGCGAACCTCGCGCTCGCCGCTCTCGATCTCTTTGGCGATCGCGACCTCCTCCTCGCGGGTGAGCAGCGGCACGCCGCCCATCTCCTGGAGGTACATGCGAACCGGGTCGGCGGTCTCGCCGGGCGCACGCTCGACCTCTTCGCGCTCGGGGCGCTCCTCGACCCACTCGGCAGGCTCGGGCGCCTTCGGCTCGGCGTCCTCGGCGAGCGCGGCTTCTTCGACGCCCTCGACCTCGATGTCCATGTCGCCGAGGATCGAGACCACCTGATCGAGATCCTCGCCGCCGGCGGGCTCCTCGTCGTCCGGCGTGCGCGCGGCACGAGCGGCCGCGGGTACCGGACGCCCGTCGTCGTCCCCGATGGGGCGCTTGGGGTCCAGGTGTTTGGCGGACGGACGCTTCACTGCCATGGGAATCTTTCCGAGAGGCGGCCAGGCCGGTACGGGTCGACGAAGGTCATCTCGTTGCGGCTCCGTCGACGGGTCGTAAGTGTGGGCTGCACGTGCGGAAATGACGGATCGGGCACCTCGAGGGACGATCTGGCCATGACGTCCCCGGCGCGGTCGGGGCGTGCGATCCGCGGGGGGAACGTACTTACGGGTGTCGGATCAGTCAAGTGTGAATCTTGCCTTCGCGGCGTTTGCGGCGGCACTCCGTCGCAGCGAGTCGCAGCGTATCCGGTGCGCGCGCGACGCCGAGCCGCTGCAAGCATGATCCGTTCCATCTCCCGAGGCGGCCATCCGCCTCGCGTGCGCGCTACGCCGCCACGCTCGCGTCCCCCGACGGTGGCCGCGTGCCTGGCATCCTGCCCCGCCGGCCCCTATAGTCCGGCGATGCGCGCCGTCCTCCTGTTCGCGATCCTGATCTCCGGCACGGTGGCCGAGGCCGCCACCGACGACCTGCTGCTGGCGCCGAGCGAGGTGCGCGTGGTTGCCGGAGCGAAAGCCAAGATCCAGGTGAAGGCCCGATGGCGCGGGCCGATCGGGACCCCGGCGCCGGGTGACGCGACGCTGCGCATCGCGGGCGGGCCGGGCGAGGGCGACAGCGGGCTGATCGAGCTGCCCGCCGAGCGCTGGAGCACGGCGAAGGGCGGCGCGGTGCTGCGCTACGACGATCCCACGGGCTCGGCGGGCGGCATCGAGCGTGTCGTGCTGCGGAGCGGCCGCCAGGGCGGCCGCGTGCTGATTCGCGGCGGGCGCAAGCACTGGGCGTTTCGGCTCGACGCCCCACAGACGCGGCTCGCGGTGATCCTCACGCTCGGCGGCAAGCGCTGGTGCGCGGAGATCCCCGCCGGCCGCGTCCGCAACGGCAAGCAGCGCGCCCGCGGCAAGGCAAAGGAGCCGCCCCCGGCGTGTCCGTGCATCGACGACTTCGCGTCCACCTGGGAGGCCATCCAGACGGTCGTGTTCGAGCGCCACGGCTGCACCTCGGTGCTCTGCCACGGCGCAGCACCCGGCGAGGGCGACCTCGACCTCAGAGCGGAGGCGGCGTGGTCGGAGCTGGTCGGCGTGCCGTCGGCCGCCGACCCCGCGATGCTGCGGGTGAAGCCCGGCGACAGCGAAGCGAGCCTGCTCTGGCGCAAGCTCGCCGCTCGCACGCTCGGCGGCATCGACATTCCGAACAGCCCCATGCCGTTCGGCGACCAGCCGCCGCTCAGCACGAACGAGCTGAAGGCGATCGAGCGCTGGATCTACAATGGCGCGCCTGCAGCCGGCGTGGTGGCCGGGACCACCGAGCTGCTCGCCTCGTGTCTCCCGCCGCCCGACCCGCACAAGATCACGCCGCCGGACCCGCCGGCGCCCGAAGAGGGCGTGCAGCTCTACTCGCCGCCGTGGACGGTGCCGGCCAATGGCGAGGACGAGGTCTGCTTCGCGGTCCCTTACGACGTCTCGGGCACGGTGCCGGCGGAGCATCGCTTCCCGTGCCCCGACGCCTGGGGAGGCCCCGAGGTCGAATGCTTCGCCTTCGGCCGCGTCGAGCTCACGCAGGACCCCAACTCACACCACAGCATCCTGCGCACCTATCGGGGCGCCTACGATCTCTCGCACCCTGGCTGGGGGACGTTCACCTGCCACGGCGGGCCCCACGACGGCGAGCCGTGCGATCCGAGCGCGCTGGACGTGCCCCCGCCGCTCGGCGGCGCCTGCGGGGAACGCAGCGCCTGCGCCGGCGCCGTGACGCCGGGCGTGGCCTGCGTCAACTACGGCCCGCCGGATCTCAGCGTCGGGGCGGTCGGTCTGGAAGCCGACAGCGCCAACGCCCCGAGCCTGCTGATCGCCACCGAGCCGGTCTTCGGCATCGGCTATCCGCTCGACGTGGCGAACGTGCGGCCGCTGCGCGGCATCCTGGTGGTAAACTCGCACGCCTTCAACGTGACCGCCACGCCCACCACGAACGAGCAGTGGATCAATCTCTACTTCCCGGATCCGGCGCACCGGAAATACGCGATCGTGGACATCTTCGACGGCAACGACATCTTCGTCATGCGGGTGCCCCCGTTCGAGGAGCGCGAGTACTGCCGCACGCGCACCTTCGCCAAGGGGACGCGTCTCTTCGAGCTCTTCTCGCACACCCACAAGCGCGGGCGGCTCTTCCGCGCCTGGACCCCGCCGATCGCCGAGGAGTGCTCGTCCGCGGCGGGCGGCACGTGCCTGCCGGAGGCCCGCGATCCGGTGCTGGTGACGACGGACTACGCCGATCCCGATCAGGTGCTGTTCGATCCGCCGCTGGCGCTCACCAGCGACGATCCCGCCGAGCGGCGCGTGAAGTTCTGCGCCATCTACGACAACGGCAAGAGCGACCCGCGCGACGTGAAACGGCTCTCGACCCGCACCGAGGGGTCGAACGGCTGCACGGCGGCGGAGCTCGTGTGCACGGACGGTCCGAACAAGGGGCAGCCGTGCAACGGCGACCACACGCAGTGTCCGGGGGGCCTCTGCGACGCCTGCCCGCTGCGCGGCGGGGTCACGACCGACGACGAGATGTTCGTGCTGCTCGGCTCGTACTACTGCCCCGAGGACTCGGACTGCTACACGCCGCTGCTGCCCTAGCGCCCGCTCAGCGCCCGGCCCACTCGCGCTCGCGCAGCTCGACGCGGCGGATCTTGCCGCTCACCGTCTTCGGCAACGCGTCGACGAACTCGATGCGGCGCGGATACTTGTAGGGCGCGGTGGTCCGCTTCACGTGCTCCTGCAGCTCGTGGACGAGCACCTCGCTCGGCGCGTGCCCCTCGCGGAGCACCACGAACGCCTTCACCACCGCACCCCGGTCGGCGTCGGGGCTCGCCACCACCGCCGACTCCAGCACGGCCGGGTGCTCGAGCAGCGCGCTCTCCACCTCGAAGGGCCCGATGCGATAGCCGGCCGAGATGATGACGTCGTCCGCGCGGCCGACGAACCAGAGGTAGCCGTCCTGATCGCGCGTGGCCCGATCGCCCGTGACGTACCACTCGCCGCGCCGGCACGCCGCCGTGGCGTCCGGGTCCTTCCAGTACTCGAGGAAGAGCGCCGGCGTGGTGCCGCGCAGCGCGAGGTCGCCGACCACGTCGGGCGGACATTCCGCGCCGTCGGCGTCGATCACGCGCACCTCGTGGCCGGGAAACGGCTTGCCCATCGATCCCGCGCGGATGGGCAGCCCTGGGAGGTTCGCCGCCAAGAGCGCGCTCTCGGTCTGCCCGTAGCCGTCGTGGATCATGATGCCGAAGGCGCCGTGCCAGGTATGAATGACCTCCGGATTGAGCGGCTCACCCGCGCCGACGCAGTGCCGCAGCCGCGGCAGCCGCCGGCGCGCGAGCGGCTGCTTCACCAGCAGCCGGTACTCGGTCGGCGAGGCGCAGAAGACCGAGATCTCGTTGCGCTCGAGCAGGTCGAGATAGCGCTCCGGGTCGAAGCGGCCGTCGTACAAGAAGATCGGGCTGCCCTGCATCCACGGGCCGAACAGCACGCCGTAGGCCGCCTTGGCCCACCCCGTGTCGGCGGTGGTCCAGTGGAGATCGGTGCGCTGCAGGTCGAGCCAGTACTCGCCGGTGTAGCGGTGGGCGAAGGTGTAGGCGTGCGCATGGAGCACGGCCTTCGGCTCGCGCGTGGTGCCCGACGTGTAGTAGCACAGCGCCGGCTCGGTGGCGGCGGTTCGCGCCGGGGTCGCCACCGGCGAGGCGGCGGCGAGCAGCCGGTCGAAGTCGTGCCAGCCGGCCGGCGCGCCGCCGATGGCGATGCGGATCGGCAGCTCGAGCCCGGTGGCAACGGCCGCCTCGACCGCCGGCACCTGCTCGATCGTCGTGAGCACCGCTCGCGCGCCGCTGTGCCGCACGCGGTACGCCAGGTCCTTGGCCCGCAGCGTCGCGGTGCACGGGATCACCAGCGCGCCGAGCTTGAGCGCGCCCACCATCGCCACGTGCCAGGCGGGAATGCGCGGCAGCATCACCAGCACCGGCTCGCCGCGCTGGAGGCCGAGGCCGGCGAGCGCATTGCGCACCCGGTTCGACGCTTCCTTCACGTCCCAGAAGGTGAGCCGGGCGCGCCGCCCCGTCTCGTCTTCCCAATAGAGCGCGGCGCGGCTCCGATCGGTGGCCCAGGCGTCGACCAGCGAGCCGAAGTTGAACTCGCCCGGGATCTCCCACCGAAAGCCGCTCGCGAGCTCGTCGTAGCGCCGGCGCGGGACGATCATCGCGGCGCGCTACGCGAAGAACTGCACGACGTCACCCGCATGCACCGGCACCGTGAGCCGCCGGTTGCCGCGGAGAATGCCGAGGTTCACCGCCGATCCCGGCGCACGCTGCCAGAGCAGCCGGTAGAGCTGCCCGCGATCGACGATCTTCTCGCCGTCGACGCTCGCCACCACGTCGCCCGGACGGAGCCCGGCCTTCTCGCCCGGACCGTCCGGCAAGAGCCCCGCCACCACCACGTGACCCTCCATCGCGTAGCAGAAGATGCCGAGCCAGGGCCGCTGCCCCATGCCCGGCGGCCCGTCGGCCAGGAAGGCCGCGCGCTGGTCGAGAAAGGCCTCCACCGGCACGCCCAGCGAGAACTTCCCGATTTCGTTCAGGTTGAGCGACAGCACGCCGCGCACGCGGCCCTGCATGTCGAGCATGGGCCCGCCGCCGAGCCCCGGGTTCATCGCCGAGGTGACGATGGCGCGCTCGAGCAGGTACTCCCAGTTGGCGTCGAATGGGCCGAGATAGGTGACGTTGCCGTCCGCCACTCGCGACTGCCCGTCGCCGACGCTCGCCACGAGAAAGATCTCCTCGCCGATCGCCAGATCCCGTGAGGACTCCAGCGGCAGCACGGGGAGATCGTCGGCGTCGATGCGGAGCAGCCCGAGCCCGCTGTGGAAGTCGTGCCGGACGACCGTCGCCGGGTACTCGCGCGAGTCGAGCAGCGTCACCACCAGCTCGCGCGCGCCGATCAACACGTAGTTGACCGTGAGGATGAGCCCCTTGCGGTCGATCGCGATGCCCGACCCCATGCGCTCGATGCCGAGGATGCGCGCCGATGGATGCCGCTCCGGGATGCGGGCGCGCACATGCACCACCGAGGGCAGCACCTGCTCGAGAAGCCGGACGGACGCGTTCACCGGCTGCAACGCTAGACGGTGGGTGCCCGGGACGCAAGGTGGCGCCTGCCAAGCGCCATGCGATGGAGTCTCACGCCGGCTCGAAGCGCGCGAGACCGTTCTCGCTCGCGACCCGCCCGCGCAGTCCCACACCCTCGCTGCGCGTGAGCGCCTCCAGCAAGGTGCGATCGGCCGGCAGCCGCGCGAGAAAACGGCGCCCGTCGTCCAAGCGGCCGAGCACGGTGCCCCGCTCGCAGGCCCCGTCGCGTCCGTAGGCGATCGTGTAAGACTCCACCGTGCCCGCGCCGTCGGGCTCGCGCACCACCGGCACGCCGCGCACGCGGTCCACCTCGTGCTGCACGGCGTCGGTCGCGGGACCCGTCCACGGCGCGGCCGGCGGCGCGGTGCCGTACACGCCGGCGGCGTGCTTCGTCATGTACCAGCCGAGCGCGGTCACCAGGCCGTAGCTGCCGGGATCGGCGCGCAACGCATCCATCATGGTCGCGATGCCGTGCAGCGCGTAGTCGTTGCCCGGGCCGCCGAAGTACGGGAGCCCGCCGGTGACCGACAGCGGACGCGGGTCGTCGTCCGCGAGCCCGAGCTCGTGCGCCGCGATCTCGACCGCGCAGGGAAAGCAGCTGTACAGATCGAAGCGCGCCAGCCGCGACGCCTCGAGGCCCGCCATCGCAAGCGCGGCGCGGGTGCAGGCTGCAATCGCGGGCGAGCGCGCCAGCTCCGCGCGCTCGCTCACCAGCCAGACGTCGTGCGCCTCGGCGGCGCCGTGCAGGTGGACCCAGCGCGCCGCCGGGATGCCGAGCGCACGCGCAGTCGCCGCCGAGGTCATCACCACCGCCGCTCCCTGATCGACGTCGATGTTCGCCGTCATGCGCTTGGGATACGGAAACGCCACCATACGGTTGTCCGGCGACGGCGTGACGATCTCGTCCGGCGCAAGCGCGCGGCGCGTCCAGGCGTGCGGATGGCCGGCGGCCGTGACGGCGAGACGGGAGCAGAGCCGGCCGAGGCGATCGCGGTGCTCGGCGATGGTCCAGCCTCGGACCGCGCGGTAGGCGTTCTCGAACAGCGGATAGATCTCGACCGGCATGGCGAGCCCGTGGGCGCGCTCGAGATCGCTGCTGCCGTCGCGGTCGTCGCCGAGCCGCTCGGGCGCGCCATCGCCACGCGGCCAGTCGAGCGCCGCGCCGCTCGCGATCGCGCGCCGCACGCTGCGGATCGCTTCCGCGCCGGTGATGAGCGCCGTACCGACCTCGCCGCGCGCGATGCGCGTCGCCAGCACGTCGACCAGCATCTGCGGCGTATTGCCGCCGATCGTGGTGTAGATCTCGCGGCGCGCCGCCACACCGAGGCGCTCGGCGACCAGCCGCGCCGGGTTGACGTAGGGCCAGCAGAGCACGTTCGGCACGGCGATGGTGTCGATCGTGGCCAGCAGCCGCTCGCCGGCCCCGGCATCGGCGGCGGCGGCCCGGCTCGCCCGCACCATGAGCTCGACCGCGTCGACGCCGGGCTCCGGCTCGCGCAGCGTCACCTGCCCAGCGCCCACCAGCACCGGCGTGCGATCGTCGAGGCCGCCCATCGCTCACCCGCGGGGCACGACGATGCGGTAGGTGACGGTCGCGCTCGCCACGACGACGCCGCTCGACTCGCCCACCACGGTCACCGCGTTGGTGAAGATCTCGTCGCGCCGCGCCACGGTGCGGGCGCGCGCGATCACGGCCTCGCCGCGCACCGGTCCGTGGAAGGTGGCGTGCACGGCCGGCGTGGACGCCTTGTTGCGGGGGTCGAGCGGCACCAGCGACCACGACGCCATGGCGCCGGCGGTGTCGGCCAGCGCCGCGAGCGCACCCTCGTGCAGCGTGCCGTCGTGGTCGGCGTTGGCGGGCGTCCAGGGGAGCCGCACGACGGCCGTGCCCTGCGCCACGTGGACCACCTCGAGACCGAGCCGCCGCATGAACGGCGCCGCCGTGAAGATCTTCGTGAACCCCGGCCGCGCCGCGTCGTCGGGGACGCGGGCGGCGTCCCGGGCCACGAGCAGCCGGTCGGCCGGGGTATCGCCGGCGAGCCGGCGCGCCGCGAGACCGCGGGCGATCGGCTTGCCGGCCCCCGTGCGCACGTCCACCTCCACGAAGGTGAGCTCCTTGCCGCGCCGGAGCACGCGCGCTTCGGCCGTGACGGCCTCCTCGATGGCCGCGGCCAGATAGGCAACCGACACGTCGACCGTGGAGCGCTCCGGCGTCTCGGCGCCCGAGGCCTCGGCGGCCGCCGCGGCGCCGATCAACACGAGCGAGGCCGCCACGCCGCCGTGGAGCGCGCCGCCGGGATTCGAGTTGCCCTCCGCGAACGGCAGCTCGAGGCGCACCACCTCCTCGCTCACCGCCGCCACCCGCACGCCGAGCGCGCGAACGTAGCCGCCCTCCTCGTACCGCCGCGTGAGCTCGTCGGGGCTGCTCATGCCGGCGTACCTAGAGCGCCGGGCGGCGCCCGTGCAACCGGACGTCGTTGACCGCGAGCCGTGGCGCGGGCCATGTGGGGACCGATGCGCCGCGCGCTCGCCGTCCTCGGGATCGTGCTGCTCGTCGGCGCGGGCTATTTCGGCTGGCGGCTCCACGACCGGCCGTCGCTCGGGGCGGTGCCGGTGCTGGCGGCGGGCGCAACCGGCGCGCCCGCGGTGACGGTGCGCTTTCTCGGCGTGAGCTCGCTCGCGATCAGCGACGGCACGACGACGCTGGTGACCGACGGCTTCGTCTCCCGGCCCGGGCTACTGCGCACCATCGCCGGACGCATCGCCCCGGACCCCGCCACCATCGACTGGGCGCTCGAGCGCGCGGGGCTCCGGCGCGCTGCGGCGGTGCTGACGGTGCACTCGCACTACGACCACGCCATGGACGCGCCGCTGGTGGCGGAACGCCTGGGCGCGCTGCTCGTCGGCTCCGAATCCACCGCCAACGTGGCACGCGGCGTGCGCTTTCCCGAGGAGCGCATCCGCATCGTCACACCGGGTGCGCCCATGCCCTTCGGCGTCTTCGAGGTGACGCTGCTCGAGTCGCGGCACTTCCCGCACGGGATGGCGATGGGCGCCATCACCGAACCGCTCGTGCCGCCCGCGCGGGCCACGGCGTATCGGGAGGGCGGCAGCTACTCGATCCTGGTTGCCCATCCGCTGGGCACCCTGCTCGTGCAGGGCAGCGCCGGCTGGAAGGAGGGCGCGCTCGCCGGACGGCGCGCCGAGGTCGTCTTCCTGGGCGTCGGCGCGCTCGGCACCAAGGACGACGCCTACACCGAGCGCTATCTCCGCGAGGTCGTCGACGCCGTCGGCGCGCGGCTGGTCGTGCCGATCCACTGGGACGACTTCACGCGCCCGCTCGGCGAGCCGCTGGTCCCGATGCCGCGTCTCCTCGACGACGCGGGGCTCACCATGGAGCGGCTCGCCCGGCACCTCACCCCGCGGGGGGTGCGGATCGCGCTGCCGCCGGCGTTCGAGCCGGTTGCGGTGCTGCCGCTGCGGCCGTGAGCCGCGCGCGCGGCGGCTCCTCGCCGAGCACTCGCGCGTAGAGTGCTTCGAACTCCTCCACCACGGCCTCCACGGGGCGGTCCGCCAGCGCGCTGGCCGGCACGGGGTCGAGGATGCGCACGCGGATCGCGTGGCGCCCGCGGAGCACGAAGCCATGCTTCGGCAGCGCGTGCGCCGTGCCCTCAATCACGATCGGCAGGATCGGCACGCCGGCTCGCCGGGCGAGCGTGAAGGCGCCGTGCTTGAAGGGCTTCAGCCGGCCGTCGAGCGAGCGCGTCCCCTCCGGAAAGAGCAGCACGGAGCTGCCCGCGGCGAGATGCGCCTCGCAGGCGGCCATCATGCGCGCGATGCTCGCGGCGTCGCCGCGCAGCAGCTCGACGTAGCGGTTGAGCCGCATGTTCCAGCCGATGCACGGGATGCGGAACATCTCCGCCTTCGAGACCCACTTGTAGTGCGCGCGCAGCCGGAACAGCACCAGGATGTCGACGAACGACTGGTGGTTCGAGATCATGACGTAGGTGGCAGCCGGGTCGATGCGCTCGGCGCCCTCCACGGTGACCCGCCAGAGCGGGTTCAGCCGGGTGTAGAGCGACGCCCACCAGCTCGTGAAGCGATGCTGCCAGACGAGGCGGCGGTCGAAGGGCGCCGTGACGAGCCACAGCAGGAGCGCCACCGGGAAGAGCACGAGCGAGCTCACCGCGATGAAGCCCCAGAAGAGGAGCGAGCAGCCGGCGCGCGCGGCTCGCTTCACCATGCTCACCGTCCCGGCAGCAGACACGAGTGGATGCTCGCCACGCCCGGCTCCTCGCCCGCCAGCGTGCGAATTGCACGCTCCGCCTCCTCGAGCGGGAAGTCGTGCGTGTGCATGCGCGCGACAGGGACGCGGCCTGCCTCGATCAGCCGGATGGCGGCGCGATACGACGGGCTGGTGACGCCGAAGGCGCCGTACACCCTGAGCTCCTTCACCACGATCAGATCCGACAGGAAGTCGGGAACGGCTTTGAAGCCCTTCACGCCCGCCAGCACGACGCGGCCGCCTGGTGCGGCGAGGTGCAAAGCCTCGGCCACCGGGGCGGTGGCGGCGGCGGCCACCTCGACCACCACGTCCGCGCCGCGGCCGCCGGTGAGCTCCCGGACGCGCGCCCGCACGTCCTCCTGCTCGACGTCGATCGTGTGGTCGGCGCCGAGCTCGTGCGCGAGCGCCAGCTTGACGGCGTCGCGGGTCGTGCCGGTGACGATCACGGTATCCGCGCCGGCGGCGCGGGCAGCCACCACGCTCGCGAGCCCCCGCTGCCCGGGGCCGAGCACGAGCACGGTGTCGCCAGGCGCCGTGCGCGGGATCTCGACCGCCCAGCGAAACCCGGCACCGAGGGGGTTGAAGAGCGCCACGGTGCTGGCCGGCAGATCAGCGCGCACCTTGTGCACGATCGAGCAGGGGTCGAGATACATGTACTCGGCGTACGCGCCCCAGAGCCCGGGCGGCCGCGTGAGCGGCACGTAGCCGTGCCCGAACAGCCCGCCGCGGCCGCGGCACTGCGGATAGCGACCCGCCCGACAGGCCGCGCAGTGCCCGCACGGGATCAGCACCTCGACCACCACCCGGTCGCCGGGCGCCACACCCCAGCGCTTGGCGGCCCGCTCGCCTATCGCTTCGATGATGCCGACCGGCTCGTGGCCGGGCACGACCGGAAAGCGGATGGGCAGCACGCCGGCATACTGCTCGGCGTCGCTGCCGCAGATCCCGCACGCCTCGACCCGCAGGAGCCCGCTGTCGGCGTCGATCTCCGGTACCGGCAGCTCCCGCAGCTCGAGCCTCCGGGGCGCGGTCTGCACGACGGCGCGGCAACGGCGCGGCGGCATCGCTCGGCTCATAGCGTCCCGCCCGCCGCCGCACAACGGCACGCACCCGTCAGTCTCGGAAGTTGGTGAACTGCATGGCGATCCCGAGGTCGCGCCCGCGCAGCAGCGCGATCACCGCCTGGAGGTCGTCGCGCTTCTTGCCGCTGATCCGCACCTGGTCGCCCTGGATCGCGGCCTGCACCTTGCGCTTCGAGTCCTTCACCAGCTTCACGATCTCGCGGGCCTTGTCGGGGGCGATCCCCTGCTGGAGCACGATCTGCTGCTTTGCCGTGCCGGCTGGCCCGGGCTCGATCGGCTTTGCCTCGAGCGCGGCGAGCGGCACCTGCCGCCGCGCCAGCCGCTCGCGCAGGATCTCGACCACCGCCCGTACCTTGAACTCGTCGGCCGACTGCACGTGGAGCACATGCTCATCGCGGCGGAGCTCCGTCTTCACGTTGCGGAAGTCGAAGCGCTGCGCCAGCTCGCGCTCCGTCTGATGGATGGCGTTGTCGACCTCCTGCAGGGCGAGCTTGCAGACCACGTCGAAGGACGGCATGGCGCCGTTCAGTACGGAGGCGGCGGCCCGGCGTCAACGGGCCGGCGGCGCACCCAGCAGCGGCTCGATCGCCGCCGCGACGGTCTCGGCCATGCGCGCGTGGCCGGCGGCCGTCGGATGATGGAAGTCCTCCAGAAACAGCGCCTGCGCCGGCCCCCGATCGAACGCCGGCTGCAGATCGATCACCGGCACGCCCTCGCTCTCGCCGACGCGGCGGATCACCGCGTCGATCGCGATCTCCCCCGGGCGGCGGTCGCGCACGAGGTAGTCGCTCTCGACAAGCGGCGTGCGGCCGAAGAGCGCATGATAGTACTCCGTGCGCGTGTACGGGTTCGGCGGCAGCTCCTGGTGCGGATACGTGAGCAGCGCGCAGGGCACGCCGGCGGCGCGGCAGAGCCGCGCGATGGTGCGCAGGTTCTTGTCGGCGATCTCCTGGTAGGCGCGGAAGTCGTAGAGCGACATGGCCGTCGTCTGGGGCACGATCTCAACGCCGTCGAGCGCCAGCGTGCGGCCGCGCACGGTGAGCGCCTGCTTCGCCACCTTGTACAGACGCGAGCGCTCGAGCCAGTCGTCGACCACGCTCGTCCAGGGGACGGCGCGCTGCGTGGCCGCGCGGTGCGCGGCGAAGTCGCCGTCGTTGGCGTTCCAGCCCGCCAG
>DATMAZ010000183.1:0-4313 GCA_035559675.1 Candidatus Limnocylindria bacterium
TAGCGGCGCGTACTCCTGCGGCTCGGTGCCGGCGATGAACACCTCGCGGACGGCGGCGCCGCCCGGCACCGCGCGGAGCCCGCTCGCCGGATCGACGGACACGTAGGTGACGCCCGGCGGAACCGGGAAGTCGACGGGCGGCCTGCCGGCGAGCGCGCGCTCCATGAACGCCATCCAGATCGGCAGCGCGGCGCGCGAGCCCGTCTCCTTGCCGCCGAGCGGCTCGTGAGAGTCGTAGCCGACCCAGGCGCCGGCCAGGAGATCGGGGCTGTAGCCGATGAACCAGGCGTCGCGCGACTCGTTGGTCGTGCCGGTCTTGCCGGCGAGCGGCCGGCCAAGCGCCAGCGCGGCGCGCGCCGTGCCCTCCTTCACGACGGACTCCATGAGGTTGGTGACGAGGTATGCCAGCGCCGGGGACATCACGCGCTCGAAGTGCGGCCGCGTGTCGGCGAAGTCGAGCGGATTGCCGGCGTCGTCGGTGACCCGCGTGATGAAGATCGGATCGAAGCGCTTGCCGAGCGTGGCGAACACGCCGTAGGCGCGTGTCAGCTCGAGCAGCGTCACCTCCGAGGAGCCGAGCGCGATCGACAGGTTCCGCGGGAACTCGGTGCTGAAGCCGAAGCGCGTGAGATAGCGCCGCACGTAGTCCGGCCCGAGCTCGTCGACCAGCCGCACGGACACCGTGTTGAGCGACCGGCTGAGCGCCTCGCGCAGCGGCACCGGTCCGTAGTAGCGGTCGTTGTAGTTCCGCGGCCGCCAGATCCGGCCGTTGCCGGCCGGCAGCTCGATCGGCGCATCGAGCACGATGGACGCCGGCGTGTAGCGCTTCTCCATGGCGGCCGCGTACAGGAGCGGCTTGAACGCCGAGCCCGGCTGGCGCTTCGCCTGCACGGCGCGATTGAAGTGGCTGGCGCCGAACTCGTAGCCGCCGGTGAGCGCCTTCACCTCGCCGGTGTACGGGTCGAAGGCCACCAGCGCGCCCTGCACGATCGGGTCCTGCGAGAGCGCGAAGCGCGGGAGCCCGCTCGGCGTGGTGCCGTCGGGCACCACCGTGATGACGTCGCCCGGCGCGAACCGGCTGGGCGGGATGACGCGTCCGCCGTACTCGAGCCCGCTCGCCGCGATCGCGCCCTCGCCGTCGGCGGTGCGGATCAGCAAGCCGCCCTGGTCGACGCCGGTCACGACCGCGTGGCGGCTCGCGGCGTGCGGGCGCGCGGCCTCGCTCGCGAGATAGTCGTCGATCGCGTCGGGTGCCAGCCGCGTGATCGGTCCGCGATAGCCGTGGCGCTCGTCGAACTGCTGGAGTCCCAGCCGCACGGCCGCGTCCGCCGCCTGCTGCATGGGGAGGTTGACGGCGGTGTAGACGCGCAGCCCGAGCTGCGCGGCGTAGGTGCCGCCGAAGCGTTCCTCGAGGAGCCGGCGGACGTGCTCGACGTACCACGGCGCCGCGAGGTACGACTGCGGCCGGCGCGGCGCGATGCGGATCTCCTCCTGCAGCGCGTCGCGCAGCTCGACGGGCGTGATGAAGCCCTCCTGCGCCATGCGCTCGAGGACGTAGTGCTGGCGGACGAGCGCGCGGTCGAGATGGCGCTGCGGATCGTACTGGCTCGGGCGCTGCGGCAGCCCGGCCAGCAGCGCCGCCTGCGCGAGCGTCAGGTGCTCGACGTCGACGTCGAAGAACGTCTTGGCCGCCGCCTGCACGCCGTAGGCGCCCGCGCCGAAGTAGATCTCGTTCAGGTACATGTAGAGGATGTCGTCCTTGCTGAGCTTCGTCTCCAGGCGCAGCGCCAGAATGGCCTCCTTCAGCTTGCGCTCGAAGCTCCGCTCCGGCGTGAGCAGCAGCGTCTTCACCACCTGCTGCGTGATCGTGCTGGCGCCCTGGCGGATGCCCGAGCTGCGGAGGTTGGTCCACAGCGCCCGCGCGATGCTGATCGGATCGATCCCGCGATGCTCGTAGAAGTCGGCGTCCTCGGCGGCGAGGAACGCCTGGCGCACGCGCACGGGGATGCGCTCGAGGGGCACGAGGTAGCGGCGCTCGACGAAGAACTCGGCGATGGGCGTGCCGTCGTCCGCAAAGACGCGGGTCGCGACCGGCGGCCGATAGGTCAGCAGCTGATCGACCGGCGGCAGGGCGCTGGTGATCTCCAGGTAGAGGATGACCCCGGCTACAGTGCCGCCGAGCAGGCCGAGCGCCAGCCCCCACCGCACCAACCGTCCGAGGACCCCCCGTCGGGCTCGATGTCGCGCCATCGCGCTTGCATCGAAGGTACCCGGCGGGACCGCGCCGGGCAAGGACGTACGGGGCCGGCCTTGACGCGCGCGGCTCGTGTGGTAGCCGCCGACCGTGCGGGTGCCCTTTCTCGATCTGCGGGCGCAAGAGCCGGAGGTGGGCGCGGCGTTGCGCGAGGCGGTCGGCGAGGTGCTCACGAGCCAGCAGTGCGTGCTCGGTCCCGTGGTCGAGCGCTTCGAGCAGGCGATGGCCGCGTACGCGGGCGTGCGGCATGCGATCGGCGTCGGCTCGGGGACCGACGCCCTGGCGCTCGCCATGGCGGCGCTCGACGTCGGGCCCGGCCAGCTCGTGGCGACGAGCGCGTTCACGTTCTTCGCGACGGCGAGCACGATCGTCCGGCTGGGCGCGCGCCCGCTGTTCGTCGACATCGACCCGCACACATTCGCGATCGACCCGGCGGCGCTGGCGGCAGCGATCGACGCCGCCCCGGGACCGGTCGCGGGCGTCGTCCCGGTCCATCTTTACGGGCGTCTCGCGCCCATGGCCGAGATCCGCGCCGTCGCCGCCCGGCACGGCAGCTGGGTGGTCGAGGACGCGGCGCAGGCGATCGGCGCCCGCGGTTCCGACGGCATGGCCGGGACGCTCGGCCGTGCGGGCTGCCTGTCGTTCTACCCGACCAAGAATCTCGGCGGGATCGGCGACGGCGGCATGGTGCTGACGGCCGACGACGGGATCGCCAGCCGCGTGCGCCGCGATCGCCACCAGGGCATGACGGCGCCCTATCGGCACGAGTCGATCGGGCTCTGCTCGCGGCTCGACGCCGTGCAGGCGGCCGCGCTCCGCGCCAAGCTCCCGTGGCTCGACCGCTGGAACGACCAGCGACGGGCGATCGCCGCGCGCTACGCCGCCGCGCTCGAGGCCGCCGGGCTCACGCGCGAGCGGGGCGGTCCGCTCGTGGCGCCGGCGCCCGCAGGCGCCGCGCACGTCTTCCACCAGTACGTCGTGCGCGCGGAGCGGCGCGATCGGCTCGCCGCGCATCTCGCCGCCCGCGGCATCGGGACCCACGTGTACTATCCCATACCGCTGCACCGTCAGCCGGCGCTCGCGGCGCATGCCGTCGTTCCGGTGCCGCTCGCGCACACCGAGCGTGCGGTCGCCGAGGTCCTGGCGCTGCCGATCTACCCGCAGCTTCCCGCCGCCCACGTCGACTGCGTGGTCGACGCCATCGCCGCGTTCTATCGCGGCTCGGGCCGCGACGCGCCGCGCGTTGAGGGGGGCGGCATCGCCCGCTAGTATCACCCGGGCGATGAGCGGCTCTTCGCGCGACCCTGGAAAGCGACCCGTGCGCACGGCAGTGCGCGGCGCGGGCGCCGGGCTGCGCGTGCTGGAGCACGTCGCCGAGGCGACCACGGGCGGCGGCGAGCTGTCCGAGGTGCTGCAGCGGGTGGTCGAGGAGATCGCCCGCCGCACGGACAGCGACGTGTGCTCCGTCTACCTGCTCGACCCGCGCAACGCGCGGCTCACGCTCTCGGCGACCACCGGCCTCGACCGCAGTGCGGTCGGCAAGGTCTCCATGGCGGTCGGCGAGGGTCTCACCGGCATGGTGATCGAGAAGGGGGCGCCGGTGCTCGTCGTCGATGCGTTGACGCACCCCCGCTACAAGTACTTCCCGGAGACCGGCGAGGAGCGCTACCACTCCTTCGCCGGCATCCCGGTGGTCGACCATGGCAAGCCGCTCGGCGTGCTCGTGGTGCAGACGCTGCGCCGGCGGCGCTTCTCGGCCAACGAGACCCGCTTGCTGAACGCCATCGCGGGCCGGCTGGCAGGCGTCATCGTCAACGCCCGGCTGGTCGAGGAGGTCCGCAGCAAGGAGCAGGAGCGCCGCGAGTACCGCCGGCGGCTCGAGGACGCCACGCGGCGGTTGAAGCAGGCCGAGGAGACGATCGGTGCGCCGCGGCCGGTGCCGGCGCGCGCCCGCGGGCAAGCCCGGCTGCACGGCCTGGCGGCCGCGCCCGGCTTCGGCCGCGGCCGGGCACACCTGCTGCAGCCGCCGGTCTCCTTCGACACCGTCGAGGATCGGCGG
>DATMAZ010000184.1:0-9675 GCA_035559675.1 Candidatus Limnocylindria bacterium
CCCGCACGCGATGCGCCTGCCGGCATGGGCGACGGCTTTCTCGCCGGCCGCGAGCTGGCGGGCTCGGAGCGGGAGCTGAGCCGCGTCTTCGGGCCGGCGTTCGTCGCCGAGCTGGCCCGGTTGCCGCTCGGGCGCTGGAGCGGCCCGCTCGCTTCGCCGTACGGCTGGCATGTGGTGCGCGTCGACGAGCGCACGTCCGAGACGCTGCCTCCCGTGGCGGCCGTGCGCGCCCGGCTCGTCGAGGCGGTGCGTGCCGAGCAGGCTGCCGAGCGGCTCGCGCGCCGGCTGGCCGAGCTGCGAGCCCGCGATCGCGCAGGCCGCTCGTGAGGCGGAGGCTGCCGGTCCGGCTGTGGGCCGCCACGCTGCCGTTGCCCCGATGGCCGCGTGCGAACGACCCCGCGGCGCGATCGATCGCAGCGCCGAGCCCCGGCGCCGCTGCGTCGCCGCGCACGTCGAGCGGCTGCGCGTTGACTCGCCTCGGCCGGGGCCAGCGGTTAGGATCGCCGCGTGGCATCCGAGGCCGACGTCTCCGAGCCGCTGATCGTCATTCGCCACGTGTCCCGGCGCTACGTGCGCGGCGCCGACGACGTGCGCGCGCTGGAAGACGTGTCGCTCACCATCGGCCGGGCCCGCTTCGTGGCGCTCATGGGACCGTCGGGCTCCGGCAAATCCACGTTGCTGAACTTGCTCTCCGGCATCGACCGGCCGAGCAGCGGCGAGGTGATCGTCGCCGGCATGCGCCTCGGCGAGCTCGACGAGGACGCGCTGGCCGCGTGGCGGGCGCGTCATGTGGGGCTGATCTTCCAGTTCTTCAACCTGATGCCGGTGCTCTCCGCCCGCGACAACGTGGCGCTGCCGCTGCTGCTCACCCACCTCGACCGGCGCGAGCGACAGCGGCGCGCCATGGTGGCGCTGCGCGTGGTCGGGCTCTCGCACCGCGCCGATCACTTCCCGCGCACGCTCTCCGGCGGCGAGCAGCAGCGGGTCGCCATCGCACGGGCCATCGTCACCGATCCCGACCTGATCGTCGCCGACGAGCCGACCGGCGACCTCGACGCGCGCAACGCCGAGGAGATCCTGGGGCTGCTCCGACAGCTCACGAACCACTTCGGCAAGACGATCGTCATGGTGACCCACGACCCGCGCGCGCTGCGCTTCGTCGACGTGGCGTACCACCTCGACAAGGGCGTGCTGCTCGAGGGCGAGGCCGCCTCGCGGGCCGACGATGCCATCCGGCGCGCCGCCGCCGGCCACTCGACCACGGAGCCGCACGCGTGAGCTGGGCCCGCTTCGTGCTCGCCAACCTGTGGCGCAACCCGCTGCGCAGCGCGCTCACCGCCGGCGCCGTGGCGCTCGCCGTCGCGCTGGTCTCGCTGCTGCTCACCATGCCGGCGGGCATGGACCTCCTGCTCGACCGGCTCGCCAGCAACACGCGCATCTCGGTGCACCACAAGGCGGGTGTGGTCTACACCATGCCGGCCGCGTTCACGCGCAAGATCCGGCAGGTCGACGGCGTCGCGGCCGCCGTCGCCATGTCGTGGTACGGGGGCGCCTACGAGGAAGCGGGCCGCGTCACCTTCCCGAACTTCGCGGTCGAGGCGGAGCACGTCGGGGCGGTCTACCCGGACTACCGCATCGACCCGGTAGAACTCGACGACTTCCTGCGCTACCGCGACGGGGCCATCGTCGGCCGCGGCACGCTGCGCAAGTACGGCTGGAAGATCGGCGACCGCGTGACGCTGAAGAGCACGATATACCCCGCCGATCTCGAGGTGCGCATCGTGGGGGAGATCCCCAACGACGCGGCGCCGATGCTGTGGCTCAGGCGCGACTACCTCGACGAGGCGCTGAAGGCCCGGGGCTGGGCGGGGCTCGGCAACGCCAACGTGGTGTGGGTGCGGGTGGCCGATCCGAACCGGGTGAACGCCGTCATGCGCGACATCGACGACCTGTCGCGCAACAGCGAGGCCGAGACCGCGAGCGAGACCGAGAAGAGCTTCTTCGGGAACTTCTTCGGCTCGCTCGACGGGCTGGTCCGCATCATCCTGCTGATCACCTCGCTGGTCGCGCTGTGCATCGTGTTCATCGCTGCCAACACGACCTCGATGAGCGTGCGCGAGCGGGCGGGTGAGATTGCCGTGCTGCGCGCGCTCGGCTTCTCGCGCGCGGCCATCTTCCGGACGCTGGTCGCCGAGGCGCTGCTCCTGGCCGGGGGCGCCGGCCTGCTGGGCGTCGCGATGGCCTGGGGCCTCACCGGCACGCTGCGCGCGCTCGCCGGCTGGAACGAGACGCTCGGGCCGCTCGGCAATTTCACGGTCACACCGGCGGTCGTGGCGCAGGGCGTGGCGCTCTCGGTCGCCGTCGGGCTGCTTGCCGGCGTCGCGCCCGCGCTCGGCGTGGTGCGCCGCCCCGTGGCCGAGGCGCTGCGCGAGGTCTTCTGACGTGCGGCACCTGCCGGTCGCCTACAGCGTGCGCAACGTGCTGGCGCGCCCGACGCGCAGCCTCATGACGGCGGCGGTGATCGCGCTGGTGGTGGTGGCCTGCACGCTGCTGCTCGGGCTCATCGGCAGCCTCCGCCGCACGCTCATCTCGAGCGGCGACCCGCGGAACCTGGTGGTCATGCGCAAGGGCTCCGACAACGACGGCTCGAGCCAGGTGACGCTCGAGGCGTATCAGGCGATCCGCTTCTTCGACGGCATCGCCCGCGACGCCGCCGACCAGCCCCTCGTCTCGCCGGAGCTGGTGGTGCAGCCGTTCATTCGACGCGCGAGCGGCGGGCGCGAGAACGTGCTCGTGCGCGGCATCGAGCCGATGGCGTTCCGCGTGCACTCGGAGGTGCGCATCGCCGCCGGCCGCATGCTCGTCCCGAGCGCGGGCGAGGCGCTGGTCGGCCGCGGGCTGCTCGGGCGCTACGAAGGCGCGGAGATCGGCGGCGAGCTGCGCTTCGGCCGAGGCCGCTGGCGGGTGGTCGGCGTGCTCGAGGCGGGCGGATCGTCGTTCGAGAGCGAGATCTGGGTGGACGCACGCGAACTGGCGCGCGACGCCAAGCGGCCGTTTCCGTACTCCGGGATTCGGGTGCGCACGGCGAGCCCGGGGGACATGGCGGCGCTCCGCCGGCGGATCGACGCGGACCCGCGCTACGCGCTCGAGGCCAAGCCCGAGGTGGAGTACTACGCGTCGCAGGCCGAGTCGGCGCACGTGCTCTACGTGCTGGTGGCGGGCGTCGCGCTGCTGGCCGGCATCGGCGCGGGCTTCGGCGCCGCCAACACCATGTACGCCTCGGTGCAGGCACGCACCGCGGAGATCGGCACGCTGCGCGCGCTCGGCTTCTCGCGGCGCGCGATCCTGCGCGCCTTCGAGATCGAGGCCGCGGCTCTGGGGGTCGCGGGCTTCGCGCTCGGCGCCGTCGTTTCGGTCGCGCTCGCCGCGGCGGTTCGCCACGGGCTCGGTGGCGTCGGCTTCAGCGCGCGGACGTTCACGACCAACGTGATCGCGCTGCACGTCGCCCCGAGCGATCTGGCGATCGCCGCCGCGCTCGCCGTGCTGGTGGGCGTCACCGGCGGCATCGCGCCGGCGTACCGGGCGGCCCGGCTCCGGCCCATCGAAGCGTTGCGTCGGGCGTGAGCGCGATGCACGGTGGCGGCGTGTGATGACCGACCGTGTGCGCGATCAGCAGCAGCTCCGCGACGACCTGGCGAGCCTGCGCATCGAGGGGCGCGAGGCGGTCGCACCGCGGCCGGGGCGGACGCGACGCTGGTGGCCGGCGCTCGCCGCGCTGGCGGTCGTCGCCCTCGCCGTCCTGCTCTGGCGGTTCGCGCAGCCGCTCACCGTGCCCACCGCCACGGCCGAGCGCCAGAGGGCCGCGGCGGCGGGCCCGCTGCCGGTGCTGTCCGGCTCCGGCTACGTGGTGACCGGCGACCGCTACCTCGCGGTCGGCGTGCGTGTGCCGGGACGCATCGACCGGTACTTCGTCGAGGAGGGGCAGAGCGTGCGGCGCGGCGATCCGCTCGTCCGTCTGGATTCGCGCGACTACGCGGCCGCGGTGCAGGCCGCGGCGGCGCGTCTCGAGGTGGCGCGCGCCAACGTGCGGCTCGCCGAGGCGGAGCTGGCGCGCGGGCGGGCGCTGCGGCAAAGCGGGGTCATCTCCCAGCAGGAGCTCGACGTGCTGCAGAACAAGGCCGCCGTGGCCCGCGCCACCGTGGCCCAGAGCGAGGCGGACCTGGCGCAGGCGCGCGTCAACCTCGAGTACACCGAGCTGCGCGCCCCGGTCGACGGCGTCGTGCTGGCGAAGCTGAAAGAGGTGGGCGAGATCGCGGTCCCGGGCGGGTTCGCCGGCTCCGGCGACCTGGTGCGGCTGGCCAACCTCGAGGAGATGCGCGCCGAGGTCGACGTCAACGAGGCCGATCTCAGTCGCGTGCGGCTCGGGCAGCGCGCGTCGGTCACGCCCGACGCGCTGCCCGACCGCGTCTACCGCGCCGAGGTGGTGAAGCTCTATCCGCAGGTCGACCGGCAGAAAGGCACCCTCAAGGTGGAGGTGCGCATCCTCGACCCCGACGAGCGGCTGCTGCCCGACATGAGCGCCCGGATCACCTTCTATGCCGAGCCCGAGGCCGGGGACACCGCCCCGGTGGTGCTGGTGCCGGCGGCCGCCGTGCGCCGCGACGAGCGCGGCGAGGCGCTCGTCTGGGTGGTCGACGGCACGCGCGTGCGCGCGACGCGTGTCGAGACGGCCGGCCACGTGGGCGAGCGCGTGCGCGTGACCTCGGGGCTGTCCGGGGGCGAGACGGTGGTCGTGGGCGAGCAGCCGCTGCGCGAGGGGCAGCGCGTGCGGCCGGCCGCGTGAGCCGCGGCGTGGCCACGCTCGACGCGCTGCTGCTCTGCGACGCTGCCTCGCGCGACGCGCAGACCGGCAAGTGGACGCTGGTCGGCGTGTTCGACGCCGTCTGGGCGTCCGAGTTTCCGGCGATTCATCCGCGGATGGACGTGTACTTCCGCGTGCGGACGAGCGACGCGGTGGCGATGCGGCTCGTCTGCCGGGCGCCCGACGGCTCGCTCGGGCTGCTCGCCACGATTGCGCTTACGCCCCCGGCGCGCGGCCTGGTCGAGGGGGCCGTGCGCGTGACGGGGCTCCGGCTGGCGGCGCCCGGCGACCATCAGGTGGCGCTCGAGGCGGACGGCGGCACGCTGGGCACGACGGTGCTGACCGCGGCGGCGCTGCCGTCCCGCGGCGCCCCGCTCCACTGATCCGGAGCGCGGCGTCAGCGGGTCCGCAGCGGCGGCGCCGCGGTGAGGTCGCCGAGTGTGACGTCGCCCGTCGTGCGCCCGAAGAGCACGTCGAGCGGGTCGCGGAGATCGCCCACGTAGCCGAGCGCATAGGCGCCGCGCGCGTAGCCCATGAGCCGCAGCAGCGGCTCGGGCAGCGTGCGGGCCACCTCGGGCGGCACGGCGAGATACTGGTTCTCCTCCTGCCGGAGCCAGCTCACGTTGTAGGTGATGTTGAGGCCGCGCCGCACCGCCTCCGAGCGGTTGGCGCCGGCGCCGTGGTAGAGCGCGCCGGTGTAGAAGAGGACGGAGCCGGCCGGCATCTCGGCCGCCACCGTGTCGGCGGCGTCGAACGTCAAGCGGTCCTCGGCGCGGTGGCTCCCGGGCACGAGCCGCGTGGCGCCGTTGCGCTCGGTGAAGTCGTCCACCGCCCAGAGCGTGTTGCACTGCACCTCGTAGCCGGCCGGGAAGGGGAAGAAGTCGAAGGCCCACTGGTCGCGGTGCACCGGCTGCGCCGGCTCGCCGGGTCCGACCTCGATCAGCTGGGTGAGATGGAGCTGGAAGCTGGTGGCGTGGCGCAGGACCGATCCGACCGTGCCGAGCACCACCGGGTGCATCACCAGCTCGCGAACCGCCGGCGAGCGGGCGATCAGCGCGCCGGTGCGCCGCGTGCGGCGCCCCGTGAAGTCGTCCGGGCCGTATGGCGTCGCCGCGACGTAGGGCGCGAGCTCGCCGACCATCCGCTCGAGCAGGCCGGGCGCCACCAGCCGCTCGACCACGGCGCAGCCGGCGTCCGCGAGCGCCCGCGCCACGTCGTCCGCCGACGCCGCGGCCGACAACCGGGGAATCTCCACGAGCGAACGTGTAGACGTCCCGCGGCGGTGCGGTCAACCGAACGGGCGCGCGATCGCTCTGCACCCCGCGCCGGCTTGCGGGTGCGGCGCAAGAATGGTTCAAGCGCGCGTGCGACGGGTCGGTCTGCGCGAGCTCACCATCGTGCTCGCGATCCTGGGCATCGGGTGGACGCTTCGCTGGTGGCACCTCGGCACGCCGAGCCTCTGGTGGGACGAGATGGTGCAGCTGTCGTTCGCGGGAGCCTCCGACCTCTGGCAGGTCTACCGCAACGTGCAGACCGGCGTGCCGCCGGGCTCCGGCAACGCCGGGGCGGTGCCGCTGGACTACGTGCTGCTGCACGCCTGGACCTGGCTGGTCGGGCGCCCGCCGCTCGAGCTGCTGGAAGCGTACTACCGCTTTCCCTCCTACGTCTGGAGCTGCGTCGGGCTGATCGCGTTCTGGGCGTACGTGCGAACGGCGTTCGGCGCGCTCGCCGGCGCCGCCGCGGCGCTGCTGCTCGGGCTCTCGCTGCCGCACGTACTCTACGCCGCCGAGGCGCGGTTCTACTCGCTGATGATGCTGATGAGCGTGCTGAACCTGGCGGCCTTCACGCAGGTCATGCGCCGGCCCGAGCGTGCGACGGCCTGGGTGGCGTGCGGCCTGGTGAACGTCGCCTTCTTCCTCACCGGCATGCTGAGCGCGCTCGTGCTGCCCTGGCAGTATGCGGCGCTCGTGCTGCGCGTGCTGTTCGAGCGCAGCGAGCGCAGCCTGGCGCACCGCCTGGCGCTGCCGGCCGCGACGCTGCTGCTGCTCACCGCGGCGGTGGGTCTTTACTACGCGCGCGTCGACGTGGGGGCGCGCGGCATCCGGCCCGGCACGGGGCTGCTCAGCGTGCAGTCGATCGCCCGCGACGCACTCGAGTTCGTGACGCTGGGCGACCGCCGGCAGCTCGCGCTGTACGCGGTGGGCGTGCTGGTGGCGCCCTGGTACTGCCTGCGCCGTCGCCGCGAGCTGCTGCCCGTGGTCGCCACCATGCTGGTCGCCGTGCTGGCGAGCGTCCCGCTGCTGCTCGAGCTGCTGCAGTGGAAGCGCTACTACTTCCACCCGCGCCACCTGCTCTTCCTGCTGCCCACGATCGAGCTGCTGGCGGCGCTCGGCCTCTGCGGCACGGTGGAGGCCGTGCTGCAGCTGACGCCGCTCGTGGGCCGCCGGCACTGGACACCGTGGCTCGCCGCCGCCGTGGCGCTCGCCCTGGTGCTCGCCGTGCGTCTTCCCGTCGTGCGCTCGTTCATGGCACGCCCGCACCCGTACTTCGCGCGCATCAAGACCGATCGCGACATGAAGGGGCTGGTGCGCGATCTGCGCGCGCGCACGGCCTTCTACGGGCCCGAGGACCGCTACCTGCTGCTCGCCGACCGCATCGGGCCAGGCTACCTCGGCAATCCGACGCTCGCCAAGTATCTCCAGTGGTACGCGCTCGACAAGCGCGTGCTGCTCGCCGGCACGACCGACATGCCGGACGTCGTGGGCGAGCTCCTCACCGCCTGCGACGGGCCGTGCCGCGGGCGCCCGGTCGAGGAGGTCGCGCGCCGGCTGCACCTCGGCTCGCCCTTCGACGTGTCGCTGCCGAAGCTCCGGCTCCTCGGGATCCCCGCGCGCAGCGGGCTCGGCGCCGGCGTCGTGCGCGACGTCGGGCTCGTCGTCTACGCGGGATCGCGCCGCCTGCCCGATTTCTCGTCGACCGACGTGTGGGCGTACACGGGCGTGTTTGTGGCCGAGCCGCGCTGGCGTCTGGCCGAGCGGCCGCCCGCGCCGGGTGCGCGCTGATCAGTGCCCGCGGCGCGGCGCAAACGCGTGCAGGAAGACGTAGTCCGCGATGGCGCGCCCTGCGCGATGCCCGCGTCCTTGTCGAACGCCCAGTGGCTCGGTCGGCGGCGGCACGCGGAAGGGCTCGCCGGACGGAATCACGAAGGGCACGACGTGTCCCCAGGTGGCGCCCATCGCGATCGGCAGCAGGCTCGCCGGATCCTGGCGCCAGAAGCCGGGCAGGTCGCTCGGCACGTATTCGGTCCCCATCCATCGTGCGCCGCCTGCGCGATGGCGGCGCGCATCGAGGTGCCGGGCGGCGCCGGGGCGAGCCCGTGTAGCTCTCGTAGCCGCACGGCGGACGAGACCGTGGCGGCGATCTCCTGGGCGTACGACGGGACGCCGAGCCTGCGCCCGTCAGCGTCGCTCGCCGAGGAACTCCAGCACGGTGCGGTTGAAGACCTCGGGCTGCTCGATGTTGAAGCCGTGCGATCCGCCCGGGATGGTGACAAGCTTGGCCCCGGGGATGTGCTCGGCCAGGATGCGCGAGTTGGCTGGAGAGATGAGGCGATCGGCGTCGCCGGTGAGCACGAGCGTCGGCGCCGCGATGCGGTGCAGGCGGTCGGTGGCCTTGTGCCCCATGAGCGCTTCCAGCTGTCCGACGATGGCCTCCATGCTGACGCCGTATTGCAGCGCCCCGCCGAAGAGCTGCATCAGCTTCGGCAGCTGGGTCGCGAGGAAGTCCTGGCTGAAGACGAGCGGCAGCAGGTGCTGGAAGAGCAGCAGCGGGTCGAGCGCCTTGATATCGATCTGCACGGCGCCGTCGGCCGTCACCGTGCCGCCCATCCGGCCGAGCGTGAACTCGCGGGTGCGCTCGATGTCCGCGTCGGGCTCCGGGAAGGTGGCGGCGAGCACGAGCCTGTTCACGCGCGCGGGGTGCCGCAGCGCCAGCTCCTGCGCGATCATGCCGCCCATGGAGAGCCCCAGCACGTGGGCCCGGCGGACGTCGAGGTGGTCGAGCAGCCCGATGGCGTCGTCCGCCATCTCGTGGATCGTGTACGGACCCGCAGGCTTGGCGCTCCGCCCGACGCCACGGTTGTCGAACACGATCGTCCGGTAGTGCTTGGCGAACTCGGGGACCTGGTAGAGCCAGGCGGTCGAGTCGGTGGCGAAGCCCATGACGAGCAGCAGCGGCTCTCCCGCGCCGTGCTCCTCGTAGTAGAGGTCGATTCCGCCGATTCGTGCCGTCGCCATGGCCGGTTCGTAGCGGCTGGGCGACGGCGGTGCAAAGCGGGTGTAACCTTTGCGGCCCCTCGGACGTGATGGGGACAGAAAGGAGCGACCATGCCGCACGCAGCCGATCCCATCGTCGTCGTCGGAGGAGGACTCGCCGGACTCGCCGCGGCGGCTACCGCGGCCCGTGCCGGCGTGCCGGTCACGGTACTCGAGAAGGCCGCCGCCCCGGGCGGGCGTGCCGCCACCCAGGTCCGCGACGGTGTCTGCCTGAACCAGGGCCCGCATGCCCTCTACCGCGGCGGAGCGGGCATGGCGGTGCTGCGCGAGCTGGGCATCGAGCCGCGGGGCGGCGTGCCGAACGCGTCCGGCGGCCATGCCGTGCGCGCCGGCGCGCTGCACGCGCTGCCCGGCGGGGCGGTGTCGCTGCTCACGACCAGCCTCCTTCCGCTCGGCGCGAAGCTCGAGCTGGCGCGGCTGCTCGGCGGCCTCGCCGGGCGCGACGCCGCGGCGGTCGACGGGCTCACGGTCGAGGCGTGG
>DATMAZ010000185.1:0-9935 GCA_035559675.1 Candidatus Limnocylindria bacterium
GGGGGCGCTGCCGCCCGCCTCGGCCGCCGCGACGGCGGCGGGCAGCACGAGCAGTGCCAGCGCGCGGCGCGCGCGCGTCACTTGTTCGGCTGCGGCGTCATGCGGAGATACGGCCGCAACGCCTTCCACCCCTTCGGGAACTTGGCCTTCGCGTCGGCGTCGGACAGCGAGGGGATGATCACGCAGTCGTCCCCGTCCTTCCAGTCGACCGGCGTGGCGACCGAATAGTTGTCGGTGAGCTGGAGCGAATCGAGCACGCGCAGGATCTCCTGGAAGTTGCGGCCGGTGCTGGCAGGGTAGGTGATCATGGCCCGCACCTTCTTGTTCGGATCGATGAAGAACACCGAGCGCACGGTGAGCGTGTCGTTCGCCTTCGGGTGGATCATGCCGTAGAGCGACGAGACCTTGCGGTCGGCGTCGCCGAGGATCGGGAAGTTCATCGTGGTGTGCTGCGTCTCCTCGATGTCGCCGATCCAGCCCTTGTGCGACTTCACGTCGTCCACGCTGACCGCGATGATCTTGCAGTTGCGCTTCTCGAACTCGCCCTTCAGCTTGGCGGCGGCCCCCAGCTCGGTCGTGCAGACGGGGGTGAAGTCCTTCGGGTGGGAGAACAGCACGCACCAATGGTTGCCGATCCACTCGTGGAACTTGATGGTCCCTTCCGTCGACTCCTGCGTGAAGTCGGGGGCGATGTCGCCGATCTGAATGGCCATGGGGCTCCCTCCTCGTATGATGTCTGGGACCGATCGGTAGCCCGTGGCGCCAGGAGCGTCAATGGCGGGCGCTGGACGGGAGCGGAACGTTCCATTTGCAGCCTTGTGGCATACCGAAAGCGCGGGGATACTGGCTCCGAAGGGGGTTCGATGAACGACGGCACTCGGCGGTGTGGACAGCTTGCGGTGATCCTGGCGGTGCTGGTGGTGGGCGGTCGCGCCGCCGCCATGACGTATCGTCCACTCAGCGACGAGAACCTGGTGGCGGCCTCGGGGCTGGTGGTGATCGGGCGCGTGGAGCAGGTCCGCAGCGCGCGGCTCCCCGGCGGTCGCATCGTGACGCAGGCCGATCTCGTGGTCGACACGACGCTCAAGGGGCCGGCCCACCGGCGCATCCGGGTGACGGAAGCGGGCGGCCGCGTGGGCGACGTCACCGTGCGCATTCCGGGCATGCCGCGATTCGTCGCGGGCGAGCGCATGCTCGTCTTCCTGCGCGAGCGGCCCGACGGCACGCTCGGCACCACGGCGCTCTCGCTCGCCGCCTACACGGTGACGGGCGCCACGCCGGCGCTGGCGCGCCGCACGGCGCCCGCCTTCGACGAGCGCCGCCTCGACGCTTTCGAGCGCCGGATCCGGGCGCTCGCCGCCGGCGCCGCGGCGGCTTCGGTGTCGGACGGCTTCGGCGGCGCGGCGGCCGTCGAGGTCGACGTGCGCACCGACGGCTTCACGCTGCTCGGCAACGCCGGCGACTGCGATCCGGCGGTGTTCGCGGGGTGCATCGGCGGGCGCTGGCACGAGGCACGCTGCGGCGAGGCGATCGTGTACGACACCTCCAACGCCGACGAGACGCTGCGTGCGGTGGTGCAGGCCGGGCTCGATGCGTGGTCGTCGGTACCGGGCGCGCAGCTGGCGCTGGTGCTGGGCGACGACGTGCCCGCCGTCCCGTCGGCGCTCGGCGTCGTCTCCTCCGCCGACTTCGAGAATTTCGACGGCCGCAACGTGGTGCAGTTCGACGACCCGTTCGAGATCGTTCCCGACCTGGTGGAGTGCCAGGGCGTGCTGGCGCTCGGCGGCACCGTGTCGACGCCGGAGGGACGGATCGTCGAGAACGAGACGTCCTACGACCGCACGCTCGAGGGCGACGTGGTGGTAAATCAGGGAGCCGGCGCGTGCCTCGGCGAGGGAGGGCTCGCCGAGACGGTGGCGCACGAGATCGGCCACACGCTGGGCTTCGGCCATACCTCGGAGAACCCCGCCGAGCCCGTCGCCGCGCTGCGCGAGGCGCTCATGTATTTCCTCATCCACGACGACGGCCGGGGCGCTGCGCTCGGCGCCGAAGACATCGCGGGCATGCAGTTCGTGTACGCGCCGCCGGCAAGCGAGCCGACACCGGCCGGCTCCGCGCTGCGCGACGCCGCCTGCCTCGTGGGCATCAACCTCTGGTCGAGCGCCTGCTTCCTCGATCAGGAGCGGCTCGGCGGTTTCCCGCGCGTGCTGCTGAAGAAGTCCGCGCGTGCGGCGAAGGCGGCACGCAAGGCGTACGCCGCCCGCAAGCCGAAGAAGCAGATGCGCCTGCTCGGCAAGGCGGACCGGCAGCTGGGCAAGGCCGAAACCAAACTGCTGGCATTCACGGCCGACGGAACGCTCAGGCCCGAATGCGGCAGCGGGCTGCAGGCACAGCTCGACCGCGAGCGCGCGCGCATCGGCGACGCGATTCTGCTGGTCGCCGGCGGATCCTGAGCAGGGGGGAGGGCGGCGACGGCCGGGGGAGTGGCCGCCGCCGCCGAAAGCGCGGCCAGCTAGTTGGCCGTGCCAGGAGGGAGCCCCAAGCAGGGGGAGTCGCCAGGAGCTCCAAGGAAACAAGGATCGGCGCAGGACATCGTGCGTGCATCGTGTCCCGTGCGCGCGCCGCCTGTCAATGCAAATCGCACCGGAAGTGCGCGAGGTCACACGGGAATTGGGCCACGGATGCGACACGCGTGCACGATTTCATCCTTTCGTCGTACGACCCTGGGGCCGATTTCGGCGCGTGGGCCGCAGGCCGGTCCAACGACATGCACGGCCCGCGCGCGGGACGCCGCGGCGGGCGCGGCGCGCTCCGCTCAGTTCGGGTCCACGAAGAAGCCGAGCACCTTGGCGGAGAACCCCGACGGCATCGCGTTCAGCGGGCTGGAAGGTAGCTGCGAAGATCGGGTTCTTCACGTCGCCGAAGCGGCTCTTCGCCTGCAGCGTCACACCGTCCTGCGCGACCAGCCGCGCCAGATCATCACCGCGCACAGCACGACGAAGCCCACAGTGAGCAGCGCGCCCGACGCGAGCATGGCGCCGAGCGGCGTCTCGGGCGGCACGGCGGGCGTGCGCATGAGCTGCACGGTCACCACGAGCATGAAGATCATGTTGCCGACGATCGTGCCGAGGCTCCAGAACGGCTGGAACGGCAGGCGATTGCGGGGCGGGGCCTCGGCGGGTGCGAGCCAGCGATCGGCGCGCTGGTTCACCGCCACGATCGTGCCGCAGGTGACGAGCCAGCCGAGATAGTTCGTGAGCGGGACGTCGAAGTGCCAGCCGGGATGCTCGTAGTGGTAGAGGTCGCCCAGCATCCAGTAGCGGCCGAGGTGGGTGACCGGGTCGACGACCATGTCGAGCCAGGTCGGGATCAGCGTGGCCAGCACCAGCACGCCGCCCGAGCGGCGGAGCTGGGGTGTCACGAGGGCGACGACGTCGCCGTTGCTGCGTCTGAGCGGCGCCAGCAGTGTCGTGGCACCGGCATAGCCGAAGTACGTGAGCGCCGCGAAGCTCACCGACGCGAACGGCGGCACGCCGAGCACCCAGAGCTCGTCCGGGAAGAGATGCTCGTGGTAGGCGTAGGCGCCGAACGGGAAGGCGATGCGTGTGCTCGCGAACTCGGCGAGCCAGCCGAGCACGGTGCCCGACACGAACCAGAACGCCGCCCGGCGCCCGCCGAGGTCGAGCGGCGCCAGGATCCAGAAGACGATCACCACCGCGAGCACGTAGGGCCGGTTGGCGATCGTGTTCAGCAACGCCTCCATGCGAGCGGCCTCAAAACACGCCGCCGCGCCCGCCGTCAACCGTTGTCAGGCTTGCCGTCTCTCATGCTAAAAGGCCGGCACGCATGGGCGACGCCATCTTCACCGAGAACCTCACCCGCCAGTTCGGCTCCCGGGTCGTCGTCGACCGGGTGAGCCTGCGCATCGGCGAGGGGGAGGTGTTCGGGCTGCTCGGGCCCAACGGCTCCGGCAAGACGACCATCATCCGGATGCTCTGCGGCGTGCTGGCGCCCACCGCCGGCAGCGGGACGGTCGGCGGCTACGACGTGATGACCGAGGCCGACAGCATCAAGCGCGTGATCGGCTACGTCTCGCAGAAGTTCAGCCTCTATCCCGATCTCACGGTGCAGGAGAACCTCGACTTCTACGGCGACCTCTATCGGGTGCCGCCGTCTGTGGCGCGGGACCGCAAGAAGGAGCTGATCCGGCTCTGCGGGCTCGAGGGGCGGGAGAGCCACGCCTCCGGCAGCATGTCGGGCGGGCTGAAGCAGCGCCTCGCCGTGGCCTGCGCCCTCATCCACCGCCCCCGCATCCTGTTCCTGGACGAGCCCACCGCCGGCGTCGACCCGGTGGCCCGCCGCCTGCTCTGGGACCTCCTGTTCGTGCTGGCGCGGCAGGGGACCACGCTGTTCGTCACCACCCACTACATGGACGAGGCGGAGCGCTGCACGCGCGTGGCCTACGTGTACTACGGGAAGCTGCTCGTGAGCGGCGACCCGAACGTGATGAAGCAGGAGGAGGCGGCCAAGACCAACCGCCGCCTCGAGGTGTTCTGCCAGCCGCTCATGTCCGCGCTCACGCTGCTGCAGAACGAGCCCTACGTCGACGACGTCAGCGTGTTCGGCCAGGCGCTGCATCTGCGCGTGCGCGAGCTCGGGCCGCTGCCCGAACCGGGCGACGCGCTCGGGCTCTTCACCTCCGCCGCCGCGCGGGGCGAGGTGATGGCGCTGCTGCGCGAGCGGTTGCTCGCGGCGGGCATCGAAGTGCTGTCGGTGCGCTCGGTCTTCCCGAGCCTGGAGGACATCTTCGTCAGCTTCACGCGCCAGATGGACCGCAAGGCGTTCCTCTAGCGCGCCGTCGCGAGCCGCTCGCCTACGTCTCGTCGGCAGCCGTCCGGCAGAGCTCGTCGGCGAGCGCCCGCAGCCCGTCGCCGTCGATGACCCAGCGGCCGTCGCGCAGCGCGCCGGCGCCGCGCAGCACGGCCCGCTCGACGGCCGCGCGGACCTCGCGCCCCGACATGTCGAGCTCGCGGCCGAGCGCCTCGATGTCGAGCGTGGCGGCGCCGGGCAGCGCCCCGAGGCCGTGCCGCACGGCGTGGCCGAGGAGCTGGAGGTCGGCCAGGCGCTGCATCTGATTGCGCACCTGCCGGTTCGCCTGGCTCAGCCGCTGGCCGATCACGTTCATCATGCGAAAGACGACGTCGAGGTCGTCTTGCATCATCATGCCGAAGACGTCGCGCCGGATGCTGATCAGCGTGGCGTCCTCGACGACCTGCGCGCTCGCCGTGCGGGGGGCGCCGCTCAGCAACGACAGCTCGCCGAAGAAGTCGCCCGGGCCGAGGAGATCGACCTCCTTCTCGTGGTCCTCGTGGAGGAGCGTGAGGCGCACGCGGCCGCGGGCGATCACGAACATCTCCTCGCCCGGGTCGCCCTGCCGGAAGAGCATGGTGCCCTTCGGGAGGTGGAGCTCGGGCGCCTGGGCGAGGGACCGGGCGGCGCTCATGCGACCTGCTTGCGGAGCAGCAGCACGCTCAGCGTGCCGAAGAGGATGACGAAGCCGCCGAGCGCGAGGAAGTCGTGCAGCACCTCGGCGACCGTGGCGCCCTTCAGCATGACCGCCCGCACGCCGTCGACGTAGAAAGTCATCGGCAGCGACCAGCACACCGGGCGGAGCCAGCGCGGCATGGCCTCGATCGGGAAGACGAAGCCGGTCATGAGGATGCACAGCGTGAAGTAGAACACGTTCGTGAAGTGCGCCTGGATCTGGCGCTCCGAGACGGCCGAGATGAGCGACCCCAGCGCCAGCAGCGAGAGCACGAACCCGACGCCCAGCCCCAGCACGGCGAGCAGCGGGCCGCGGAACGGCAGGTCGAAGATCAGATGGCCGAGGACGGCCACCAGCACGAAGTCGACGATCGTGATGAGCGCGTAGGGAATGACCTTGCCGCCGATGAGCGCGAACCGGGAGAGCGGGGTCGCCCAGAGCTGCTCGATGGTCTGCTCCTCCTTCTCACGCACGAGCCCCGTGGAGAGCGTGAGGCTCACCAGCATGATCACGATCCCCATGGTCCCGGGCAGGAAGAAGTCGGAGTCCTTGAGATGCGGATTGAACAGGATGCGCTCGTCGAGCTTGATCAGCGGCTTCGGCGGGCCCTCGCCGGGCTTCTCCGGGTCCTCCACGTAGAGCGCGGCGGTCTCCTCCTCGCTGGTGAGCACGGTGGCCCCGTAGCGGGCGGCCTGGGCGATGGTGGGCATGGTGCCGTCGACGAACAGCGGGAACGCCGTCTGCTCCCCGTCGGCCACGTTGAGCGAGAAGCCCTTCGGGATCGTCACGCCGAGGTGCGCCTGCCCGTGGCGCAGCATGTCGCTGATCACGTCCTCGTTGAAAACCTCGACGACGGTCAGCCGCGAGTCTTCGCGGAGGCGATCCTTCACCTGGAGGCTGAAGAACGTCTGGTCGTCGTCGACCACCGCGACCGTCAGCTCCTCGATCGTGAGGCGCAGCGCGAACCCGAACAGCAGCAGCAGGAGCACGGGCAGCCCGACCACGTAGCCGATCAGCCGGGGATCCCGGCGGATGTGGATCAGCTCCTTGCGGATGACGGCGCGCAGCTCCCTCATGGACGAATCGGGTACCCCGCGTAGCCCGAACCCGGGTGGGGGTCAAGGGACGGTCGGGTCAGAAGAAAGATTGTCGGTGCGCCGACCGTCGGCTCGCACGAGCACCGTGGTGTCCCCCGTGGTGAAGGCAGGCCGGTAGTGGGCGGCGATGAAGCGGTCGACGTCGTTGTCGGTCGTGTGCCACTGGCTGCCGACGCGGTGGTTCACCACCACGCACGGCGGGCGTACGCGGTCGAGTGCGTCGCGCGCTTCGGCGACGTGCTCGGGCCGGTTCTGGCGGGCGAACAGGATGGAGAAGCGGGTCGGGTTCACCGTGCGCGTGTAGAAGTACACGCCGGCGATGAAGGGCCCCGCCCAGAGATACCGCGAGCCGCTGCACTCGCGCTCGATGAAGCGCACGAGGGGGAGCGTGCGCGCCTCGGGCACGCGCTGCGTGACGAACGCCGTGTGGGCGGCATGAGCGGCCGTGCTGCCCGCGAGCCCCCCGTAGTAGGTCGCCACCAGCAGCCTCCAGAGCCGCGGCGAGACGCCCGCGGCGGGCGGCGGGGACCAGTCGAGCGCGGGCAGCGCGGCGAACAGCGGGAAGAGCGCGAACGAGATGTGCGACCAGTCCCAGCTTCGGTAGGCGGCAGCCAGCAACACGGCCTGGACGGTGAGCACGTAGGCAAGCGCCGCGGTCATCCGCCGCCGCAGTGTCCAGGCCATGCCGAGGACCAGCATCCACACCGAGGCGTAGGTGACGAACGGCCCCCGGTGCGTCGCATCGGGCTGATAGCGCTCCCAGGGGAAGATGAAGAGCGCCTCGGCGACGAGCGCGGGCTCCCAGCGCAGGAGGAGGAGGAGCGGCGGGACGAAGCCCGCGGTGAACCAGGCCAGCGAGACGAGCCAACGTGGCCCGACCCGCAGCGCCTGGACGGCGCAGAAGGCCGCGGTGGCGCCCGCCACCGCGAGGCCGCGGTGCTGGAGGTAGAGCACGCCCGCGCCGCTCGCGAGGCCCGCCAGCACGAAAGTCGCTGGACGGGCGTCGATGCACCCTCGCGCTCCGAAATAAACGGCCCACGCGAGCCACGGGATGCTGAGCACGTTGTAACTGACGATGGGCCAGGCCACGGACAGCACGACGAAGATCGCCGCCGGCACGTAGGCGCGCCCGCTCGGGGTGAACAGCGCCGCGGTGCGGACGATCGCCCAGGCGGACAGCAGCACGCTGGCGATGCCCAGCGCTTTGGCCGTCTCCCAGCTCGGCCCGGTCACCAGCCAGGCGGCCCACACCGAGTAGAACGCGCCAGGAGCGGTCCACACGAAGAAGTCCCGGTAGATCAGCCGGCCGAGCCACATGTCCCAGGCGCCGGCCAGCACCAGGCCGTCGTCAGAGTTGAGCGGATCGCCGCGATGGAGCGCCAGCAGCACGGCCAGTGCCGCCAGCCAGAAGACGGCACGCCAGGCGGGCGTCGGAGCGGCAGTCACACGAGATGCTCGAAGTGAGTGCAGGTGGGGAGAGTTGAACTCCCACGGGTGTTACCCCACACGGTCCTGAGCCGTGCGCGTCTGCCATTCCGCCACACCTGCGCGCGGAAGGGGGCGTGTACTACAGGGGGTCGGACAGCGCAACGCCCCAGGCGGCTCGCGCGGCTCGCTCGCACTGGCACGGGCGGTCACTCATCCCTCCTTGAAGGCCCGGACCAGGTCCGCCACCGCCTCCGGGTCGGTCTCGTTGTAGAGCACCAGGCTCGTGCGGTCGGCCCAGGCGTTGCGCGCGCGCAGCGCGCGCCCCGCGGCGGCCGGGGTGCCGCTCACGCCGATCGTGTCCAGCATCTCGTCGCTGACGAGCCCGATCATCTCCGTCCACGCGCCCTGCTTGGAGAGGCGGTTGAGCTCGGGCTGCAGCGCGCCCCAGCCGTGGTGGTCGAGCATGACCTTGTAGGCGGGCGTCGAGCCGTAGAACGCGATCTGCGCCTTGGCCTTGCTCCGCGCCCGGGCGATCTCGGCGTCGGTCGCACCGATCATCGTGATCGTCTGGCAGTCCACCTCGACGTCGCGGCGCGTCCGTCCCGCGCGGGCGAGCCCGCGCTCGAGCGCGGGGAGCGCCACCGCCTCGACGTAGGCGGGCGAGTTGAGGGGATGGACGATCCAGGCGTCGGCCACCTCGCCGGCCACCCCGATCATCGCCGGCCCGAAGCCCGCGAGCGCCACCGGCGGGCGCCCGTGGGGATTCGGCCCGGGGCTAAAGAACGGGGTCATCAGCGTGTGCGTGTAGAACTCGCCGCGGAAGTCGAGTCGCTCGCCGGTGTCCCAGGCGCGCCAGATGGCGCGGATCGCCCGCACGAACTCCCGCATGCGGGCGTTCGGGCGCGACCACGGCTGGCCGAACCGCCGCTCGACGTGCGGGCGGATCTGCGAGCCGAGCCCGAGCCGGAAGCGGCCGCGCGAGAGGAGCTGGAGGTCGTTGGCGAGATACGCGCACCCCATCGGATTTCGCGCGAACGCGATGGCGACGGCGGTGGTGAGCTCGACGCGGCTCGTGTGCTCGGCCGCCACCGCGAGCGGCAAAAACGGATCGTGCGCGCCCTCGAACGAGAGGAGGCCGTCGAGTCCCCAGCGCTCGAGCTGGCGCGCCGCCGCCCCCGTCTGGGTGAGGTCGGCCGCCACGAGGGCGCCGTCGATCTTCACGGACCGCGTTGTACTCGATGAACGCCGCGACGTGCGAGCGGTGCGCCCCACGTGCTATCGAGCGGGCGTGCGCGTGCTCACGCAGCTCGGCGGCTCGTTCGCCGCGCGCATCGCCGGCGCGGTGCCCGAGGCGACCGTGGTGGTCGTCCCGGGCGACGGCGAGCCGCCCGCCGAGGCGTGGGGCGAGGTGCTGCTTGCGCTCCCCTGGGGCACGCCCAACCTGGCCCAGGTGCTGGCCCGCGGGGTCGGTTGGGTCCACGTGCTGGGCACGGGGGTCGATCGCTTCCCGATGCATCTCGTGGCCGACGACGTGCTGCTCACCTGCTCGCGGGGAGGCAGCGCCGTGCCGATCGCGGAATGGGTGCTGGCCGTCATGCTGGCGTTCGAGAAGCGGCTGCCCGAGACGTGGATCCGCGAGCCGCCGGCGCGCGGCTGGCATTCGGCGCCGCTCGGCGGCCTGGCGGGCAAGACGCTCGGGCTGCTCGGCATGGGGGCGATCGGGCAGGCGGTGGCGCGGCGCGCGCTCGCTTTCGACATGCGGGTGGTGGGCTGCCGGCGAACGGCCGCACCGTCGCCAGTAGCGGGCGTGGAGCTGGTCACGCTCGATGCGCTCCTGCGGCGCGCCGACCACCTGGTGATCGCCG
>DATMAZ010000186.1:0-8281 GCA_035559675.1 Candidatus Limnocylindria bacterium
AGGGGCACGGCCGCGAGCCGCGTCGTCGCGCCGGCGAGGTCGGCCGCCAGGCGCTCCGCCCGTGCCAGCGTGCGGTTGGCGATCGTGAGCCGCGGGCAGCCCGCGTCCACCAGCGCCGCCGCCACGGCGCGGGCGCTGCCGCCGGCACCCAGGATCAGCACCGGGGCGCGGCGGATCGGGACCCGGGCGGCGAGGGCGGCCACGAAGCCGCGGCCGTCGGTGTTGTCGCCGATCAGCCGTCCCCGCTCGACGCGGACCGTGTTGACGGCCTGGGCCCGAACGGCGGCCGGGGTGAGCGCGTCGAGGAGCGGCAGGGCGGCTTCCTTCAGCGGCACGGTGAGATTGAGACCGCCCATTTTGAGCCGGCGCGCCTCGTCCAGCGCATCGGGCAGCGCCCGCGGCGTCACTCGGTAGCGCAGGTAGAGGTGGGGCAGCCCGAGGGCGGTGAAGGCGGCATTGTGCATGGCCGGCGAACTCGAGTGATCCACCGGATCGCCCAGCACCCCGAAAAGCCTCGCCGGTTCCATCATGTGCGCAATGCCCCCGACCCGGGGCGGCGCGCAATCCGCGCGACGCCCTGGCTCGCCGTCCTGATACTTCGGCCGGGGGCGGGTGAGGCTTTAATCGGCGGCTCAGCGCTGCAGAGCGGCCTGCGCGGCGGCCAGGCGAGCGATCGGCACCCGGAAGGGGGAGCACGACACGTAGTCCAGGCCAATTTCGTGACAGAAGCGCACCGAGCTGGGCTCGCCCCCGTGCTCGCCGCAGATGCCGATCTTGAGGGCCTTGTTGGCCCGCCGGCCGCGCTCCGTCGCGATCCGCATGAGCTGCCCCACGCCGGTCTGGTCGATCGCCTCGAACGGATCGCGGGGGTAGATCTCGAATTCGCTGACGTAGGGGCCGAGAAAGCGCGCCGCGTCGTCGCGCGAGACGCCGAGCGTCGTCTGCGTCAGGTCGTTGGTGCCGAACGAGAAGAACTCCGCCACCTCGGCGATCTCGTCGGCGGTGAGCGCCCCGCGGGGGACCTCGATCATCGTGCCGACCAGGTAGGGGATCTTCACCTTGGCATCGCGCATGACCTCGGTGGCGACCCGGCGGACGACGTCCGCCTGCAGGCGCAGCTCCTTGACGTGCCCGACCAGCGGGATCATGACCTCTGGCCGGACGGCGATGCCCTCCGCCCGCACGGCCACGGCCGCCTCGAAGATGGCGCGCGCCTGCATCTCCGTGATCTCGGGGTAGACGATGCCGAGACGGCAGCCGCGGAAGCCGAGCATCGGGTTGAACTCGTGGAGCGCCGCCACCCGGGCCCGCATCCGCTCGAGCGAGATGCCGAGCTCGCTTGCGACCTGCCGCTGGCCATCCTCGTCGTGCGGCAAGAACTCGTGCAGCGGCGGATCGATCATGCGAATCGTCACCGGACGGCCGCGGAGCGCGCGGAAGATGCCCGCGAAGTCCTCGCGCTGCACCGGCAGGAGCTTCGCGAGCGCGGCGCGCCGCTCATCGGCCGTCTCCGCGAGGATCATCTCGCGCATCGGACCGATCTTGCCCTCGCCGAAGAACATGTGCTCCGTGCGGGTGAGGCCGACGCCCTCGGCGCCGAAGGCGACCGCCTGCTCGCATTGCTCCGGCAGGTCGGCGTTGGCGCGGACGCCGAGCCTGCGCACCTTGTCCGCCCACTGCATCAGCTGCGCGTACATGCGGTACGTCGCCGAGGCCTTGGGGTCGAGCGTGCGCTCGACCAGCACCTGCACCACCTCGCTCGGCCGGGTCGGGATCTCGCCCGCCAGCACCTCGCCGGTGAACCCGTCGATCGAGATCGGATCCCGCTCGCGCAGCACCGTGCTGGAGTTCGCGATGCGGATCTCGCGGCGAACGTAGTCGACCTGCAGCGCTTCGCACCCGACCACGCAGACCTTGCCCATCTGGCGGCCGACGAGGGCCGCATGGCTCGTCATGCCGCCGCGGGCCGTGAGGATGCCTTGCGCGGCGGCCATGCCGCGGATGTCCTCGGGCGACGTCTCGATGCGCGCCAGGATCACCCGCTGCCCGGCGGCGGCGAGCGCCTCGGCGTCGTCGGCGTGAAACGCGATCAGCCCCGTGGCCGCGCCGGGGCCTGCGTTCAGCCCCTTCGCGAGCAGCCGACCCTCGTCGATCGCCTGCTTCTTGGCGGCGGGATCGAAGACCGGACGGAGCAGCTCGTTCAGGCGCTCCGGCTCGACCCGCAGCAGCGCCTGCTTCGGCGTGATCAGCTTCTCCTTCACCATGTCCACCGCGCAACGGACCGCGGCCGTCGCGGTCCGCTTCCCGACCCGGCACTGGAGCATGAACAGCACGCCCTGCTGGATCGTGAACTCGATGTCCATGACCTCGCGATAGTGCCGCTCGAGCGTGCGGCGGACCGTGAGGAGCTGGCGGTAGATGGTCGGGTGCGTGCGCTCGAGCTCCGCGATGGGCAGCGGGGTGCGGGTGCCTGCGACGACGTCCTCGCCCTGGGCGTTCAGGAGAAACTCGCCGTAGAAGACGTTCTCGCCGGTTGCGGGATCGCGCGTGAACGCCACGCCCGTGCCGGAGTCCTCGCCCATGTTGCCGAACACCATGGCCTGCACGTTGACGGCGGTCCCCCAGTCGTCGGGGATGTCGTTCAGCTTGCGATAGACGACCGCGCGCTCGTTGTTCCACGAGCCGAACACGGCGCCGATGGCGCCCCAGAGCTGCGCGCGCGGATCTTCGGGGAAGGTGACGCCTTTGCGCATCTTGATCAGCGTCTTGAACTCGTCGACCAGCTCGCGCAGCGCGTCAGCGTCGAGCTCGGTATCGAGCCGCACCCCGCGTGCCCGCTTCTTCTCCTGCAGGGCGACCTCGAACGGGTCCTCCTCGTCCTTGTGCTGCGGCTTGAGACCGAGCACGACGTCGCCGTACATGGAGACGAAGCGCCGGTAGCAGTCGTACGCGAAGCGCGCGTCGCCCGTCTCGCGGATGAGCCCCTGCACGGTCTCGTCGTTGAGGCCGAGGTTCAGAATGGTGTCCATCATGCCCGGCATGGAGGCGCGGGCGCCGGAGCGAACCGACACCAGGAGCGGATGCTCGGAATCGCCGAAGCGCTTGCCCACGGCACGCTCGATGCGCGCAAGCGCGTCGTCGACCTGCCGCTGCAGGGCCGCCGGATAGCGACGCTGATGAGCGTAGTAGTAGGTGCAGACCTCGGTCGAGATGGTGAAGCCGGGGGGGACCGGGAGCCCGAGTCGCGACATCTCCGCGAGATTGGCGCCTTTGCCTCCCAGCAGCGCCTTCATCTCCGCCCGGCCGTCGGTCCGCCCGGCACCGAAAGCGTAGACGTAGCGGTGCACCTTGGCGGCGGAGCGTCGCGGGCGAGCTCGTTTGGCAGCGGTTCCCATGAATGTCCTCCCTCCGGGCGCCGGAAAGGGTGCTGTCCTAGCGAAGCGCGATGGGGGAATCAACGCAGCCGAGGCCCAGAAACGCCCGCGAACGCAGCGGACCGTTGAGCACCGGGAGCAGCAGCGCCTCAATGACCGCTCGCATCTCGGGGGTCGGCGGCTCGCCCGAGCGGGCCTGCTCGAACGACGCGGCCGCCAGCGTGGCGAGGCGGCGCGCGGTGTCGGCGCTCACGGGACGGACGATCTCGCCGGGCGCCACGCACGGTCGGCAGAGGAAGCCGCCGCGTTCGGCGACGAGGTAGACGCTCGGCGTCCCGCCGACGGGCCGCCCGCAGCTCCGGCAGGCCCCGAACGACGGTTCGTATCCGCTGACCGCCAGCAGCCGCAGCTCGAACGCCCCCAGCACCGCGGGGTGCGCCCCGTCGCGGTCGATGCTCTCCAGCGTGTCGCGCACCAGCCGGTAGACCTCCCCGCTCGACTCGTGGCCGAGGACCATGCGGTCCGCGAGCTCCAGCACGTAGCTGCCGGCCGCATAGCGGGCGAGATCGTTGGTGAAGCCGTGCAAGGGGGTCATCAGCTCGCAGCGGTGCAGAAACACCAGGTCCGAGTGCGGCCGCACCTGGAACACGGCGCGGATCTGCATGAACGGCTCGAGCGTCCCGGCGAACCGCCGCCGGGAGTTCTTGGCGCCCTTGGCGATCCCGGTGAGCTTGCCGTGCTCCTCCGTGAGCACCGTCACCAGGCGATCGGACTCGCCGTGGGGGCGGGTGCGCAACACGAAAGCGGCGGTGCTGACGTCCCTTGCCACGCGAGAGCGGCCCGCCGCCCGAGCTACCATCCCCCTCCCCGCGTGGCAACCTTGACAAACAAGGTTCTAGTCCTTACCTGCCCGCGGTCGCCATGGCCGAGCACGAAGACGCTGCCCCTCCCGCTGACCCGGCCCCCGAAGACGCGCGAGCACGGCTCGAAGGCGAGCTGGCCGCCGCCCGCGAGGAGATCGAGCGCTATCGCGATCGCTGGATGCGCGAGCGCGCCGATCTCGAGAACTACAAGAAGCGGGCGGAACGCGAGCGCAGCGAGGCAGTGCGCTTCGGCACGGAGCGGCTGGTAAGCGATCTCCTCGGCGTGCTCGACGACCTCGAGCGGGCGATTCGCGCGGCGGAAAGCGGGGCCAGCGGCACGCCGCTGCTCGACGGCGTGCGGCTGGTGGAAAAAGCCTTCCGCGACGTGCTCGCCCGGCACGGGGTGACGCGGGTGCCGGCGCACGGCCACGCGTTCGATCCCGCGCATCACGAGGCGATCGCGCACATCGAGAGCGACGAGCACGAGTCCGGCATCGTGGTCGAGGAGCATCGCGGAGGATACCGGCTGCACGAGCGGCTGCTACGGCCCGCGCTTGTGTCCGTGTCGAAGGGGAGCGGGGGCCGGAACGACCTTGCCAAGCCAGAGGGCCGTGATTAAACCGCGGCCTACGAGGAGTAACGGATGCCCAAGGTAATCGGAATCGATCTCGGCACGACCAACTCGTGCGTGGCCATCATGGAAGGCGGCGATCCGCAGGTCATCACCAATGCGGAAGGCAGCCGCATCACGCCGTCGGTCGTGGCGATCACCGAGAGCGGCGAGCGGCTGGTGGGCCAGATCGCGCGCCGGCAGGCGATCACCAACCCCGAGAACACGGTCTTCGCCATCAAGCGGCTGATCGGGCGGCGCTTCGATGACCCCGAAGTCCAGAAGGCGCTGAAGGTCCTGCCCTATCGCGTGGTGAAGGCCGACAACGGCGACGCTTGGGTGGAGATCCGGGGCAAGAAGTACAGCCCCGCCGAAGTCTCGGCGATGGTCCTGCAAAAGATGAAGCAGACCGCCGAGGACTACTGCGGCGAGAAGATCACCGAGGCCGTCATCACGGTTCCGGCTTACTTCAACGACGCGCAGCGCCAGGCCACGAAGGACGCCGGACGCATCGCGGGGCTCGACGTGAAGCGCATCGTCAACGAGCCGACCGCGGCGGCGCTCGCGTACGGCCTCGACAAGAAGAAGGACGAGAAGATCGCCGTCTTCGACTTGGGCGGCGGCACGTTCGACATCTCGATCCTGGAGATCGGCGACGGCGTGGTCGAGGTGAAAGCCACCAACGGCGACACGTTCCTCGGCGGCGAGGACTTCGACCAGCGCGTGATCGACTACCTGGCCGACGAGTTCAAGAAGGACCAGGGCATCGATCTGCGCAAGGATCGGATGGCGTTGCAGCGCCTGAAGGAAGCGGCCGAGAAGGCCAAGTGCGAGCTGTCGACGGCGAGCGAGACGGACGTCAATCTGCCGTTCATCACCGCCGACCAGAGCGGCCCCAAGCACCTCAATATGAAGCTGTCGCGCGCCAAGCTCGAGGCGTTGTGCGCGGATCTGCTGGACCGACTCGAAGGGCCGTGCGTGACCGCGCTGAAGGACGCGAAGCTCACGACGCGGGACATCGACGAGGTCGTGCTCGTCGGCGGCATGACGCGCATGCCCGCCGTGCAGGAGCGCGTGAAGAAGCTCTTCGGCAAGGAGCCGCACCGGGGCGTCAACCCGGACGAGGTCGTGGCCGTCGGCGCCGCGGTGCAGGCGGCGGTGCTCTCGGGCGACGTGAAGGACGTGCTGCTGCTCGACGTCACCCCGCTCTCGCTCGGCATCGAGACGCTCGGCGGCGTGTTCACCAAGCTGATCGAGAAGAACACGACCATCCCGACGCGCAAGAGCCAGGTGTTCTCCACGGCGGCCGACAATCAGTCGGCCGTGACCATCCGCGTGTTCCAGGGCGAGCGCGAGATGGCGAGCGACAACAAGCTGCTCGGGCAGTTCGACCTGGTGGGCATCCCGCCCGCGCCGCGCGGCGTGCCGCAGATCGAGGTCACCTTCGACATCGACGCCAACGGCATCGTGCACGTGGGTGCCAAGGATCTCGGCACCGGCAAGGAGCAGTCGATCAAGATCACGGCCTCCAGCGGGCTCAGCAAGGAAGAGATCGACCGCATGGTCCGCGACGCCGAGGCGCACGCCGAGGAGGACCGCAAGAAGCGCGAGCTGATCGAGGCCCGCAACCAGCTCGACGGGCTCGTCTATCAGACCGAGAAAACGCTGACGGAGCACAAGGACTCGCTCGACGCCGGCGTGCGGGGCGACGTCGAGACGGCGCTGGCCGACGCCAAGAAGGCGCTCGAGTCGGGCGACGTCGCGGCGGTGCGTGCGGCCGCGGACGCGCTCGGGCGGGCCTCGCACAAGATGGCCGAAGCGATGTATTCCAAGGCGACCAAGGGGGACGGTGGCGGCGGCGGTGCGGAGCAGGCGGCGGCGAATGACAAGGGAAAGGACGACGTCGTCGAGGCCGAGTTCGAAGAAGTCAAAGAGTAGGCGGAGCCCGTCCGCTCCGACTCCGCCATGAAGCGCGACTATTACGAGGTCCTGGGCGTTTCGCGCGACGCCGGTCCGGAGGATCTGAAGCGGGCGTACCGGCGGCTGGCGGTCAAGTATCATCCCGACAAGAATCCCGACGACCGCAAGGCCGCCGAAGATCGCTTCAAGGAGCTGAACGAAGCCTACCAGGTGCTCTCGGACCCGGAGCGCCGGGCGCAATACGATCGCTTCGGGCATGCCGCCTTCGAGCAGGAGGGCGTCGGGTTCGGGTTCCCGAGCGGGTTCGAGGACATCATCGGCGACCTCTTCGGCGACTTCTTCGGGACCGGTCGGTCCCGTGGCAGCCGCTCCCGCGCCCGGCGCGGCGAAGACCTGCAGTATCGGCTCGAGCTCAGCTTCGAAGAGGCGGCCCGCGGCTGCGAGCGCACGCTGCAGTTCGCCCGCATGCACGTCTGCGAGACGTGCAAGGGCTCGGGCGCCAAGCCGGGCACCAGCCCGAGCGCGTGCAGCCACTGCCGCGGCACCGGCCAGCTCCGGCTGCAGCAGGGGTTCTTCTCCATCGCCAAGACGTGTGGCTACTGCGGCGGCCGCGGCTCCGTCGTGAAGTCGCCGTGCGGCACGTGCGGGGGCACCGGCGCCACGCAGCAAACCCACACGCTGAACGTGAAGGTGCCCGCCGGCGTCGACAGCGGCTCCCGGCTGAAGCTCCGTGGCGAGGGGGAGCCAGGGCAGGCGGGCGGACCGCCGGGCGATCTCTACGTCCTCATCGAGGTGGCACCCCATCCGCTCTTCCAGCGCGACGGCGTCGACATCGTCTGCGAGGTGCCGATCAGCTTCGTGCGCGCGGCGCTCGGCACCGAGCTCGAGGTGCCGACGCTCGACGGCAGTGCGCGGGTGAAGGTGCCCGCCGGCACGCAGTCGGGGCACGTGTTCCGGCTTCGCGGGCGCGGCATCCCGCACCTCGGCGGCTACGGCACCGGCGATCAGCTCGTGCGAGTGGTGGTGGAGACGCCGCGCAAGCTCACGCCCCGGCAGCGCGAGCTCCTCGAGGAGTTCGCGCGCATCTCGGGCGACGACCATCCGCGGACCAAGAGCTTCCTCGACAAGGTCAAGTCGATTCTCGAATGACTGCACGCCGGCGGCGCATCGCGGACGTCGGCGAGCACCGCTGGCTCCGGCAGCTGCTCGCCACGCTGGCGCGCCGCGAGGGTGCAGGCCGGGTGCTCGTGGGGGCGGGCGACGACGCCGCGGTGCTCCGGGCCGAGCGGCGGCCGTGGGTGGTCACCACCGACGCGCAGCGCCTCGGCGTCCACTTCCGCGCCGGTTGGTGGAGCTGGGGCGACCTCGGCCGGCGCACCTTCCGCGTGGCGGCCAGCGACGTGGCCGCCATGGGCGCGCTGCCGCGTGCCGCCTTGCTGGCCCTCGCCGTTCCGGGCGAGTGCGAGACGGCCGCGTTGGCGGCCTTCGTGCGCGGCTTCGCGGCGGAAGCGCGG
>DATMAZ010000187.1:0-16567 GCA_035559675.1 Candidatus Limnocylindria bacterium
CGGGCACCAGCTCCTGCACTGCCAGCGTGGCGCGGTAGACCGGCAGCTCGCCGCTCGCGTCCACGCGGGCGCGAGCGGCGATCCGTCCGGCGGCTCCGAGATCCACCTGCGCGCTCGCCCGCAGGCCCGCGGGAGACCCCCGGAGCGCGAGTCGCGCGGTGCTGCCGGGCGGCAGCACGAGCCCGGGCACCAGCGGCGCCAGCGCCGCCGGTGCGAGCGGATCGGCGGAGAGATGCGCGTCCACGACGCGGCTCGCATCCAGCGTGCCGGTGCCGGAGAGCCGCGTGCCGCTGGACGTCAGCGCAAAGGACGGCAGCTCGATCCCGCCGTCCGCAGCGACCCGCAGCGTGAGCGCGGCGTCGATCGGTGCCAGCGGCAGGCCGCGCGGCGTGGCCTCGAGCGAAGCGACCGCGAGCCGCAGTCCGGCCGGGCCCGCCGACAGCGAGGCGCGGAGCGAGATCGGCGACAGCACCACCCGGCGCTCGCCGACATCGGCATCGAGGCGCATGGCGAGCCGACCGGCGGTGATGCGGAGATCGTCGGCGGCGACCGTGATGCCGCCGCCATCCCGGTCGTCCCGATCCCGCGCCGGTCCGACGTCGCGGAGGTGCGCCACCAGCCCGTCGACGCGCACGTGGCGCAGGCGCAGCGTCGGCGGTACGGGAAGCGGCAGTCCGAGCGCCAGCTCGATGCGGCTCGCGCGAACCACGCCGCGCTCGGGCATCGACGCCACCACGTCGCGCAGCACGATGGTCCCCGGCCGCGGCGTCTCGAGGGCGCCGAGCGTCACTCGGCCCGCGAGCGCCGTCGAGAGGAGATGCTGCAGGCGTTCGCGGACCACGGCGCGACCTGGGTCGGTGTGGAGCGCCGCCAGCAGGGCCACCAGGGCGAGCCCCATCGTGCCGAGCACGAAGCCGGCCACCACGACGACGCGGCGAAGGATGCGCATCAGAATGTCTGCCCGACGCTCAAATACACCTGAAAGGCGTCGTCGTCGCCCCGGCGATCGAGGGGAAAGCCGACGTCGAGCCGGACCGGTCCCACGGGCGTACGATACTGGATGCCGGTCCCCACGCCTTTCTGGAAATCGTCGACGGGCAGGTCGAAGCTACGAAGCGAGAGCTGGCCGATGTCCACGAAGGCGGTGAGCGAGAGCGCGGGCGTGAGCGCGTGGCGCAGCTCGAGAGACCCCTCGGTCAGCGAGCGGCCGCCGAGCGGCTGATCGCGCACCAGGGGCCCCACCCGCCAGCGCGCGTAGCCGCGCACCGAATCGACGCCGCCCGCATAGAAGCGCTCCCAGATCGGCACGGCCCGGCTGTCGCCCACGGTGGTGATCGTGCCGAGGTGCAGCCGGGACGCGAGCAGCAGCCGCCACCGCAGCGGCACGTAGATGCGCAGTGTGCCCTGCATGCGCACGAAATCCGCGTCGCCGCCGAAGAACGTCCCGACGGGGTCGATGGCCATGGTGCCGACCCAGCCGCGCGAGGGGTTCACGAGATCGTCGGTGCCGTTCCAGTCGAGGCCGAGGTTCAGTCCCGAGAGCGTGGCGTAGCGGGGTGTGGCGGCCGGAGCGAGCGCCCGCGAGACGGCATCGTCCACCGACGTGAGATGATCGCGCTCGATGCGATAGGCGGCGTAGGCGAGGAGATTCGGCGACGGAGACCATTCGAAGCGCGGCGCGAGCCGGGCCTGGGTCAGCGAGAAGGTGTCCTCCTCGTCGTCCTCGAACAGCGCCAGCAGCCGCGTGCGGCTCGCCGGCAGCGGCCAGTGCGGCTGCACGAAGTCGGCGGCGATGCTGCGGCGGATGAACGAGGCGCGGGCCGTAAAGCCGAGCTGCCGGGCGCCGCCGAAGAAATCGTAGCTCCGCCACGCCAGGAGACCGCGGATCTGCTCGACGGAGTCGTAGCCCGCGCCGGCACGGATCTCCCGCCAGGGGCCCTCCGTCACGCCGATGGTGATGGGCACGTCGGCGCCGGATCCCTCGTCCTCGGTGATGGTCACCGAGCGGAAGAGCCGCAGCCGGAGCAGGTTGCGTCGGGTGCGCTGGATCAGCTCGGGATCGAAGGGCGCGCCCTCCTCGAAGGCCACCTCGCCCAGCACGACGTCGCGAGAGACGCGCTCGAGGCCGCGGACGCCGACCGGTCCGAAGAACGAGCGGGGGCCCAGATGCACGGTGTAGGAAACGGTCGCGGTGTTCGCTGCGGCGTCGAGCCGAGCGCGCTTTTCGACCCGCGCCCGCGCGAACTGCGCCCGGCGGGCCCAGGCGAGCAGCCGCGCGCGTCCTTCGTCGTACTTCGCCTCGTCGAAGACGGCGCCGCGCGCGAGCGGCACGACGCGCGACGCGTCGAGGGCGGGCCGGTCTGCCGCGCCGTCGACCACGTCGATCGCCAAGGCCTCGACCAGCACCGGCGGGCCTTCCGAGATGCGGATGGTGACGGCGACGGTCTCGTCGTCCGGGTCGGGTACGACATCGGCGCGCACGTCGGCGTGATAGTACCCGCGCCCGCGGTAGTAGGCGGTGAGCCGCGCCGTGTCGTCGGCGAGCACGTCGCGATCGAAGCGAGGGCGCTCCCGCCACGGCGCGAGCCACGAGCGCGGTTGCGTGCCGAGCAGCGGCCGCAGCGTCCGGGCCGAGACCGCGTCGGCCCCTTCGATGCGTACGCTCGCCACCCGCCAGGTGATGCGTGGCGAGAGGCGATCGGTTCGCGCCGGCTCGCTCGCCCGCGCGGTGCCGAGGCAGACGAGCAGCACCAGCATGGCTTGACGCGCCGCACGGGTCGTATGGCGGAGCCCATCGGCATGGTTCCCTGTGGCTCTGGCGCGGCGGTTGGTGGTAGGATCGGCCCTGAGCATGCGCACGCTACGACTATTCGCCGTTATGGGCCTGTCGTTCGCTCTGGCCGCGGGAGCCCGCGCCGCCTGCGTCGATCCCAAATGCTCGGACCAAAAGGCGCTCGATGCGCTGCGCGGCGAGATCGCCGAGACTTGCGATTGTGCCGGCGCACCGTCGCACACGAAGTACATGAAGTGCGTGCGCAAAGCGATCAAGGCTGCGGTGAAGGCGGGCACCCTCCCGAAGTCGTGCAAGAAGGCCGTGCGTCGCTGCGAGGGCGACAGCATCTGCGGTCGGGAAGGGGCGGCCATCTGCTGCGAGCTCGGCGGGGTGGGGGCCATCAAGGCCCGGGTAGTGAAGAAGCCGAACCAGTGTCAGGGGACCCTCTGCCAGGCCTTGCCGAGCGCGGCCGACGCCTGCCGGCCCGACGCCACATGCGCGCCGCTCGTGCGGCCGTTCCGGACGATCCAGCAGGTGTTCACGCAGAGCTGCGCGCTGCCCACCTGCCACTCGGCGATCGCCCGCCAGGGCAATCTGATCCTCGAAAGCGAGGAGCTGTCCTGGGAGAGCCTGGTCGACCGCCCGTCGGCCCACGAGGACGCCGCCGAGCAGGGCCTGCTCCGCGTCAAGTCCGGCGATCCCGACAACAGCTTCCTCATGCGCAAGCTCCGCAACCAGGGTCCGGGCGACGCCATGCCCCAGGGCCTGCCGCCGCTGTCCGACGCCATCATCGACATGATCGGCGACTGGATCGCGCGCGGTGCCCACACCACCGAGGAGGAGTGTCCGGCGCTGCCGCTCGGCCCCGAGACCGCGGCCGTTTCGAAGGAGATCGACGTGCGCGTCGGCCGGCACTCGGGCCACGTGCAGACGGTGTGCGACGACGACCCGATCGGCGGCGACTACCAATGGAAGCCGGAGGAGCCGCTCGAGCCGCCGCCTCCGGACGAAGGCATCCAGCTCTACGTGCCGAAGAAGGACATCCCGCCGGGCACGGAATGGGAGACCTGCTACGCGTTCCAGGTCGACTGGCCCGCGGTCGCGCAAGCCGTCGGCTACCCGCCGAACTCGCTGCCGGCGATCAAGGAGCAGCTCTACCGCATGCACCAGGGCAGCCATCACCTGCTGCTCTACGCTTACTGGGGTCCTAACCCGACGGGCTGGAAGCTGAACGAGTTCTTCCCGTGCTTCGCGGCGAACTGCCTGGAGGACAACCCCGACGACTGCCCGCCCGACGCCAACGACTGGACGCTGCCGATCGGCGGCACCCAGGTGGCCGGCACGCATTACCTCGTCAAGTATCCCGAAGGCGTCGGCCTGCCCGTGCTGCGGCCGGACAGCGTCATCATCGCCAACCTCCACTACACCAACCCGTTCATCCCGGCCCAGGAGACCTACGGCGAGGCCTGGATCAATCTCCGCTTCTACAAGCCGGGCGAGTTCATCGCGCTGCTCGACGGCATCTTCGCCATCAACTACCAGGACCTTCTGGTCGAGCCCTTCGAGACGAAGACGATGAGCCGCATCTGGCGCCCGCGCAGCATCCTCTCGGGCCAGCCGGCCGATGCCGCCGTCTTCCAGCTCTTCGGCCACATGCACAAGCGCGGCACGCTCTTCGACATCGACTACGTGCGCAACGGTGCGTGCTCGGTGAGCGGGGCGCTCTGCGGCCGCGACGAGGACTGCGCCTGTCGGCCCTACCAGTCGGGATGCGTCGAGGGCCAGACGTGCGTGCGCGGTCCGGCCGCCGAGGATACGCGCGTCTACCACACCACGCGGTGGGACCACGCCCCGGTGCAGGACTACCCGAAGCCGTTCCTCACCGTGGATCGGGACGAAGGCCTGCGGTGGACCTGCACGATGGTGAACGGCGTTCCGGGTGATCCCACGCGGCCGCCGAAGCGTTGCCACGCGGGATGCAACTCGTGCGAGTGGCGGGCCGAGCGCAACCAGTGCGTGTTCGAGCGCGAGCACTGCATCGGCTACGTGAATCTGCCCTGTACGACCGACGACGATTGCCCCGAGGGCCGAACCTGCGAGGAGATCGACTGCAACGGCCCCGGCGGCAGTCCGGCGAACCGGCGGTGTGCCCGGGTCTACGACGAAGGCGATCCCATTCCGCTCGTGTTCGGCGAGCTGGCCGACGACGACATGTGCAACATGTTCGGCTACTTCGTGCGGCAGGAGGACGTGCCCAAGCTGCCCTGAAGCAGCCGCCCCTGGTTGCATGGTGCGGGGGACTCGGGTAGGAAGCCCGGTCTCGGTTCCGCCTGGGTCCAACGGGGTCGTAGTTCAGTTGGTTAGAACGCCGGCCTGTCACGCCGGAGGTCGCGAGTTCGAGTCTCGTCGGCCCCGCTTTCTCGACCCGGACGTGGCGGAGCCGAAGCAGACGACACGACACGAGAACCCGAGGGAACCGATGCCAGCCACCCGCACGACGCGTAGTCTCAGCACGGAAGCCGCCCGCGCCGGGCGGCAGTGGTACATCGCCGACGCGCAGGGCCAGGTGCTGGGCCGGCTAGCCACCCGCGTCGCCGCCACGCTGCGCGGCAAGCATCGGCCGACGTTCGCCCCGCACGTCGACGGCGGGGATTTCGTCATCGTGGTGAACGCGGCGGGGGTGCGGCTCACCGGCTCCAAGGAGAGCGACAAGCGCTACCATCGGCACACCAACTACCCGGGCGGCATAAAGATGCTCACCGCCGGCGAGATGCGCGCCAAGCACCCGACGCGGCTCGTCCGCAACGCGGTCGAAGGCATGCTGCCGAAGAACCGGCTCGGCCGGCAGCTCGCGACCAAGCTCAAGGTATACGCGGGACCCGAGCATCCCCATCAGGCGCAGCGGCCGGTGCCGCTGGCGCTCACGTGAGGCTGGAAGCATGAGCGCAGGCACTCGGACATTCTGGGGAACCGGCAAGCGCAAGTCCGCGATCGCGCGGGTGCGGCTCGCACCGGGCGACGGCGAGGTGATGGTGAACGAGCGCACGCTCGACCAGTACTTCGGTCGCGAGACCTCGCGCATGGTGGTACAGCAGCCCTTCGAGGTGACGAGCACCGCCGGGCAGTACCGTGTCGACGTGAACGTCTGCGGCGGCGGCATCTCGGCGCAGGCGGTGGCCATCCGTCATGGGATCACCCGCGCGCTGCTGGAGGCGAACCCCGAGCTGCGCCCCACGCTGAAGAAGAACGGCTTCATCACGCGCGACTCGCGCGAGGTGGAGCGCAAGAAGTACGGCCGCCACAAGGCGCGCAAGCGGCCGCAGTATTCGAAGCGGTAGCCAAGACTTCGTCTTGGCTACCGGCGGGCGAGCGTGGGGCGCGCTGGCACGCGCGAGCGGGGTGCCGCGGCGGGCAGAGCCCGCGCGGCATGCGAGCACGCCCGACGTCGCGGGGGCCTTTGGTGACGTCGCGGCCAACTGCGCAGTGACCGACGGGTCGTTGCACCGCGGCGTAGTGGCTGCTTAAGAACGAACGATGGCGGCCGAATCTCGGGTCCCCGTCGCGGTCATCGGTGCGACGGGCTACGTCGGCGCGGAGCTGCTGCGTTTTCTGGTGCAGCATCCGAACGTGTGCGTCGTATACGCGTCGTCCGATCAGTACCGTGGCAAGGCCGTGGGCGACGTGTTTCCGTTTCTGCGTGCCACCTGTGATCTGAAGCTCGAAGGGCACGATCCGGCGGTCGCGGCCTCCCGGGCGGATGTGGTGTTTCTCGCGGTGCCACACGGCACGGCCGTGCCGCTCGCCGAGGCGCTGCTCGCCAAGGGCCGGCGGGTGATCGACACGTCGGCGGATTTCCGACTGAAGGATCCGTCGGTCTACGCGCGCTGGTACGGCGAGCACAAGGCACCGCAGCTGCTCGACGAGGCGGTCTACGGCATTCCGGAGCTCTATCGTGCGCGGATGCCGGAAGCTCGGCTGATCGCCGGGCCCGGCTGCTATCCGACCGGTGCGCTGCTCGGCCTCGTGCCGCTGGCACGGGCCGGGCTGGTGACCGGGCCGGTGATCGTCGATGCCAAGTCGGGCACCACCGGCGCCGGGCGGTCCGCCAAGGTCGAGCAGCTGTTCGCCGAGGTGAACGAGAACTTCCGCGCCTATGCCATCGACGCGCACCGCCACGGCCCCGAGCTCGAGCAGGAGCTGCGCGCGGCGGGCGGCACGGTGCGGCCGCTGTTCGTTCCGCATCTGCTGCCGGTGAGCCGTGGCATCCTCAGCACCATCTACGTGAGCGGCGCTGCCGCCGACGCGGACATCGGCGCGATCTTCGAGCAAACCTGGGGCAAGGAGCCGTTCATCGAGCTGCGAGGCGACGGCACGCCGCCCGAGCTGCGCGACGTGCGCGGCACCAACCGCTGCGTGATCGGCTGGCGGCAGAGTCCGGAGAGCCGGCAGGCGATCGTCATCACGGCGATCGACAACCTCGGCAAAGGCGCGGCCGGCACCGCGGTGCAGTGCCTCAACGTCATGCTGGGGCTGCCCGAGACGACCGGACTCCTCCTGCCGCCGCTGGCTCCATAGCCGGCGGATCGAACGTCGACGCGATGCGCTGCGCGGTCCTCTGCGCGCTCGCGTCCGTTGGCCCGCCGAAAATGCCTGCTTGGGCCTCATCCGTGGACGGTCCGACCGTGGCGTGTTACAGCTCAGAACCGAGTTCGAGGAGGTCCCCCCGCATGGCGCGCCGCCACGATCGCGATCCCGACGAGAACGTCACGACGCCGTTTCCCATGGCGCCCGTGTCCAACGGGGAGTGGGTGCCGCACGGCTTCACCCCGAGGCAGCGGGCCGCCGAGAAGGTGGTCGCCGAGGAGGCCGAGCGCATCGCCAAACGGCACAACATGACCCGAGCGCAGTTTCTGCGTACCGCCGCCGGTACGATGCTCGGTTTCTCGGTGCTGAACCGCATCTACGGGCTCGACGCTTGGGGCGACAACGCGGTGCTGCCGGTGCGCAAGGTGGAGTGCGAGGATCTGGACGCGGCGCGCGAGCGGCTGACGATGGACCCCTACTTCATTCTCGACGTGCAGACCCACCACGTCGACACGAAGTTCCCCGTCTTCAAGAACAACCCGGGGCTGTTCTGTCTGCGCTTCTGCCGGGAGGTGGGAGACCCGATTTGTCGGGTGGACGAGAACGGCATCGAGGTGCTGGGGCAGAACAACTACATCCGGGAGATGTTCCTCGACAGCGAGACGCACGTGGCCGTCATGAGCGGGCTGCCGAGCGGCACGCCGTGTGGTCCCGAGGCCATGGCCGAGACACGGGATCTCGCCAATCAACTCGCCGGCTCCGAGCGCTGCCTCACCCAGGCCGTGATCGACCCGAACATCGACAACGCCACCATCCCGTACTTCCCCCCGACTCCCGAAGGCCAGAAAACGCGCATCGAAAGCATGGAGCATCAGGTGCGCGATCTCGGCGCGCGCGCCGTCAAGACGTACACGTACAACGGCAACTATCGACTCGATGACGAAGCGATCGCCTATCCGATGTACGAGGAGATGCAGCGACTGGGCCTGAGCCTGCTCAACTGCCACAAGGGCTTGCCCGCTCAATTCGCCGTCGGCAGCGCGGAATCGGTGCGCACCATCGATCTGCCGAAGGCGGTGCGCGACTGGCCCACGCTGAAGTTCTGTGCGTACCACTCGGGATATTTCGAGCAGATCGACGACACGAGCAACCCGCTGCGCCATCCGTTGGGGAAGTTCGGCATCACCGAGTTCATCGAGGTCGTCCAGGGCATGCCGAAGAAGGATCGCAAACGCGTCTACGCCGAGATCGGCAGCACGTTCGCGATCACGCTCATCCAGGATGGCGGTGCGACGTGCGGCAATGGGCCGCCGCCGACCGGTCCGCTCAATGCCGCGCACTTCATCGGACAGCTGCTGAAGACGCTGGGTCCAAAGAACATTCTCTGGGGGACCGACTCGATCTGGTGGGGCTCCCCGCAGTGGCTGATCGATGCCTTCAAGGTGCTGCAGATCCCGGCCGAGCTGCAGCAGCAGTTCGGCTATCCGGCGCTCGGCAAGAAGGAGAAGAAGCTGATCTTCGGCTTGAACGCCGCCAAGCTGTACGGAGTCAAGAAGAAGGCGCGCAAGAACCTGTGCTCGATCCCCGAGGACGCCGTCGGATCCCCGAGCGGGGCGTTCGTCGACCCGGACGATCGCATCGCCGCCTTGCAGCGTGCCGTGGGCGGCCCCTATGCCACCCGACGCCTGCACGTCTACGGTCCGCAGACTCGGCGCGACTTCATCAAGCGCTTCGGTTGGAAGTACGGCTGACCGAACCGCGATGACGGGGCGTGCGTGCGCGCTCGTCCTCGCGGTGACGATCGTCGGAGGGGTGGAGCCGGCGGATGCCCATTCGTCGCCGGGGCAGCCCTACGATCGTGCGCGCGTCGTCCAGCGGCTTGCGACCGCGGGCTGGACGTCGCTTCGGGCCCATTGGCCTGCGGGCCGGATGCCGCTGCCCGTTCCGGAGCGCGATGGCATGCGCGTGCGCGTCACGGTCGAGCCCGGTGGCGCCGCGCCGTCGCTCGTGGACTTGCCGGCCGGCGGCTGGGCCTCGGGCCGCGCACATCGCTTCACGGCGATCGGCTGCAACGGCCGGGTGATTCGCGCCCGGCTCCGCACGGGTAGGCGCGGCGGGCGCTTTACGTTGCGGGTCCCGAATTGCGGTGCGCCGCTGGTGCCGCCGGCGGCGACTCGCGTCACGGTGCTGGTGAGCTCGGGCGACGTGCGCTGGTGCGCCGAGATCGCGGCGCTCGAGGCGCGAAGGCGCCGCGTCTCGGGCCGGACGCTGGCGGTGCTCGCCACGTGCCCGTGCGAGCCGCTGCCGAGCGACACGTTGGCCGCGATCGAGCAGCGCATCTTCGCGCGCCATGGCTGCCTCGGCTGTCACGCCGGCGGAGCGCCGGAGGCGGGTCTCTCCCTGGCGTCGGGCGTCGCCCACGCGAGCCTGGTCGGCGTGGCGTCGATCACGGATCCGGATCGCCTGCGCGTTGCTCCCGGCGATCCTGCGCACAGCGTGCTCTGGCGGAAGCTCGCAGCGCGCACGGTCGGGCTCGGCGACGTTCCGGGCCTCGGCATGCCGATCGGCGATCCGCCGCTCGACGCGGACGAGCTCGAGGCGCTGCGGCTGTGGATCGCGGCGGGCGCGCCGGCGAGCGGGACGGTCGCGGACGCGCACGCGCTGCTCGACTGTCGCCCGTGAGGCAGGCACCTCAGTCGGCACCGAGGACCAGGTAGGCGCCGAACAGCAGAAAGATCCCATTGCCCGCCCAGGCGGCGAGCAGTGGCGGCAGCGCGCCGCTTTGACCGAGCGCACGGGCGAAGCCGAGCACCATGAAATAGGTGAAGCCGACGGCGAACCCTATCGCGACGGCGGCAGGGATGCTCTTCTGGGCGGCCCCGCGGATGGCGAGCGGAACGCCGATCAGCATCATGATGAACGAGGCCACGGGCAGGGCGAGCTTCAGGTGGAGGTCCACCCAGCTCTCCGAGGTGTCGACGCCCTTGGCGCGCAGCCCCTCGATCTGGCGGCGGAGCATGCGGTACCCGTACGCTTCGGGCTCGAGCTCCGCGATCGTGAAGTCGTCGATGGTTTCCGGCAGCGTGAAGCCCGGCGGTGCCCCGGGCGTGATGCGAACGCCGTCGGGCGTGAGCTCGTGGGTTTCCACGTCGCGCAGCCTCCAGCCGTCGCCGGTCCAGGTGGCCTCCGGCGTGACGACCAGCCGGGTCGGCCGGAACTGGTCGTCGAGCTGATAGACGGTGAGCCCGAACAGCGCCCCGCGGCCTGGGCTCGCGCGGCCGATGTTGTAGAAGCCGGCGCCGCCGCGGTACCAGATCTCCCGGCCGGCGAACACGCGGCCACGCCGGTTCTTCTTCACCTCGACCGTCCAGATCTCGTGCCAGCGCCGGGCGCTGTACGGGACGACGACCTCGCTCCAGGCGAGCGTGAGCACGCTCACGACCGCGGCGACGGCCAGCAGCGGCGCCATGATCTGCCATGTGCTGATTCCGCACGCGCGCAGCGCCACGATCTCGCGATGCCGGGCCATGAGACCGAGCGCGATCAGCGTCCCGGCGAGGATCGCGAGGGGACAGACCTGCACCACCACCATCGGCGCCCGGAAGAGGAACGAGCGCAGGATCGTTCCGAGCGACGCGTCGTGCTCGAGAAACGTGTCGACCCGGTCGAAGAAGTCGCCGATCAGGGAGAGCGCCACGAACGCGACCAGCGCCAGCAGGACCACGCGCAGCACCTCGCGGCGCAGGTAGCGCACCAGCGTCGGCGCCCAGAAACGCCGGGCGGTGGGTGTCATGCCGCCGGACCTCCCGCGAGCTGCGGCGCCACACGTCGCAGCAGCCGCCGCAGGCGCTCGGTGGGTAGGGTGGGCAGCACGGGCCGCTCGCGCGCGGCGCGGTGGAAGATCACCAGCCCGGCGATCCCCAGAACCAGGTTGGGCAGCCAGAGGCCGAGCGCCGCGGGCATGCGGTCCTGCTCGGCCAGCGCCTGCCCGACCGAGAGCAGGATGTAGTAGACGAAGATCACCACGACCGAGACCGTGAAGCCGCGGGACTTGACCGCGCGCCCGGGCTGCACGCCGAGCGGGAGGCCGAGGAGCCCGAAGACCACGCAGGCGAAGGGGATGGCGAACTTGCGGTGGTACTCGGCCAGCTCGCGGGTCACGGGGAGGCCGTTCGCCCGATTGCTCTCGATGCGGGCCGCCAGCGCCGGCAGCGTCAGCTCCTTCGGGTCCTCCGGCTCCTCGCTGAGGCCGGCGAGCGTCGCCTCGAGGTCGAGGCTCACGGCGTAACTCTCGAACTCCGTGCGGTACTCGGCGCGCCCGCTGGCGTCGCGCGTGTAGATGACCCCGTCCTCGAGGCGCAGCGTCACGGCATGCCGCTCGGGATCCGAGACGAGCACGCCGTGGGCGGCGAAGATGGTGTTCTGCTGGTTCGGATCCCGCTGGTCGGCGATCAGCAGGTGCACGAGCCGGTCCGTCGTGTTGTCGACCCGCTCGGTGTAGATCGTCAGCCCGTCGAACTCGTCGTTGAAGACCTGCGGGCGGATGCCGGCGGTGGCGCGCGTGCGCGCGATCTCGAAGAGTGCCAGGCGCATCGCGTGGTTGCCCCAGGGGCGGGCGTGGGTGGCGAGCAGCAAGGTCACCAGCGTGCTGGCCGCCACGATGGTCGCCACCCCGGGCGTCAGCTGATAGAGGCTCACCCCCGCGCTGCGCAGCGCCGTGATCTCGCTGTCGGCGGAGAGGCGGCCGAAGGCCACCAGGATGGCGAGCAGCATCGCCATCGGGACCGTGACCTCGAGGAAGGCCGGGAGCAGGTACGAGAACAGCCGCAGGACCTGGGTGGCCGGCAGGCCGCGGTTGACCACCAGCTCGATGAGTCGTAGCAGGCGCGCCAAGAGCAGCACGAAGGTGAAGACGCCGAGCCCGAGGAGAAACGGCGTCATCATCTCCCGCAGCGTGTAGCGGTACAGAATTCGCCCCATGCGGGGAGCCCGGGCGCTCTTGTAACCAATGGCCCACAGGCGAACAACCGAGACGCTGCTCGTGATGGGGGTGAACCCCGTGCGCGAGCTGCTGGCGAGCGCGCACCCGGTGGAGCGCGTGTGGGTGCGGGGCGCTGCGGATCCGCGGCTGGCGGCAGCGGCGGCGGCGCGCCACGTGCCCGTCGAGTCGGTGGCGCCCGACGTGCTGGCCCGGCTCGCCGGCGGCGCCGCCCACCAGGGCGTGCTGGCGCGGGTGCCGGAGTATCGGTACGCGGAGCTGGAGGAGGTGAGCGCCGCCTCGGGCGGGGCGGTGCTCGTCCTCGACGAGGTCCAGGATCCGCAGAACCTGGGCGCCATCCTGCGTACGGCGCGCGCCGCGGGGGTGGCCGGCGTCGTCATTCCCAAGGATCGGGCCGCGGCCGTCACCACCGCGGTGGCGAGCGCCTCGGCCGGGCACGTCTTCGGCGTCCGGCTGGCGCGGGTGACGAACCTCGTGCGGGCCTGCAGGGCGTTGAAGGAGGCGGGGTGGTGGCTGGTCGCCCTGGTCGCCGCCGCGCCGCGGGACGTCTTCGAGGTGGCCCGGGGGCTCGAGCGGCCGGCGCTGGTGGTGGGGAGCGAAGGCGGGGGCATCCGGCCGCTGGTGCGCCAGCAGTGCGACTTCGAAGCGGCCATCCCGATGGCCCCGGGCGTCGAGTCGCTGAACGTCTCGGTGGCCGCCGCGATCGCCCTCTACGCGCTCGCGCGGCGCGCATTCGGCGCTTGATACGCCGTTTCATTGACAGCACTAGACCCCGGTGTTATGCACTGGCGCTTCTCTTCGGGCTGGGGAGAAGTGTTTCCAAGAGCCCGCGGAAAGTTCGGAGAGCGCGGACAGCGGCAGAACGGCGTCGAGAATTCGGGGGTTCGAATCGGAGCGTGGCACGCAGCGGCGGCGTGCGGCGCATCGCCGATGTAGCTCAGGAGGTAGAGCAGCTGACTTGTAATCAGCAGGTCGTCGGTTCGACTCCGACCATCGGCTCGAGCGAAGGCGTGAGAGACGGAATGTACGGTACGGAGAGGTGCCCGAGCGGCCAAAGGGAGCAGACTGTAAATCTGCCGGCGTTTGCCTTCGGAGGTTCGAATCCTCCCCTCTCCATGGAGTGCAACATCGGCGGGAGTAGCTCAGTTGGTAGAGCACGAGCCTTCCAAGCTCGGGGTCGCGGGTTCGACTCCCGTCTCCCGCTCCTCGGGGCGTCTGCCCACGTAGCTCAGGCGGTAGAGCACTTCCTTGGTAAGGAAGAGGTCACCGGTTCGAATCCGGTCGTGGGCTCGTGGGTGATGCGCCGAGCGGCGAAAGGAGCGCGGCATGCGTGATCTGATCTCGTGGGTCTGCGACGGCTGCCGTCGCAAGAACTACACGAGCACGAAAAACAAGAAGAAGACCACCGACAAGCTCGCCATGAAGAAGTTCTGCCCGGCGTGTCGCAGCCACACGCTGCACAAGGAGGGGAAGGTCTGAGGCTTTCCCTCATGGGGGTCAGTAGCTCGAACTGGTTAGAGCACCGGACTCCAAATCCGGGGGTTGCAGGTTCGAATCCTGCCTGACCCGCCTCACGACACCGTATGCGCATGCTGGATTCGATCCGAGAATGGCTCACGCGCGCTCCCGAGTTCTTGAAGGAATGCTGGGCGGAACTGAAGAAGGTGCACTGGCCGACGCGCGAGGAGACGCGGGCGGCGACGATCGCCGTGGTGACCGGCGTGGTCGTCGTCTCGATCTACCTGGGTCTCGTCGACTGGGCGCTCTCCGCCGTGATCACCCGGGTGCTCGACTGATGGCGAACGAACGGAAGTGGTACGTGGTGCACACCTACTCGGGCTTCGAGCACAAGGTGAAGGCTGCGCTCGAGGAGCGCGTGCGTTCGCTCGGGAAGTCCCACCTCTTCGGCGAGATCCTGGTGCCGTCCGAGAAGGTCGTCGAGCTGGTGAAGGGAAAGAAGAAGACGTCGTCCCGCAAGTTCTTCCCCGGCTACATCCTGGTGAACATGGTGCTCAACGACGAGACCTGGCACATCGTGAAGTCGCAGCCGAAGGTCACCGGCTTCGTCGGCGGGGCGCTCGATCCGAGCTCCGTGCCGCCCATTCCGGAGTCCGAGGTGCGCGAGATCACGCACCAGATGGAAGAGGGCGCCGTCAAGCCGAAGCCCAAGGTCCTCTTCGAGCAGGGCGAGAGCGTCAAGGTGGTCGACGGACCGTTCCAGGACTTCAACGGCGTCGTCGAGGAAGTGAAGCCCGACAAGGGGAAGCTCAAGGTGCTGATCAGCATCTTCGGCCGCGCGACCCCGGTCGAGCTCGATTTCGTCCAGGTGGAGAAGGCGTAAGAGCACATGGCGAAGAAGGTCGTCGGATCCATCAAGCTGCAGATTCCCGCCGGCCAGGCGAATCCGAGCCCGCCCGTCGGGCCGGCGCTCGGCCAGCGCGGCGTGAACATCATGGAGTTCTGCAAGGCGTTCAACGCCCAGACGCAGGGGCAGGCCGGGCTCATCATCCCGGTCGTGATCACGGTCTACGCCGACCGCTCGTTCACCTTCGTCACCAAGACGCCGCCAGCCTCCGTGCTGCTCAAGCGCGCCGCCGGCATCGAGAAAGGGGCCAAGACGCCGGGCAAGGAGCAGGTGGGCCGTGTCACCAAGGCGCAGATCGAGGAGATCGCGCGGATGAAGATGCCCGATCTGTCGGCGGCGAGCCTCGAGGCGGCCATGAACACCGTGGCGGGCACGGCGCGCAGCCTCGGGCTGGAGATCGTCTGAGGAGACTGGCGAGATGGCGAAGCACAGCAAGCGATATCGGGCGGCTGCCCAGACCATCGATCGGCAGCGCCGCTACCCGGTCGACAAGGGGCTCGAGGCGCTGATCGCGGCCGGCGGAGCTGCCAAGTTCGACGAGTCGGTCGACGTGGCGGTGCGTCTGGGCGTCGATCCACGGCAGGCGGATCAGAACGTACGCGGCACCGTCGTCTTGCCGCACGGCACGGGCAAAACGATCCGGGTGGCGGTCTTCGCCAAGGGTGAGAAGGCCAAGGAGGCGGAGGAGGCGGGAGCCGACGTCGTCGGCGCCGAGGATCTGGTGAAGCGCATCCAAGAGGAGCAGTGGCTCGAGTTCGACACCGCCATCGCCACGCCTGACTTGATGGGGCAGGTGGGGCGGCTCGGCAAGATCCTCGGGCCACGGGGCCTTATGCCCAACCCCAAGGTCGGCACGGTCACCTTCGACGTCGGCAAGGCCGTGCGCGAGGTGAAGGCGGGCAAGGTCGAGTTCCGCGTCGACAAGGCGGGCATCGTGCACGTGGCGATCGGCAAGCGGAGCTTCGGCCCCGAGCGGCTGAGCGAGAACGTGCGCGCGCTGCTGGCCACGCTGGTGCGCGCCAAGCCGGCGGCGGCCAAGGGCCAGTACCTGCAGTCGATCGCGGTCTCCACCACCATGGGCCCCGCGGTGCGCATCGACCCGCTCGACGTACACGTCGGCCGGGCCTGACGAGGACAGAATGAGACAGGAAGAAAAGGTCGCGAGCGTCGCCGAGCTGGTCGGCGATTTCGGCCGGGCCACCGTGGCCGTCGTGGTGGATTATCGGGGGCTCACGGCGGGCGAATTCGACGACGTGCGGCGCACCGTGCGGGCCGCCGACGGCCGCTGCCGGGTCGCCAAGAACCGCCTGGCCAAGCGGGCCATCGCGGACACCCCCTACGCGCCACTTGCACCGTTGCTGCGGGGGCCGACGGCGCTGATCATGGGTTTTCAGGACCCGATCGCGGTCGCCAAGGCGACGGTGAAGCTGGCGGACAGCCTGCCCAAGCTCGAAATCCGCGGGGCGGTTCTCGACGGCAAGACACTGCCGGTGGCCGAAGTGAAGGCGCTGGCGGCCCTGCCGTCGCGCGAAGTGATCCTGGCTCAGCTGCTCGGCCTGCTGCAGGCGCCGGCCACGCAGCTCGTGCGTGTGTTGAACGAACCGGCCGCGCAGCTCGCGCGCCTGGTGAAGGCATTGAGTGAACGAGCCCCCGCGTGAGGGAGCGAGCAACGAAAGGGTAAAGGGCAATGGAAGTGAATCGTGAGCAGGTCAAGGACTTTCTGAAGAACATGAGCCTCATGGACGCGGCGGCGCTCGTGAAGGAGCTCGAGGCCGAGCTCGGCGTCTCGGCGGCCGCGCCGGTCGCCGTGGCGGCGGTGGGCGGTCCGGCGGCGGGCGGCGCGGCG
>DATMAZ010000188.1:0-4994 GCA_035559675.1 Candidatus Limnocylindria bacterium
GCAGCTTCCCCTCGTTCGTCGAGGCGGGGCTCTGGGGGCACGGCGTCTTCCTGCCGGCCGGCGACGACCCCGACACCTTCGTGCGCACGCACGGGGGCGAGGCGTTCCGGGAGCTGCTCGCCCATCCGGCGCCGCTGGTCGACGCCTTCGTGCGCGAGCTCGCCGGCCCCGACCGCGAAGCGGTGGGCCGCCACGCGCAGGCGGCGCGCGAGGTGGTGCGCGTGCTCCAGCGCGTGGCCGACCCGCTCGAGCGCGAGCCGCTCATCCGGCTGGCGGCCGAGTACCTCGGCGTGCGCGAGCAGACACTCCGCGAGCAGGGTGCGCCCGCCGCCGCCGCACCGGCCCCGGCGCGGCCCGCGGCCGCGGCCGTCCCGCGGGGTGAGCTCCGCGCCGAGTTCCTGATCGTCGAGTTGCTGGCCGTCGATCCGACCGTCGCGTCCCACGTCGCCGCCGAGGGCATCGTGCGGGAGTTCGAGGACGACGCCTGCCGCGAGGCCGCGGAGCGGCTGCTCGGCGCCGCCGACGACGACGCCCGGCGGGACGTGATCGAGGCGCTCCCGGCTTCGCTGCGCGACCGGATCGTCCAGCGCGTCCTCCACGAGGATTCCGAGGAGGACCGTGCCCGCATGGTGGCCGACTGCATCGCCCGCATTCGCAGCCACCGACATCGCCGCCGCTCGCGCGAGCTGCGCGCCGAGCTGCATGCCGCGGAGGTGCGTGGCGATCTGCGCACCGCCACCGCGATCCGCGACGAGCTCAATCGTCATCTCACGGAGAAAGACCCCAGATGAGAACTCTCGCCGTCGATACCGAGTACGTCGCACCCGAGGCGCCTTCCGAGCCGTCGGCGTTCGTGGTCGCCGACGCGGCCGCGGTGGAGCCCGAGGACCTCGCCGAGCCCTTCGATGAGGATCTCGACTCCGAGGACATCACCATCGAAGCCGAGCCGCTCGAGCCGCACGCGCTCGAAGCGCAGGTCGACGCCGAGGAAGAGAGCGGCACGGCCGACCTCGTCCGCCTGTATCTCAAGCAGATGGCGGCCTCGTCGCTGCTCACGCGCGAGGGCGAGGTCGAGATCGCCAAGCGCATCGAGGCGGGCGAGCACCGGCGCATGCGGGCGCTGTTCGTGACGCCGCTCGTGCGCGCGCACATCTTCGAGCTGGCCGACAAGGTGCGCAGCGGCGAGATCTCGATCCACTCGCTCGTGCGCGACGACCTCGACGAGGAGCAGCAACCGATCGGCGACGACGCGCGGCTGCGCCGCCGCTTCCTCACCCAGGTCGCCCGGCTCCGGCGGCTCTCCCGGCGCTACGACGATCTGCTCGCCAAGTCCCGCAGCCGGCTCCCCAGCAAAGGGGCCCGGCAGCGCACGCTGGCCGAGCTCCGGCGCGTCGAGGACCAGCTGGTGACCGGGTTCATGCGGCTCGGGCTCACGCGCCGGCACGTCGATGCGATGGCGAGCCGGCTCGCGGGCGCGGCGGAGACCCTCGAGCGGCTGAGCGAGCGGGTGCGCCGGCTCGCCGGCGGCGTGCGCCAGGGCATGACCGTGGCCGCCGGTCCGGCGCTGCTGGAGGCGCGCCGCGTGCTGCGCAACGTCGAGCAGGCCGTCGGCATGCCGCTGCGCGCGCTCCGCGAGACGCTGCGCGGCGTCCAGGAAGGCGAGCGGCGGGCGCGCGAGGCCAAGGCCGAGCTGATCGAGGCCAATCTTCGCCTGGTCGTGTCGATTGCCAAGCGCTACGTCCATCGCGGGCTCCAGCTGCTCGACCTGATCCAGGAGGGCAACGTCGGGCTCATGCGCGCGGTCGACAAGTTCGAGTACCAGCGCGGCTACAAGTTCTCGACCTACGCGACGTGGTGGATCCGGCAGGCGATCACCCGCGCCATCGCCGACCAGTCCCGGACGATCCGCATCCCGGTGCACATGGTCGAGACCATGAACAAGCTCACCCGGGTGACGCGGCTGCTCGTCCAGGAGCTCGGCCGCGACCCGCAGCCCGAGGAGATCGCGGCGCGCATGGAGCTGCCCGTGGAAAAGGTGCGGCGCATCATGCGGATCGCCCGCGAGCCGCTCTCCCTGCAGAGCCCGGTGGGCGACGAGGAGGACAACCAGCTCGGCGACTTCATCGAGGACGAGTCCCTGCCGTCGCCGATCGAGCGCGTGACCGCCAGCGACCTCCATCGCCAGACCCAGCGGGTGCTGGGCTCGCTCACGCCCCGCGAGGAGCAGGTCCTGCGGCTGCGCTTCGGCATCGACGAGAAGAGCGACTACACCCTCGAGGAGGTGGGCGCCCGCTTCTCCGTGACGCGCGAGCGCATCCGGCAGATCGAGTCGAAGGCGCTGCGCAAGCTCCGGCATCCGACCCGCGCCCGCTTCCTCCGCAGCTTCTACGAAAGCTGACCCCGCCCCGGCTTGCAGCGGACCGCGTTCGGTGGTTCACTCGCAGACCCGCAGGGCCCATAGCTCAGGCGGTTAGAGCGGCCGGCTCATAACCGGCTGGTCGTGTGTTCGAGTCACACTGGGCCCACTGGCTGGTTAGGAGAAGACGGATCACGTTGGCAACGCAAGTCGCACTGTTGGCCGAGCTCCAGCGCGTCGATCAGAGCATCAAGACCAATAGCGAGGCCGTGGAGGCGCGTCGCAGCGCGCTGCGGCAGCTCGACGCGCAGATCGAAGCGCAACGCCAGCAGGTCGCGGCTGCGGAGGCCGAGCTCGCCGCGCTCGAGCGGCGCCAGCGTGAGCTCGACGCCCAGCTGACCGACGCCGAGGCCAAGACCAAGGACCGGCGGATGCGCATCGCCCGCATCCGCAACGAGAAGGAGCTCGGGCTGGTGCGGCGCGAGATCGACGCGCTGAAGGAAGTGATGAACGCGGCCGAGACCGAGCTCTTGGCGCTCATGGAGCAGAGCGATCAGCGCCGCACGGCCGTGGAGGCCGCCCGCCAGGCGCTGGCGGCGCTCGAGACGGCCCGGGCCGCCGAGGCCGCCGAGCTGGAGGCCACCATGGCTCGCGTGGCGAGCGTCATCGAGCAGGATCGCTCGCGGCGCGACACGCTGCTCGCCACCGTCGACGCCGACCTCCACCGCCGCTACGAGCTCATCTTCTCGCGCCGGGGCGGCGTCGCCGTGGTCGGCGTGCGCAGCGGCACCTGCCAGGGCTGCCACATGCACGTGCCGCCGCAGCTCTTCAACCAGATCAAGCGCAACGAGCAGGTCTTTCTGTGTCCCAGCTGCCAGCGCATCTTGTTCTGGGAGCCGCAGGACGACGAATCCAAAGCGTAATCGAGCGTCCAATAAGAGGAGATCCACGCGCCGCGCACCGAAGGAGGTCGCGCAGTCGCTCGGCGTGCCTCGGTACGCCGGGAGGAAAGTCCGGACTCCAGAGGGCAGGATGGCCGCTAACGGCGGCCCCGAGTGATCGGGGGAAAGTGCCACAGAAAGGAGACCGCCGCGGACGCGAGTCCGGGGCAAGGGTGAAACGGTGAGGTAAGAGCTCACCAGCTGCGTTCGTGAGGACGGAGGCTCGGTAAACCCCATCCGGAGCAAGACCGAGTAGGAGGGAAGTCCGGCTGCGAAGCCGGACGCGGGTGGCCCGCCCGATTCCCTCGGGTCGGTCGCTCGATCCCGGGGGCAACTCCGGGACCAGACGAATGGCTGCGGCCCCGCGCAAGCGGGGAACAGAATCCGGCTTACGACCTCCTTCGGTGGGCGGCGTGTGGCGGCCGGTGGGCGGGGTGCCAAGGCACCCCGCATTTTTTTCTTGACAGGGTGGGGCTCATTCCGCTACACGGTGTGCCGCGGTGGGGAATGGTAGGAGCAAGTGGGGCAATGGGGTGCGGAGGGGCGGAGAGCTCCTATCAGAGCTAGCGGTATGCTCCTGTTCATCGGCCGGTACGACCATACCATCGATCAGAAGGGGCGGCTGGCCGTACCGAGTCGCTGGCGCGAGATGCTCCTGGGGCTCCACGAGGATCGTCTCGTTCTCACGAAGCACCGGGACAAGGACAACCGGTGCCTCCACATCTACCCGCTGTCGAGCTGGGAAGAGCTGTACCGGAAGTTCGACGTGCAGCCGCCGCTCGATCCGCGCATGGCGGCGCTCCGGCGCGCCTACCTGTCGCACGGCCAGGAGTGCCCCATCGATCCGCAGGGACGCATCCTGCTGCCGCCGCATCTTCGTGCCTATGCCGGCCTGGAGCGTGAAGTGAAGTTCGTTGGAGAGGGCCGCCTGGCATCGCTCTGGGATCGCAAGGCGTGCGAGCACCAGGACGAAACCGACGAGGGCGTGTTCGACGACGCGCCGCTACTGGCGAGCCTCAAGTAAAGAACGACGGGTGTCCAAACGACCTAAGGAGGGGTGAGGGGTGACGGCGGCGGGCGCTGCCAGTATGTGTGGCGACGGGCCGCCGATGCAGGACGACGGGACGGACATCGGGCCGGTGGGCGCTGCCCATGTGCCGGTGATGGTGGTGCAGGTGGTGGGGGGGTTGCGCCCCCGGCCGGGTGCCCATCTCGTCGATGGAACGGTAGGGTTCGGGGGACACGCGGAGGCGCTGCTGCGAGCGGCGCCGGACTCGATCCTGCTCGGCATCGACCGCGATCCCGAAGCCCTCGCCGCGGCCGCCGAGCGGCTGCGCCCCTTCGGCGACCGCGTGCGGCTGCGCCACGGCAGCTTCGCACGGCTCGGCGAGCACCTGGCTGCCGTCGGCTGGTCGCAGGTGGACGGCCTGCTGCTCGACCTCGGCGTGAGCTCGCTGCAGCTCGACCGCGGACCGCGTGGCTTTTCCTGGCGGCACGACGCCCCGCTCGACATGCGCATGGACCCGGCGGCTGAGCTCACCGCCGCCACCATCGTGAACGAGTGGAGCGAACAGGACCTGGCGCGGATCCTTGCAGAGTGCGGCGAGGAGCCGCGCGCCCGCGCCGTGGCGCGCGCGATCGTGCGCGCCCGGCCGCTCGCGACCACGCTCGCGCTCGCCCGCGTCGTGGCGCCGGTC
>DATMAZ010000189.1:0-3459 GCA_035559675.1 Candidatus Limnocylindria bacterium
GACGCCGCCCGCCACGCCGCGACGTCGTCGGCCGAGTGCAGCGACGAGGCCGCGTGCGCCTCGCGCACGAGCGGGTAGTCCACTTCCCGGCGCGAGAGCGGCAGCGTCTCGAGCGCGAGCGCGGGCGGTGCAGCCACCGCCGGCGGCGGGGCGGCGCCGCTGCCGAGCGGGACCAGCGCCAGCGCGGCCTCGCGCGCGGCGTCGATGCCGAGCAGGTGGTTCACCTGCTCGTCGACGAAGCCCAGCTGCACGTGGGCAGGCAGGTCGACCGACGCCGCCACCGCGAGCAGATTGGCGAGCAGCGTGCCCGCGTCCCAGAAGCAGTGCCGGTACGTCCGGTTCCGATACTTCCACGCGTTGCGCCAGAAGGTGCTGGTGAGCACCAGCACCACCGGCGCCCCCGCCACCGCGGGGTCGCCCGCGGTCGCCGCGAGCAGAAGCCCGCGGTAGTCCCCGGCGCGGAGCCGCCGGAGCGCGAAGTCGTGCGGGCCGAAGTGGTAGACGCCGGCCGAGAGGCCGGGCAGCTCGGCGCACACGGCATAGACGTCGATGTGGTAGAGCGCGCCCGTGCACGCTGCCGCGCGAAAGAAGATCTCGCCGCCCGGGTACGTCTTGTGCCGCAGCACGCCCGCCGAGAAGTAGAGAACGCGCGCGAGCCCCGCGAGGTCGAGCCCGGCCACCGCGCTCGCAGCCGGCGTCCCGGCCGATCCGATGGCCTCGAGGGCCAGCATGCGCGAGCCGGGCAACTCGGTCGGGAGCAGAATCGGCTCGAGATCGACGTAGACCTTGAAGGCCCGCGGCTGGTTGTCCCAGTCGAGGACGTGCGGGTCGCGGCGCACGCTCGTCGGCGAGTGCTTGGTACGCTCGTGGTAGGCGCGCAGCGTGCCCGCCCCGACGCTCACGGCCCGAGCCCCCGCCGCCACCGGTAGCGCGCGAGCGGCACGCGCCCGCGCGCGTCCAGCACGATGCCCTCCCGCGCGAGCCGCTCGCGCTGCTCGCGCTCCGCCGAGCCGTCCTCCGACCGCAGGCTCACGGCACCGCTCGCATTCACCACGCGGTGCCACGGCACGAGCCCGTCGTCCACGAGCGCGCGCAGCGCGCGTCCCACCTGCCGGTGGCCGTTCCGCAGACCGGCCACCCGCGCCACCTGCCCGTAGGTAGCGACCAGGCCCGGCGGAACCCGCATCACGGCGCGGTAGATGCGTTCCTCGGGCGTTCGCACCGCCATCGCCCCAGCCCTACCACGCGCGCGGCGGGATTTCAGGAGGTGCCGGTGAACTTGCGGAAGTCGGCGCTCCACCAGCGCTCCGGGCGAAGCCGCACCAGCACCTCGCTGGTGACACCCTGCGGATAGGTAGCGGCGAGATACGCCTCGCCCATCGCCGGGCCGAGGTAGCGGAGCGCCATCTCGCGGGTGTCGCGCTCGAAGTCCACGCGATCGAAGGTCACCGGCCCCTCGACGCTCACGTAGAGGTAGGGCGCCGTCTCGGTCTGCACGCAGATGCTGGCGCGGCCCGCACGCCGCAGCAGCCCAAGCTTGCGCGACGTCTCGGCGGTCGCGAACACCAGCTCGCCGCCCGGCACGTAGCGGTACCACACCGGCACGGCGAGCGGCCCGCGCCCCTCCTCGGCGACGCTGACGATGCCGACGTGCGTGTCGGCCAGAAACGCCTCTCGTTCTGCAGGGCTCATGGCGAGCGACATACGGTCGTGTCCTCCGCTGCCTGGCTATGCCAGGGGCGCTTCCGCAAAGCGAGCGATCAGCCCGGCACGTCGACGCGCACGCGCACGTATCCCCGGCCGGAATCCGCCGGCCAGCCCGCCACGACCGCCTCGCCCTGCACGGTGCGCTCGAGGCCGCGCTCCGACTTCGCCACCGTCTCGATCGGATGGCGCCGGACGGCGGCGGCGTCCGTGTCGAGGAGCAGCGGCCGCGACGTCGAGATCTCGGTGGTGAACCAGGATCCCGGCGCGCCGGGGGTCCAGACGAGCGCCGCGGAGAGCGTGCCGTCCTGGTGGAAGCTCAGGCACTTCTCGAGACCCGACGCCGCGAGCCGCACGTGGACCACGTCGGCGTGGCGCTCGAGGGCGACCGCGAACGGCTCCTGCGCCCAGCTGCGCGCCACCGGGAGGTCCCCGGCCGCCAGCGCCTCGGGATCGGGGGGCGCATGAAGGAGCCGCTCGAGGAAGAGCGCGCGCGGCGCCGAATCGACCGGCGGCAGCACATCGAGCGACAGCTGCTTCTCGATCGCGTGGATGGACGGCGTGCCGTCGCGGGCGGGTGCGGCCGCGCCGCCCGGCGTCTCGGGGGTCGCAAAGTGATACGCCTCGCGCCGGCGCGTCAGCACGTCGGCCAAATTCACGCCGGGCGCGAACAGCGTCAGCTCCTCGACGCCTCCGCCGCGCGCCGGGCTCACGATTGCCGCAAACGCCGCGCCGTGCACGCTCACTTCGTCGTGGCCGTCGAGGTCGACGTCCTCCAGCTCCACGCCGAGCGGCTCGCCGGCGCGCAGCAGCCCCTCGGCGGCCGCGAGATTGGACCACACCGTCGCGCGCAGAAACGGCAGGTAAAGCCCACCAAAGACCCCGTGCCAGTAGGCGTCGTTGCACTGGGCGCGGCCGATGGCGTGGCGCACGTCGGGGCCGGCGCCGCGCTCACGCGCCAGCCGTGAGAGCCGCATCGCCTTCTTGTGCATGCGGTTGGCTTCCGGGTACTTGGCGAGGAAGCTCCGCCAGTGCGTGCCGCGCACGAGCGCGCCGTCAGGCCCGTCGAGCCGCTCGCCGAGATCGGCTTCGAGCGCGGCGAGCCGCCGAGCCGCGGGCGCCGGCAGCGCCCAGCCCTCCATCTCGCGATAGGACCCGCTCGGCAGATAGACGAGGCCGGCGCTCGGGAGACGCGCGGCGGCCTCGCCACACGTCACCAGCTCCACCTCGCCCGCATCTCGGAGCGCGGCGAGCGTGCCGAGATACGCAGCCAGCCAGCCGCGCTCGTAGACCCACTCGCGCGTGCCCGGCCAGCCGCCGAACTTCTCGCCGTCGTCGGCGAGCAGCGCCAGCCGCAGCCCGCGCGCGCGGAGCCCGCGGAGGTAGGCGGCGAACTCGTCCACGGGACGGAACGGTACGAGGTAGCGCAGGCGCTCGTCGATCGGCAGCACCGTGATGCCGGCGCCCGCGGCCTCGGTGCGCCACGGCAGGTGCAGCGCCTCGCGCTCGAGGCCGGCGGCGAGGAAGTGGCGATCGTCCACGACCACGTAGCGGATGCCGGCGCGGGCGAGATCGACCGGCAGATCGGGCTCCCAGACGCGCTCGGTGAGCCAGAGGCCGCGCGCGTCCGCGCCGAAGCGCGCGGCGAGCCGCTCGCGCATGCGCACCACCTGCTCCTGCCGGTCCTCGGACGACCAGGCGGCGAGAATCGGCTCGTCCATGCCGGAGGCGAGCAGCTCCACGCGGCCGTCGGCG
>DATMAZ010000190.1:0-42176 GCA_035559675.1 Candidatus Limnocylindria bacterium
CCGTCGCCGGCACTCGAGGCGCCGCCGGCGCCGCGTGTGGCGTTGCAGGCGCTGCCGGCCGGAGTCCTCGCGGAGCCCGTGGAAGCGGTCATCTTGCGGCGAGGATCCAGTCGGCGCTTTCCGCGAGCGCCCATCCCGCTCGACGCGCTCGCCACGGTGATCGCATGTGCGGCGCGACCCGCACCGATCACGCCGTACGTCCAGCCAGAGCTGTACGTGATCGCCAACGCGGTAGACGGCCTGGAACCCGGCGCCTACGCCGCCGCCGCGGACGGCCGTAGCCTCGAGCTTCTGCGCTCCGGCGATCTTCGCCGCGACGCCGGTCACCTCGATCTCGACCAGCCGCTCGCCGCCGACGCCGCGGCGAACCTCTACTGGCTGGTCGACCTCGAGCGCGTCTTCGCCCGGCTGGGCGGCCGGGGATACCGCGCCGCCCAGCTCGCCGCCGCGGTGGCGGGCGGCCGCGCCTACCTCGCTGCATACGCGCTCGGCCTCGGCGCCACCGGGCTCACGTTCTACGACGACGCCGTGACGGCGTTTCTCTCGCCGCACGCGGCGGGGAAGGCCGTCATGTTCCTGGTGGCAATCGGGCGCCGGCTGATCCGCCGACCGGCGACTTCGTGAGCGACGCCCGGCCGCTCAGCCGAGGCTGCGCTTGCGGGCGCGCAGGTTGCGCCGGCTGCCCTTCGACTTGCCGAACGGCGGGAAGGGCATGGGCGGCGGCTCGGACGGAACGAACCGGCCCGGCTTCCGCGGACGTTGCGCCTCGGCCGCGTTCACCCGCAGGTTGCGCCCGCCGAGCTCGACGCCGTCGAAGCGTGCGATCGCGGCGCGCGCGCCTGCCTCGTCGCTGAACTCGACGAACGCGAAGCCGCGCGGGCGGCCGGTAGCACGGTCGGACGGCAGAAAGACGTCGACGACCTCACCGGCCTGCGAGAAGAGACTCCGGATCTCGTGCTGCTCGGTGCGGAAGTTCAAGTTGCCCACGAATACCTTGGTTGCGATGACAGCCTCCTGATGGTTTCGGACGAGTCGGGACAGCTCGTAACTGGCACCTTCCGCGGGACGTGTCCACCACAGACGCTTCGGCAAGGCCGGCAGTGCATGCCGTGGCAGAATCTTGACGCCACAGGTGTGTCACACCCTCGGCCGTGGGGCTGCGACGCTTGAGCGTGGTGATCGCTGATCTACCATCGAGACGGGAGGGGGAAGAGCCACGCGGGGTGGCTCGTGGGGGTGCCGGAGCGCATGCGATTCAGGGGTCTCGGCCTACGCTGCACGGGCGTATGGGCGGCGCTCGTGCTGGGCTCGCTGGCCGCTGCCGGCCCGGCCGCGGCCGGCGGCGTCGTCGGCGACGGCACGCCGGAGAGCTGCACCGAGGCGGCCTTCGCCGCGGCGCTGGCGGGCGGCGGCGTCGTCACGTTCGCCTGCGGTCTCGCCACGCACACCATCGTGCTGACGGCGACGCACACGCTCGCGGCCGACACCACGATCGACGGGGACGACGAGGTGATCCTGTCCGGCGGCAATCTCGTTCGTCCGCTCGCCGTGGCCCCGGGCGTGACCGTCACACTGCAGGACGTCGCGGTCATCAACGGCAATGCGGCGGAGGACGGCGGGTGCGTCGTCAACGCCGGGACGCTCGTCGTGCGGAGCGCAACGGTGCAAACGTGCACGGCGGGACGCGACGGCGGCGGCATCTTCAACGACGCGGGCGCCACGCTCGTCGTGGAGAACGGCTCGACCGTCCGCGGGAACGTCGCGGGCCGCCACGGCGGCGGCATCTACGACGGCGGGACGTCCACCACGATCGACGGCAGCACGGTGACGAGCAACGATGCGGCGAGCGACGGCGGCGGCGTGTACGTCACCGGAAGCCTCACCCTCGACGGGGCGTTCGTCACGGTGAACGTCGCACAGCGTGGCGGCGGCATCTTCGCGGCCTCCGGAACGGTGACGCTCGACGGCAGCACCGTGAGTGGCAATCTCGCGCCCGTCGCCGGTGCGGGAATCTACAACGGGGCAGCGGCGACGCTCGACGTCACCGGCGGCGAGATCCGCAACAACGCCAACGCGACCGGCGGCTCGGTGCTGGGCGGCGGGCTCCACAACGAAGGGACCGCGACGCTCTGGCGGGTCACCATACGCACCAATTCGGCCGCGCGGGGCGGAGCCATCGATCACGAGGCCGGCATGCTGTCGGTGCTCGACTCGACCATTTCCGCGAACATTGCGACCGCCGGCGGCGGGCTCGCGGCCCTGGCGCCTGCCGAGGTGACGAATTCAACCTTCAGCGGCAACCTCGGTATCGTGGGTGCGGCGATGGATACCAGCGCCGACGTGTGGCTGCAGAACGTCAGCGTGGTGGACAATCGTTCGCAGGCGGCGCCGACGGGCAGCGGGCTGCGCCAGGCGAGCGGCACGCTGGCGTTGCGCAATACGGTCGTGGCCCTCAACTTCCCCGCCGACTGTTTCGGGACGATCACGTCCGCGGGTCACAACCTCGCCAGCGACGGGAGCTGCGCGCTGACGGAGCCGGGCGACATGGAGAACCAGGCGCCGCAGGTGAGCGCGCTCCTTCCGAACGGCGGCTCCACGCGCACCCACCTTCCGTGGCTCGGCAGTCCCCTGGTCGACGCCGGGACGGCGACGGGATGCCCGGCGACCGACCAGCGCGGCATCGTGCGTCCCATCGGCAGCGCGTGCGACATCGGCGCCGTGGAGCGCCAGCCGGGAGATCCCACGCCGCCCACGACCACGGTCACGTCGACCTCCACGTCGACCAGCACGTCCTCCGCTCCGCCCACCACCAGCACGAGCGTGCCGTCGACGACCAGCACCTCCGTGACCTCCACCACCAGCACGTCGCTGCCGCCGACCACCAGCACCAGCGTGCCGTCCACGACCAGCACCAGCGTCCCGACGACCACCAGTACCAGCGTGCCGCCGACCACCAGCACGAGCCTGCCGCCGACGACGACCAGCACCACGTCGTCCCCCAGCACGTCGACGACGCTCGCGACGTCGACCACCACGACCTCCACGACCGCCACCGTGCCGCCGCCGTCGACCACCACGACCACCGAGACGGTCACGACCGTCACGTCGACCGTCACGTCCACCTCGCTGCCGCCGAAGGAGGTCTGCGCGAACACCCTCGACGACGACGGCGACGGACAGGTCGACTGCCTCGATTGGGACTGTGCGCTCGCGCCGGCGTGTCCGGCGGCCTGCGGCGAGCAGACGCGGTTCTCCGTGCTGCGCTGCCGCGTCGAGGCGCTCGCCATGCGGACCGCGGCGGTGACCGACCGCGAGCCGTTTGCCAGCGACGCGCAAGCCATGCTCGGAAAGGCCACGGAGTCCGCGGAAGGCGCCGAGGTGGCGTGCGGCGACGGGGATCGCCGCGCGGCCAAACGGTTGCTTCGACGGCTCGGGAAGCGGGCCAGGCAGTACTACCGGAAGCTGGACGGCCGGGCCGGGCGTGACGCCATCCCCGCGGCGGAGGTCCGCTACGGCTTGCGCTACGACGCGGCCGCGATCCGGCTCATCTCGAAGGCGCTGCGTCGCTACGCCGCCTGTCGCCCGACGCCCTGAGCCGGCTGCGGCTCAGCCGTCCCAGTCGCCGTCGAGCATGCGGGCGAGGATGGCGCGATGCGGGATCACCTCGTCGGGATCGGCGGGCCACTCGGCCTCGCCGAAGTGCACGCGGCGCGCGTGCACGCGCGCCATGATGATGGCGTGGCGGAGCGCGGCGAACGTCTCGTAGAAGGGGAGGTCGCGGACGCGGTGACCCGAATGCGCCTCGTAGGTGCGCGCTACGTCCTCGCGGCGCATGAAGTCGGGCAGTCCAGGCAGCTGGAACTGGTGCGCCAGATCGTCGAAGAACACGTGCAGGAAGCGAAACCACCCGAGGTCGACCTCACGGGGGCCCAGCGTGGCCATCTCCCAGTCGAGGACCGCGACCGGCTCGAAGCCCTGGAACAGCATGTTGCCGATGCGCGCGTCGCCCCAGTTGATCACCGTCGGGCCCTCGTCGCGCGGGCAGTTGGCATCGAGCCAGTCGAGCGCCCGCTCGATCAGCGGATGGCGGTGCTCGCCGCGCACCCAGTCGTAGTAGCGCCGCTGGTAGGCCAGCTGCCGGCGTAGCGCTGTCGTGCCCGGTGCGTCGAGGGCGAGGAACGACACGTCGACCGACGCGACGTCGATGGCGTGCAAGGCGGCGAGCGTCGCCACGCTTGCGTCCTGCAGCTGACGGCGCTCCGCGGGCGACGCTTCGGAAACCCAGCTGCCAAAGGTGTACGGCATGACGTCGGGCGGTACGCGGCCCTCGACCCGGTCCATCACGAAGAACGGTGCGCCGAGATGCGACGGGTCCTCCTCCAGCCAGCGCACGCGCGGGACTGGCACGGTGCTGTGCGCCGCGACGATCTGGAGGAGGCGGAATTGCGCCGCGAGATCGTAGCGCGGGAACACCGGCACGTCGTTCGGATCGGGCGCCACCCGGGCGACGAAGGCGCCTTCCCGGCGTTCGCCACGCTCCGTCCAGGCGGCGTCGAAGAGCAGGGTCTCGCTCGACATGCCGGTCGCCGACGGACTGCGGACCGCTGCGACGGCGGGGGCGGTGCCCGCGCCGAGACGCCCGGCGAGCCAGCGCTCGAGGCGCTCGCGCAGCACGCCCGGATCGCGGGTCGAGCGCTTCATGTCCACGACGGGCTCGCTCATGGCAGATGGCGTTCAGGCGCGGGTCCGGCGCCGCTCCACCTCGCGCCGCGCGCGGGCCGCCAGCGTGCGGTTGAGGCGCGTCAGCAGGCCGGGCGCGAAGCGCTTGAGCAAGTACATGCCCCAGGCCTCCGGCGAGATCGGGGCCACGGCGCGGTTGCGCTGGATCGCACGCAGCACGCCCTCGGCCACCCGCTCGGCGGGGTAGTTGCGCCGCTGGTAGACCTCGATCATGTAGGCGCGCGCCTCGGGCGTCGCCTCGGGCCCGCGCAGCGGCGAGGTCTGGGTGATCGGTGTGTTGATGAGGCCCGGACACACGGCGGTGACGCCGATGCCGTGCGGCCCGAGCTCGTCGCGCAGCGCCTCGGACAGGCCAACCACGGCGAACTTCGTGGTGGCGTAGGCGGCGAGCGCCTCGGTGGCGACGTAGCCGGCGGCCGAGGCGACGTTCACGACGTGCCCGCCGCGCCGCCGCCCCACCATCGCGGGCAGGAAGAAGTGGCAGCCGTGGATCACGCCGAGGAGGTTGATGCCGATGATCCAGTTCCAGTCGTCGAGCGTGGTGTGGAGAAAGCCGCCGCCCAGCCCCACGCCGGCGTTGTTCATCAGGATGTCGACGGCCTCGATCTGGGTGTGCACGGCCTCGGCGAAGGCCCGCATCTCGTCGGCGCGAGCGACGTCCACCCGCCGCGCCAGCACGTCGCGTCCGAGCCGCCGGATGGCGTCGGCGGTCTCGGTGAGGCCCGCTTCGTTGACGTCGCACACCACGAGCCGCGCGCCGCGGGCCGCCAAGGCAAGGGCCGTGGCACGCCCGATGCCGCTGCCGGCGCCCGTCACGAGGGCCGTCTTGCCGTCGAGCTTGCGAACGTCCATGGGGGCGCTCTTCCTTCGCGGAGAGCGTCGCGGGCGTCAAGCACGGCTGCCAGACCCTGCCGGACCGCACAGCACCCGCCCGGTGGGTCCTGCCCGGCGCGTCTCGCAGTGGGGGCGCCGGCCATGCTACGGTGTGGCGGTCCGATGCAACCCCTACCTGCGACGGTGGGCGGTCGGGAGACCGGCGCCCTCCTGCCGTGAGCGCGCTGTTCGCCGTCATCGGCCTGCTGGTGCTGTTCGGTACCGTGCTGGCCGCCGCCGAGGCGTCGATGAGCCGCATGACGCGGGTGCGCGCCATGGCGCTGCGGGCCGAGGGCCGGCGCAACGCCGGGCTCCTCGAGCGCATCGAGCAGGAGCCGGCCCGCTACCTGAACGCCGTCTACTTGGCGGTCATGTTCGTCCAGAACGGCTCCGCCATCCTGGTGGCGATCCTGGCGGAGCGGTATTTCGGCCACGTCGGCATCGCCGTGGTGTCTGCGCTGTTCACCATCGGCTACTTCGTGGTGGTCGAGGCGATGGCCAAGACGTTCGGCATCGTGCACAGCGACAGCTCGGCGCTGGCGCTGGCTCCGATCGTCTTCTACCTCGGCCGGACGCTGAGTCTCCCCACGCGGGCGCTCATCTGGCTCGCGAACGTGCTGCTGCCCGGCAAGGGGCTCGCGCAGGGCCCGTTCGTCTCTGAGGAAGAGATCCGCACCATGGCCGAGGTGGGGCACGAGGAGGGAACGATCGACGCGCAGGAGCGCGAGCTCATCCACTCGGTGTTCACGTTCGGCGACACGGTGGTGCGCGAGGTGATGGTGCCGCGCCCGGACGTCGTCGCAGTGGAGATCGGGCAGCCGCTGCGCGTGGTGCTCGAGCAGTTCGTGGCACGCGGCATGTCGCGCATGCCGGTCTACCGCGAGCAGCTCGACCACATCGAGGGCGTCGTCTACGCCAAGGACCTGCTGCGGCTGCTGCACGGCGGGCGGATCGACACGCCGCTCGCGCAGATGCTGCGCCCGGCGCACTTCGTCCCCGAGTCGAAGCGGGTGGCGGACCTCCTGAAGGACATGCAACGCCAGAAGTTCCATCTGGCCATCGTCACCGACGAGTACGGCTCGGTTTCCGGGCTGGTGACGCTCGAGGATCTGCTCGAGGAGCTGGTCGGCGAGATCGCCGACGAATACGACCGCGACGAGCCGGAGCTGGTGCAGGTCGGCGAGGGCGTCTATCGCGTCGACGGCGCCATGCCGATCGACGACCTCGGGCAGGCGCTCGGCGTGCGGCTGCCGAGCGAAGAGTGGGACACGGTGGGCGGCCTCATGCTGGGGTTGCTGGGCGCCATCCCGCGCGAAGGACAGGAAGTGCGCTGCGAGAACCTGGTGTTCAAGGCCGAGCGGGTGCAGCGGCGCCGCGTGCTGTCGGTGATCGTCACGGTGCTGCCGGTGCAGGCGGCCGAGCAGCAGGCGGGCGGCTGAGAGCGGTCTGGCACCGGTCGCGCGGCCCGGATAAGGAAGCGGGGGCCATGGCCGAGAGCGCGATCTCGACGCCCGACACCTATCGCGACCGCATCCGCGCCGCGCTCGGAAACTGCCTGGTCGAGACGGCGCTCTATCCGACGGGCAAGCGGCGCGGCAAGGTGCGCGACCAGTACGACCTCGGCGACCGCGTGGTGCTGGTCACCACCGACCGGCAGAGCGCCTTCGATCGCGTGCTGGCGGCGATCCCGTTCAAGGGGCAGGTCCTGAACCTCACCAGCGCCTGGTGGTTCGAGCAGACGGCCCACATCGTGCCGAACCACGTGCTCGCCGTGCCGGATCCGAACGTCACCGTCGCCCGCAAGTGCGACGTGTTCCCCATCGAGTTCGTGGTGCGCGGCTACATCACCGGCACCACCAGCACCGCGCTCTGGACGGTCTACAAGAACGGTGCGCGCGAATACTGCGGCAACGTGCTCCCCGAGGGGCTGGTGAAGAATCAGAAGCTGCCCGTGAACCTGATCACGCCCACCACCAAGGAAGAGCACCACGATCGCCCCATCGCGCCGCGCGAGATCGTCGCCGAGGGCTGGATGACGCGGGCCGACTGGGAGTACTGCCGCGACGCGGCGCTGGCGCTCTTCGCGTTCGGGCAGGCGAAGGCCGCCGAGCACGGCCTCATCTTGGTGGACACCAAATACGAGATGGGCCGCGACGCCGAGGGCCGCATCCGGCTGGTCGACGAGCTCCACACGCCGGATTCGAGCCGCTACTGGCTCGCGGACTCGTACGCCGAGCGGCTGGCGGCGGGGCTCGAGCCCGAGAACGTCGACAAGGAGTTCCTGCGGCTCTGGTTCGTCGAGCACTGCGACCCCTACAAGGACCGCGAGCTGCCGCCGGCGCCGGAGGACCTCGTGATCGAGCTGTCGCGGCGGTACGTGTTCCTGTACGAAAAGATCACCGGACGGCAATTCGAGTTTCCCGATGCGCGCCGGCCCGTCGCCGAGCGCATCGCCGAGCATCTGGCGAGGATGGCATGAAGGCGGTCCTGATCCTGGGCGCGGAGGCCGACGCTGCCTGGGCGAAGCAGATCACCGACCGGCTGACCGCGTTGGGTGTGCCCTGGGAGCAGCACGTGGCATCGGCGCACAGGACGCCGCGCAAGGTGCTCGAGATCATCGATCGCTACGCCGGCGAGCGCCGGGTGGTCTACGTGACCATCGCGGGGCGCTCCAACGCGCTCTCTGGCTTCGTCGCCGGCAACACCACGGCTCCGGTGCTCGCCTGCCCGCCGTTCCAGGACCAGCTCGACATGCTGGTAAACGTCCACTCGACGCTCCAGATGCCGAGCCAGGTACCGGTGCTGACGGTGCTCGACCCGGGCAACTGCGCCGATGCGGTCAAGCGCATCTTGGACGTCGCCGCCGGCTGAGTCGTCCTCACTCGTGCCCGAACTCCTCGTCGGAGTACGCCGGGAGCCAGCGCTTCAGCTCGTCGATCTCCGTGCGGCCGTGTGACGGATATCCCGTCGCGTACGACGCGTGGGCCAGCAGATACGTGGCGCCTGGCGTGGTGAGCCCCTGGAAGACGATGGCGAGCAGCCCGCGCAGCGCGAGGAATGCATCGTGCGGCCCGAAGTAGAGCGTCGGCGCGAGGATCAGCATCGCCACGCCTACAGTGCCCGCCTTCCCGGCGGCATGCATGCGCGTGTAGACGTCAGGGAAGCGCACGAGCCCGATGCCGGTGACGACCATGAAGAACGTCCCGGTCAGCATGGCGAGCGCGGCGAGGATCTCGAGCATCAGAAGAGCCGCCCCCGAGCCAGGTATTTGGCGATGGCGCTCGAGCCGAGGAAGCCGACCAGCGTGAGGATCCACACGGCGTCGAAGTAGAGCGTCGATTGCCAGCGAATGCAGAGCAGGCAGATCATGCCGACAATCACCGCCGAGAGCGTGTCGAACGCGACGGCGCGGTCGGCGGCCCGGGGGCCGACGATCATGCGGTGGAGGCAGAGCGCCGCGCTGACGAACAGCAGCAAGAGGCAGAGGTCGGTCACCGCAGCGAACCACGCGCTCACGACGGCCCCCCGCCCGCGCGCGTCCAGCGCAGGATGTGCGCTTCGAGCACGGTCTTGATCGACTGCCGCACCGCCTCGGGATCGTGGCCGACGTCGATCGCATGGAGGACGAGCGTGTGCTTCGCCGGCTCGACGTGCACGGTGATGGTGCCCGGCGTGAGCGTGATCGAGTTCGCCAGCGCCGTGATCTCGAGGTCCGAGCGAGCGTCTATCGGGAGCGCGAGGAACCCCGAGCGCAGCCGATCGAGCGGCCCGAGCGCGAGCTTCGCCACCGTCACGGCCGACAGCCAGATCTCGCGCACCAGGATGAGGAGAAAGCGCACGCAAAGCAGGAGCTGCCGAAGCCGCCTCATCGCTGCAGGGCCTCCGCGACGCGGTCGCCTAGCACCGCGCGCACGTAGGCCGTCGGCGTCACCACGTCGTGCGCCGCGGCGTCGGCGAGCCGCAAGAACGGCTCGGCCGCGGACCCGAGCACCACGGTGGCCGCCACCAGCACCGCGCTGGCGGCCGCCGGACCGCGCCAGCCGGTCGGCGCGTGCTCGCCGGCGGGGGTGCCCCAGTAGGCATACGTCCAGATCTTCATCATCGAGAGCAGCGTGAGAAAACTCGTCACGACCGCCACGGCGACGACGGCGGACTGGCCGTCCGCCAGGCCGGCACGCAGCACCACGAGCTTGGCGAGGAAGCCGGAGAAGGGCGGCATCCCGGCGAGCGAGAGCGCGGCCACCAGGAACAGGCCGGCGACGATCGGCGCGCTGCCGAGCACGCCGCCCATCTGCTTGAGCCGGCCGGTGCCGGTCACCTGCTCGGTGACGCCCGCGATCAGGAACAGGCTCGCCTTCACGACGATGTGGTGCACCACGTAGAAGATGGTGGCGGCGACGGCGAGCGGGGCGACGGCGGCGTCGCCCGCGAGCCCGATCCCCATCACCATGTAGCCGACCTGGCTGATGATGTGCCAGGAGAGGATGCGTCGCATCTCCCACTGACAGAGCGCGCCCAGCACCCCCAGCAGCATGGTGAACGCGGAGAGCGCGAGCAGCACGTCGATCGCCAGGGCCTGGCCGTCCTGGCGGAAGACCATGACGAAGACGCGGAGCAGCGAGTAGACGCCCACCTTGGTGAGCAGCCCCGCGAAGTAGCCGTTCACGCCGGCGGGCACGACCGGATACGAGTCGGGCAGCCAGAAGAAGAGCGGGAACGCCGCCGCCTTCAGCGCGAAGACCAGCAGCAGCACCATCGACGCGGCCGTCAGCGCGGCCGCCCGGGGGCCCTCGAGCCCGGTGGTGCGGGTCGCGAGGTCGGCCATGTTGAGCGTGCCGGCGAGCGCGTAAACGAGCGCGATGCCCACTACGAACAGCCCACCGCCGAGCAGGTTCACCGCCACGTACATCATCGTCTGGCGCACCTGCTGGCGCGTGGCGCCGACCATCATCGCGCCGTACGAGCCGATCAGCATCACCTCGTAGGCGACGAAAAGATTGAAGAGATCGCCGGTGACGAACGACCAGTTCACACCGAGCAGCAGGACCTGGAAAAACGGAAAGAAGAAGTGGCGCTGCTGCAGCGGCGTGACCGTGAAGCAGGTGTACGCCACGACGACGGTGCCGACCGTCATGGAGAGGCAGAGCATGATGCAGGCCAGACGGTCGGCCACGAACGCGATGCCGTACGGCGCCAGGAACCCCCCGAGCACGGCGGCTTGCACGCCGTGCGTGTCGACGTAGCGCAGCAGCCAGACGACGTAGACGGTAAGGCCCACGGTGGCCGCGACGGCCAGTGTCTTTTCGATCCGCGGGTGCTCGCGCAGCAGCGCGAGCGCAATGGCCGTGAAGAACGGCACGATCAGCACGAGCACGATGCCGTTCACTCGGTCATTCCTCGTAGCGCAGCCGGCGCGAGGGCTGCGGCCGGTACGACTCGTCGTCGAGCAGCGGGTGGGGGAGCTCCTCGGGATTGTCGGTGCCGTAGTCGCGGTACACGACGTAGCAGATGGTGAGGAAGAGGGCGCCCACGGCGAAGCTGATGACAATCGCGGTAAGGACGATGTCGGGCGGGAGCGGGTCCATCAGCCCCGCCACGTTGGCCGGGTCGCGGACGAACGGCGCGTCGGCTCCGAGCTGGTAGCCGCCGCAGGCGATCATCACCAGGTTGACGGCGTTGGAGAGCAGCCCGAAGCCGATCACCATGCGCACCAGGTTCGGCCGCAGGATCGAATACATCGCACCCGCGAACAGGAGGCCGATGGTGAGCGCGAGTGGAAGCTCCACGTCAGCGCCGCTCCTCGCCGAGCTCGACAAAGATGGTCATCAGCACGCCGACCACGATCAACATGACGCCCAGATCGAAGAAGGTGGCGGTGGGCAGGTGGACGCCGCCCACGTGCAGGATCTCGTTGTCCATGAAGGCATGTCCCCGGAGCAGCGGGACCGTGCCGTTCAGCACCGAGATGGCAAGGCCCACCACGGCGAGCCGCCACCAGGCCACGCGTCGTATCCGTGCGGAGCCGAACGCCAGCATGTGCATGGCGCCGGCAGCGACGAGCAGCACGCCGGCGATGAAGCCGCCGCCCGGCAAATCGTGGCCTTGGAAGAAGATGCGCGCCGCGACCAAAAACGTGAGCGGCACGGCGAAGCGGGCGATCGTGTGCAGGATGGGCGAGGTGCGCGTCATGCGGGTTCTCCGCGGGTCGCGCGCCGGCGGGAGCGGAGCAGCCCGTAGATGCACAGCCCGACCACCACGAGCACCGTGATCTCGCCGGTGGTGTCCGTGGCGCGGATGTCGACGATGATGACGTTGACGGCGTTCTGACCGCCGCCCTCGGCCAGCGCCAGGGAGAGCAGGCCGCCGGGCTCGGTGGCGATGTTGTGGGGCTGGCGCAATCCGGGGGTCATGGCGAGGAGCAACAGCAGCGTGATGGTGAGCCCGAAGGCGGCCGACACCCCCACGTGCACGAACCGCGCGAGCGGCGCCAGATCCTGCTTCTTGAACCGCGGCAGGAAGGCGAGCACCAGCAGCACGAAGATCGTGGCGACCGTCTCGATCAGGATCTGGGTGAGCAGGATGTCGGGCGAGCGGTAGACCATGAACAGCATTGAGACGAGAAAGCCGATGGCGGTCATGGCGATGGTGGCGGCGAGGCGGGTCTCGGCGCGCACCGCGGCCAGCGTGGCGACCGCGAGCAGAACGCAGAGGAGCAGCCCGTACCAGGGGAGATCGCTTCCGGAGGCGACCACGTTGGCCCACGAAAGGCCGCCCACGCGTAGCGCCGGCAGGCAGAGCGCCGGGAGCGTCAATGCGGTCGCCGCCAGGTACCAGCGCAGCGAGCCGTTCTGCCACCGGCGGCTGTAGGCCTCCGCGAGCCGCACGATGCCGGCCATGAGCGCGTCCCACGTCACCGACGCCGGGGGCAGGCGCGCGAGCCGGTCCTGAAGGGCACGGAGGCGCTCGCGCCCGGCGTACAGCGCCGCACCCAGCAGCAGGGACACGAGCGACACCGCGAACGCGGGGCCCACCTCGGGAACGAGCGCCACGTGCACGGGTCCCGTGTAGTGGGACGCGGTGCCGACTACCACCGCGCGCGTAAACGGCGTGGCGCTCGCCAGGCCGAGCGCCAGCGTGCCGAGCGCGAGCAAAAGCGGCGCCGGCCAGAGCGCCCGCTCGCCGCCATGGCGGCCGGCCGAGCGGCTCGGCCGCTCGGGTCCGAGGAACACGCCGAGCGTGAGCTTGCCCGCCACGAGCACGGTGCAGGCGCTGGTCAGCACGACCGCGAGCACCAGCAGGCCCTGGAACAGCGGGCGCCCGTGGAGCACGTCATCGTGCAGCAGCGTGCCGAGGAGCTCCTCCTTGGCGACGAAGCCGAGCAGCGGAGGGACACCGGCCATCGACAGGGAGGCGATTGCGCAGGCGACGAAGGTGACGGGCAGCGCGCGGCGGAGCCCGCCCAGCGCGTCGAGCGAGCGCGTGTGCGCGTGGTGATCGACGATGCCGACTACGAGGAACAGCGCGCCCTTGTAGAGCGCGTGGCTCAGCAGGGCCAGGCTGTCGGCACCCGTGGCGCCGAGCCCGTAAAGCAGGGTGATCAGCCCGAGCGTCGAGGCCGTCATGCGCGCCAGCACCGCCTTCAGGTCCGTCTCACGCACCGCCTGGTAGGCGCCGAGCAGCATGCTCGCCGTGCCGACGCCGACGAGCAACGGCGCCCAGAGCGGCGCCGCGCCGAAGACCGGGTGCAGGCGCCCGAGCAGAAAGACGCCGGCCTTTACCATCGTGGCGGCGTGCAGATACGCCGAGACGGGCGTGGGCGCGACCATGGCGCGGGGCAGCCAGAAATGGAACGGCACCTGCGCCGACTTGGTAAACGCCCCGGCGAGCACCAGGAGCAACGCGGCGCTCCCCGGCGCGGAGCCGGTGAATGCCATCACCGCCCGTGGGTCCGCGGCGATGTGCGAGAGCCGGAAGGTGCCGGCAACCTGGCCCATCACCAAAAAACCGACCATCATCGCGAGACCACCGAGCGCGGTCACCTGAAGCGCGGTGAGCGCGCCGGCACGCGCCTTCTCGTCCTCGGCGTGGTAGCCGATCAGCAGGAACGAGGTCACGCTGGTGATCTCCCAGAAAACGAACAGCAGGATCAGGTCGTCGGCCAGCGCGATGCCGAGCATGGCACCCATGAAGGCGGCCAGGGCGGCGTAATAGCGTCGCGCGCGCGGGGGCTCGGCGTCCGCGAGATAAGCCAGCGAGTAGGCGACCACGAGCACGCCGATGCCGGCTACCAGCAGTGCGAGCAGGAACCCGAAGCCGTCGGCGCGGAGCGCCAGCGTCACGCCGAGCGACGGCATCCACGCCGCTGTGAACCCGGTGGCCCCGGCGAGCGCGGCGCGCGCGAGCACGGACGTGCTGCCGAGCGCTGCCGCAAGGACCATCCAGCCCGCCGAGCGGTCGATCGCACGGCCCAGCACCACGATCGCTGCTCCGGCGCCGAAGGGCAAGAGGACCGCGAGGGGGAGAAGCACGCTGGAGTCCGGGCTGGTCAAGGCGAACCTGTTTGGTCCGCTTGCGCCTGCACGTCAAGCGCAGCGTGGCATCAGAACAGCGCCAGGTAAAGCAGGCCGCCGACCGCCGCGAGCTTGGCGCCGTAGCTGAGCGCGTAGTACGTGCGCCGGCTGCGCTTCTTTAGCCGCAGCATCGCGTCCCGCACCGTGTAGAGGCGCTCGAAAATCCGATTGGCCACGCCGATGCGCTCCCCGTCGACGTTCGAGGTCGCTGTCGCGCCCATCACGTTGCGGATGACGAAGCGGTTGATGGCCGTCGCGGCGCGGTGACGGAGCGGCCGTTCGACGTCGCAGAAGAGGATGATGCGAGGGGTGTCGGTCTTGTTCTCCGCCCGGTGGACGTAGGTCTCGTCGAACAGCACGGCTTCGCCGTCGCGCCACACGTACGGCTGGCCATCAACGAAGATGCGGCACTGCTCCGAGTTCGGGGTGACCAGACCGAGGTGGTAGCGGAGTGAGCCGGCGAACGGGTCGCGGTGGCGGACGAGGTGGCTGCGCGGGGCGAGCACGGTGAACATGGCGGCGTGCACCGAGGGCGTGCGCTCGAGCAGCGCGATGGTGCGGGGGCACAGCCGCTTCGCCGACGGCAGCCAGTCACCGTACCATTTGAGGTAGAAGCGGCGCCAGTCGCGCTTGTAGAAAGAGTCGAAGGCCAGGTCGTTGTGCGTCGACGGCTTGCGGATCGCGCCGGCCTCGAGCAGCGCCACGGCCTCGTCCCGGATGGTCGTCCAGTGCTCGCGCAGCGTCGCCAGCTCGGGGAAGTCCTCCACCCGCAGGATCGGCGTGTTCGGCACGGCCGACGTCAGGTAGACGAAGGTGTTGTATGGCGCGAGGAGCGTCGAGTGATCCGTGAGCTGTCGCATGAAGGCGAGGCGCTCGCGGCCGCGAAAGTGTACGTAGGTCGCGGCGCCCACCCAGCTGCCGAGGAGCGCGCCACCGAGCCGGACGTGTTCCGCGAGCGGCATGCTCACGATCGTCGCATCCTATGCCAAGCGGCCGCGCGCGTCGCAAGCTCTTGCGCGCGCAAGCGGCGATTTGCTTTGCTCCGGCGATGGACGCGGTCGTGCGGATGGCGGCGGCGCACGCACGCTGGCTCGACGCCCAGCGCGAGGTGGCGGGGCTGGTGCGCGCGGCCTCGCACCCCGGGGCGCCGGCCGACTGGGCGGAGGGCTTCCGCTGGGCGACCCGCCTCGCGTCGATCGCGCTCGAGTGGGTGGTGGAGAAGAACGATCCGCTCCATCCCGTCATCTTCAAGCAGCAGGACGAATACCGAAAATTTATCGTCGATAACCCGGATGTGCACTACTACTTCTGCGTGCTCGACCCCGCCGAGACCTACCGGCTCTCCGGCAACCGCGGCGAGGCGCCGTACGTCGGGTTCACGTTCGGCACGGACATCTTCCGCTGGGGCCAGCACGGCAGCGAGCCCGCCGGGACGCTCGCGCAGTGCCACCTCGATCAGTTCCGCCTCGAGCCCAACGGGGACTTCGCGATTACGCTCTCGGCCACGCCGCACGACGGCAACTGGATCCCGCTCGCGCCGCGCACCCACCATCTGGCCGTACGCGAGACGTTCACCGACCGGACCCGGCAGCGGCCCGCAGTGTTTCGCGTGGAGCGTCTCGGCCGCCCGCTGCCGCCGCCGCAGCTCACGCCAGACGAGCTCGCCGGCAAGCTCGAGCTGGCCGCGAGCTTCCTAATCTTCGTGGCACGCACCTGCATCGCCATGTGGGCTGGCTCCGCGAACACGGTGAACCGCTTCGCCGGCGGGCCCGGCAGCGCGCGGGTCGAGGCGCAGGACGGCACGGTCGACAGCCACTGCAGCACCGAGATGGTCTACATGGGCGGGCGTTGGCGGCTCGAGCCGGGGCAGGCGCTGCAGGTGCGCATCGCGCCGCCGGCGCGCCCGTTCACGTACTGGGGGCTGGTGCTGGTGAACCCCTGGGCCGAGTCGTACGACTACCGCTTCGCCCAGACGTGTACGAACCACGAGCGGGCGGTGCGCGACGCGGACGGCTGCTGGCGCATCGTGATCGCGCCCCGCGACCCCGGGGTGCCCAACTGGCTCGACACCGGCGGGCGGCTCGAAGGACAGATGCTGCTCCGCTGGGTGCTGGCCGACCGCCCGCCGCTGCCGGCGTGCGAGCTGGTGGCGCTCGACTGAGCCGCAACCCATGGCGTGGCAGCCGCAGCCGCGACCGACCTGGGTCGACGCCGTGAACGCGCTGGGGGCGAACCTCGGCTGTGCCGGCGGCAGCCTGGTGTCGCTGCGCGAGGAGGATCTGCTCGCCGCCGCTCGCGCCAACACGGGCCTCGACGACTTCGGCGACGCCTGGTTCCGCCAGGGGCTCGGCACGCTCTTGCGCGCCCTCGAGGAGGAGGCGCGCCTCACGCTCGTCGGCCGCGTGCTGGCGCGCGCCGAGATCCAGCGCCTCCTGCAGAACCGGCTCGCGGTGGAGGCCGTGCTCCGCGCCGAGCCGGCGATCGAACGCGCGCCGGTGACCGCGCCGATCGTCATCACCGGCCTCGGCCGCACCGGCACGACGCTGCTGCACGATCTCCTGGGGCAGGATCCCGCCAACCGCGTGCCCAGGCAGTGGGAACTGATGTACTCGGTGCCGCCGCCGGACCCTACGACCTCCGCCGCCGATCCCCGCATCGAGCGCGTGCGCCGCGAGATCACGGTGATGGACGAAGCCGATCCCGCCTTCCCGCACATGCACGAGCTGGCCGCCGACCTGCCGACGGAGTGCATCTACGTCTTCGCGCACGAGTTCGCGAGCGACATGTTCGTCGGCGAGTTCAACGTGCCGAGCTACGCCGTCTGGCAGGCCACGATCGATCTCCTTCCCGCCTACCGCTACCACCGGCGCTTCCTCCAGCTGCTGCAGTGGCGCCACCCCGGCCGCTGGGTGTTGAAGGCCCCGTCGCATCTCGGCCGCTTGCGGGAGCTGTTCACCGTCTACCCGGACGCCCGGGTCGTGATCACCCACCGCGACCCCCTGCGCGTGATCGGTTCGCTCGCGAGCCTCATGGCGACGCTCCAGCGCATGCGCAGCGACCACGTCGACTACGACCGGATGGTGCAGGGCATGGCCTTCGGCTTCCACTACCTGGTCGAGAAGGTGATGAAGCAGCGCGCCGAGGGAAAGCTCCCCGCCGCGCAGATCGCCGACGTCCGCTACGCCGACCTCGTACGCGACCCGGTCGCCACGGTCCGCACCCTCTACGAGCGCTGGAACATCCCCTTCACCGAAACCGTAGCCGACCGAATCCGCCGCCGCCTCGCCGACCAAAGGCACGGCCAAGGCAGCCGCCACCACTACTCGTTCGACCAGACAGGCCTCGACCGAACCGAGCAACGCCAGAGGTTCGCCAACTACATGGCCCAATACGAGTTGCCCCTGGAAGCGTAAACGCGAGCGCGAGTCGACGCTCGTGGGCCCGCCGGTGCCAGGCAAGGCGGTGGGGGCGCGCGCCCACCCCCACCGCGAGCCCGCCCCGACCGAGCGACCAATGAACTACGACGCAGCCGCCCGCGTGATCGCGATCATGCGCTCCAGCGCCGCCCGCGCCTCGCGCACGAGCACGTCGCGCTCCTCGGCCGGCAGGCGCTCGCGCCGGCCCGTCCGCTCGTCGACCACGTCGCCCGGCAGCACGTGGTTCAGGTCGGGCGGCCGCCCCTTGGCGAGCAGATCGAGGATCGCGACCAGATGCGGCGGATCGTTGCGCGACATGGTGGCGCAGCCGCAGCCCATGGCGGCGAACTCCGGGCGCGGGATATCCGCCATGTTGACGACCTCGACGCCGCGCAGCTCGGCCTGCTCGCGCGCGTTGCGCACGAAGTGTCCTTCGGTCGCGATCGCGAGCTTGCTCCCGGGCGGTGCCGTCATGACGGCGTTCCACAGGTACTTCGTCGAGCCGGCGCCGTCGGCGGCGTCCACCACCGGCTTCGGGCACTCCGGGTGCACCAGCACGCGGTAGCCCTGCTCCTTCCAGTAGGCCACGTGCTCGGGCCGAAAGACCGTGTGCACGCCGCAGAATCCGCCCCAGAGCACCATCTTGGCGGCGTCGAGCCGTGCCCGCTCGGCCGCCGGCAGGTCGGCGATCTTCTGCTGCGCGCCTTCGAGCCCGCCGCCCCACTGGAAGAGATCCGCCGGCCCGAGCCCGGCCCAGCCCGCCACCACTTCGCCGAGATGCCGGTCGGGTACGAAGAAGATCTTCCGTCCCTGGCCGAGCGCCCAGTGGATCACCGCCTTGGCGTTCGAGCTGGTGCAGACCGAGCCGCCGGTGCGGCCGGCGAGCGCCTTCACCCGGCCCGACGTGTTCATGTACGCCACCACCAGGAAGTCGTCGCCGTAGCGCGCCGACAGCTCCTCGAAGACGGGCTCGATCATGTGATCCTTCGCCATCATCTCCATCGTGCAGCCGGACTTGGGGTTGGTGATCCAGACGTGCTGCGTCGGGTTGGCCAGGATGGCGATCGCCTCGGCCATGAAGTGGACGGCCGACTCGACGAAGTGCTGCACGCGCGGCCGCTCCACCGCCTGGAGCGCCAGCTCGTAGGAGTCGGCGATGCGGCCGCCGTACCGCTCGACCAGCTTCACGATGGCACCGCCCATGTAGTAGTGCGCGAGCAGCATCACCTGGTCGCCCAGCTTGGCGAGCGCCGGACGGATGTAGCCGTCCATCCAGGGCAGCACCGTGTCGGGCAGACGGTCGGGGAGCGCCAGGTACTCCTCGGCGTAGGGCCGGAACTCCTCCTGGTACCAGTCGAGGGGGAGATCCTGCTGGCAGATCGGCATGTCGGGCACGATCTGCAAGCCGCTCGGCGCGAGCGCGCTCACCCGGCGTCCACCTCCAGGTCCGTGCTGGTGAGAACCTCGTGCACCTCGAGCACGTTCGGGCCCGCGAACATCTCCTTCGGCGGGCGGCTGGAATGCGCCTCCGCGAAGGCGGGGCTCTTGGTCCAGGCGACGAAGTCGTCGAACGTCCGCCACCAGGTCTTCACCTCGTAGTAGCCTTGGCCGGCCGGATCGTCCTTCCACGTCCCGTGCTCGTGATCGAAGACCATCGGGCGGGGCCGGTGCACCTCGTTGCGCACGAAGCCGGGCGCGCGGTCGACCAGGTGGACGCGGCGCTTGAAGCGGTCCTCGAAGTCGATCTCGTGGCCCTTGGCGACCGGGATGCGGTTGGTGACGACGACCATGCCTTTGGCTGTAGCACCCCGGTGGAGCCGGCGAAACCTTGCTGCGTGCGGGGGGCCTGTGTAGGCACGGGTGCATGATCGAGCGGGGGGTCCGGGTGCTGGCGCTCGCGGCGGTGGCGGTGGCGTGCGCCGCCATCGTCTGGTTCCTGGTGGCGCTACGTCGCGATCTCGACGACCCGTACTGGCTGGTCCAGACGTGGGTCGATGCGCTCGTCGACGCGGGCGCTCCCGCGGCCCCGGTGGACGCCGACGATCCGCTGCTGGCGCAGCGTCTCATCGTCATCACCTCGTCGATCAACGAGCGGACCGTGGCGCACGTGATCCCGCGGCTGCACTACCTCGCCCGCACGGACCCCCGCGCCCCCATCGACCTCGTGGTGAGCACGACCGGCGGCTGGCGCGACAGCGCCTTCGCCATCATCGACACCATGCGCGCCATCGAGCCGCCGGTGAACACGTGGGCGGTCGGCGGGTGCTACTCGGCGGGCACGCTGGTGGTGGCCGGCGGCACGGGCACGCGGGTCGCCAGCCCGGACGCGCTGCTGATGGTTCATGCCAACCTCGAGCAGACGGACGAACCGTTCGCGCAAGAGCGCCGGGAGCTCGAGCGCGAGGTGCGCTTCTGGCGGGAGCACGCGCGGCTGCCCGCCGACTGGCGACTCGACTCCGGTACGAGCTACTACCTCACCGCCGAAGAGGCGCTGCGCTACGGGATCGTGGACGCCGTGCGGGAGCCGGCGCGGCGCTGACCACGCGCGCCCTTGCCCGGCCGGCGCGATCCGAGTAGCGGGGAACCATGCGACGCGCGATGGGAGCCGCGATCGTGGCAGCGCTCACGATCGGCTGTGGAACGCAGCGGCCGGTGCTCTACCTCGGCGACCGGCCGACCGCGGCCGCCCGCGAGGCCGGCGAGCGCGACATCGATGCCTGTCTCGCCATCGGTGAGCAGTATCGCATCGGCAGCGGGCACGGCGCAGACGTCGCTCGCAACACGGCGGCAGGCGGCGCGGCCGGCGGGGCGGCTGGGGCGGCAGGCGGTGCGATCGGGGGCGGGAGCCCGGGGCGCGGCGCCGCCACCGGCGCGGCGGTGGGCGCGGTGTGGGCGTTCATGAACGGGATCCTGCGCAAGAAGCCACCGGACCCGGGCTTTCGCGGCGCGGTCGACCGCTGCCTCGCCGACCGCGGGCAGCGGGTCATCGCTTGGAAGTAAGGCGTCCGGCCCACCCCCCGTTCGCCGCAGCGTGCCGGGTCTGGGCGCGGATCGCGCTCGCCAGCTTCGGCGGCCCGGCGGGGCAGGTGGCCGTCATGCACCGCGTGCTGGTGCTCAGCGTGGGGCTGGGGCTTCTGTGGTGGGCGGTGCTGCCCGCATGAGCCAGCGCTCGAAGCTGAGGTCGGGAAGCGCCCACACGCCCTCGTGCAGCCCGTCGACCAGGACCGGGTCGTGCATGAGCAGCCGCCGCATGTCGTCATCGAGCCGGGCGGGGTCGTGGGCCAGCGCCTGCACCAGGCGCTGGCGCCGTTCGGCCTGAATGGCCGGTGCCAGGCGCCGCGGCGCGCGCAGGAGCACGCGGTGGACGGCGTTGAGCTCGGGCTCGACCACCGCCCGGGCGAATCCGTCGCCCGATGTCTCGGGCGAGCGCTCGGCGAGCAGCGCGTTCAACTCGCGCAGTTCGGGCGGCGGCTCGGTTTCCTCCGGAATGAGGAACAAGCCCCAGCGGCGAGCCCGCTCGCCCCAGCGCACACGGCTCACCAGGATCGAAAGGGGCACCGAGAGCACGAGCGCCACGAGAATGGGCGCCAGCCACCAGAAGTACGTGGGGTTTAGCCGGTAGACCGCCAGGCCCCAGACGGTCGCAATCACGGTGTCGAGCCCGTGATAGCGTAGCGCCGCCCGCCAGTCGGTCTCGGCGTCGCCGCGTGTCTGCGAGCGCCACACGATGCGCCGGCCGATGGCGTTCAGCACCACGAACCGGCTGTGGAACACCATGCGGATCGGCGCGAAGAGGCTGCCGATCAGCGTCTCCAGCAGGATGCTGAGCGCGAGCCGCGACGTGCCGCCGAAGGCGCGCGGGTTGCGCCACTTGAGGGTGACCAGCGCGAAGCCGAGGATCTTCGGCAGGAACAGGATCACCGCCGTGACGGCCAGCAGCGTGATCGCCCAGTCGGGATGCCAGACCGGCCACTCGGGAAAGAGGCTGCGGCCGTGCGGGAAGTAGTCGGGAGGTCGCAGCGCCTCGACGATCGCCTCGGCCGTGCTGAGCACGAGGAAGACGAGCCAGAGGAAGGCCGAGACGTAGGACAGCACGCCGTTCAAGAAGAGGGCGCGGTGCGCGCCGAACAGGCCCTCGGCGAACAGTAGCCCGAGATGCTGCAGGTTGCCCTGGCACCACCGCTGGTCGCGCTGCATCTCCTCCATGAGCGACGACGGCATCTCCTCGTGGCTGCCGGCGAGATCGAACGCCAGCCAGAGCTCCCAGCCGGCGCGCCCCATGAGCGCCGCCTCGACGAAATCGTGGCTCAGAATCTCGCCCCCGAGCGGCCCCCGGCCCGGCAGCGTGGGCAGCCCGCAATGGTCCATGAACGGCTGCACGCGCACGATCGCGTTGTGGCCCCAGTACTGCCCTTCGCCGAGCTGCCAGAAGTGGAGGCCGGCGGCGAACATCGGTCCGTAGACGCGGCTCCCGAACTGCTGCACGCGGGCGAACAGCGTGCGCTGGTTCACGGCCGTGGGCGCAGTCTGGATCATGCCGACGCGCGGATTCGCCTCCATCAGGCGCACGAGCTGCGTGAGCGCGCTCGCGGTCATGACGCTGTCGGCGTCCAGCATGATCATGTACCGGTACTGGCGGCCCCAGCGCCGGCAGAAGTCGGCGACGTTGCCGCTCTTGCGGGCGACCCGCGCGCGGCGCCGGCGGTAGAAGACGCGGCCGAAGCCGTTGCTGGTGCGACACCAGCGGAGCCACGCCGACTCCTCGTCGAGCGCCGTGCCGGCGGTGCGCGTGTCGCTCAGCACGAAGAAGTCGAAGTGCTCCAGCGCCCCGGCGCGCTCGAGCGCGCGGTACATCGCCTGCAGCCCGGCAAAGACGCGGCGGACCGGCTCCTCGCAGATCGGCATGACGATGGCCGTGCGGGCCTCGGGCGAGATGGGCGCGTCGGACGCGACCGTGCGGGTGATCGCGAAGCGGTCGCGGCTCACCAGGATGAGGAAGCCGATCGTGGCCGTCCAGAAGCCGATCGAGATCCAGCCGAACAGCGCCCCGAACACCAGCGCGATGGCTGCCTCGAGCCAGGTGCGGCCCTGTTGCGGTAGTACCTCCAGCATGAAGCCCGTGGCGACCACGGTCGGCAGCAGCACGAGCGCCGCCAGGAGCAGGCGGCGGCGGCGCGCGCTTTGGCGCCACGCCGCGGCGCCCTCGGCGGGCGGGGGGGTGGCAAGCTCGCGGCCAACGCTGCCGCGACCCGGCTCGCTCCGCACGATCCGCCGTCTCAGCCCGCGCTGCTCGATCCGGTGCGCCACCATCGACGCGCGCGTGAGCGGCGGCGTGCTCTCGAACGTGGCGGGATCGACGTCGTCGCGCCCGAGCGCCCGGGCGAGCCGCCAGCGCAGGAAGGCGGCGCCCGTCACCGCGTCGTCCCCCGGCGCCGGATCGCCGGCCAGCAGCTCGCGCACCGCGCGCATCGTCTCGCCGAGCGCGGTGGCGTCGGCGGCCCAGTCGGGGCGCGTGAGCGCGCGCTCGAGCGCGCGCCCCACTAGTCGCTGCTGCTCCTCCTCGGGAATGCCGAGGGTCGCGAGGTACACCCGGACGCGGGCGTGGGCCTCCTGCCAGTCGTGGAGGAGGCGCGCCCGGGGCACCGCCACGATGCCGCCGTCGTCCGCGGGCCGCTCCACCGGGAGCGCGCTCACGGTTGCAGGAGATATGTCCACGTTTCGGTGAGTGCGTCGGTGCCCTTGCGCAGGAAGGCCCGGATGTCGATGGGCTCGTCGCCCGCCGGCTGCATCTGGAAGACCAGGCGCCAGCCCCCCGTCACCGGGTTCTTCAGCACCTGCTGCTCCAGCAGCCTGCCTTGCGCCTCGGTGCCGCTGCCGATCGTCACTACCCCTTCGAGTACGGTCTCCGGGGGAAGCTTGTCTAGATCCCGGCCGCTGAAATCGATGACGAAGCGCACCGACCGCTCGGCGCTGCCCCGGTCGCGGCGGGTGGCGAGCACGCGCCCTCCCGGGGGCAGCGTCCGGTCGTCGTCGCTCAGCCAGGCGACCTCGTAGGCGAACTTTAGCTCGTTGCCGGCGGCCAGCGGCGTCTCCGGCACCCAGTAGGCGACGATGTTGTCGTTGGTGTCGTCCTTGGTGGGGATCTCCACGAGCTCCACCCGGCCCGGGCCCCATTCGCCCGCCGGCTTGACCCAGGCGCTCGGTCGGAGATCGGGCCGCGCTTCGAAGTCCTGATAGTGGTCGAAGTCCCGATCGCGCTGGATGAGGCCGAAGCCGAGGGGGCTCGGGAGCACAAACGAGCTTACCTGCAGCTTGTCCGGGTTCTGGAGCGGTCGCCAGATCCACTCGCCGTTTTTCGACGACAGGAGCAACCCGTCGGAGTCGTGGACCTCGGGCCGGTAGTCCTCGACCGCCCGGAGCGTGTGCTCCCCGCGGAAGAACATGCTGGTGAGCGGCGCGATGCCGAGCTTGGCCACCGGCTCGCGCACGAAGAGCTGGCACTCGACCTTCACCACCGTCTTTTCGCCGGGATAGACGTCGAAGCGGTAGGCGCCCGTCATGCGGCGACTGTCCAGGAGCGCGAGGATCGTCATCGACTTGGCCCCGCGAGCCGGACGCACCAGCCAGAACTCGCGAAAGCGCGGGAACTCCTCGCCCGACGGCAGCGCGGTGTCGATGGCGAGGCCGCGCGCGGAGAGACCGAAGACCTCACGCTTGCCCACCGCCCGGAAGTAGCTCGCGCCGAGAAAGACGATGACCTCGTCCTGATAATTCGGCGTCTTGATCGGGTAATGGACGCGAAAGCCGGCGTAGCCCAGGTCCTGGGGCACCCGGCTCGCGAAGTCGTTGCGGCCGTAGTCGAAGTGGCTCGGCGAGAACGGGACGGGGTGGACGCCGGTGCTGTCGACGACGTTCACGTTGACGGTGCGGTTGTAGAAGAGCCCGGGGTGGAAGAACTGCACCGTGAACGACCCCGATCCCTTCCAGAGCGCCGTGTCGGCGCGGTAGCGGATGTCGCGCCACTGGTCGTAGGAGATCTGCGCCAGCCATTCGGGGACCCGCTGGGGGTCGTCGAAGGGAGCCTGCGCCAGCTGCCGGGCGTGCGTCGCCACCGTGTCGAGGTCGAAGGCCGCCCGGGCGCGCTCGCCGCCGGCGGCGAGCAGTGCCACCCCCATCACGAGCGTCAGCCATGTCCTGGGCATCCGGACATTCCTAGCAGACGGATAGGTGGCATTCACCTTGCTGATCGGGGTGAGCGGGGTCGTAGTTGCGTCTGATTTCAACCCTCCCGACGGCAGGCGTGGACGCGGCCCCGCTCACTCGCATTGGCCGACGCGAGTGACAGGGGTGGCTCAGAGTGAGCCGCGGCGGCCCGGGGTGGCACACCGGCCGGGGCGAGCTCCGGGGGCCGCGGCCCCGTCGGCGACGCGCGGCGGCATGCTGCATCCCGTCGGTGGGCGGCAGCCTCGACGTCCTCACATCAAGGGCGGAGCCCGACCCGTGCGGGCAGGGCGCGCGGCTGCTGCGTTGGAACGTTGCCGAGCGCGGAAGTCTCGTGCTACGCGGCGCTCGCGCCGGCGGCTACGTCGCGCGCACCGCCATGCCACGGAAGAAGCGCAGCCCGCCTCCCGGCGCCAGTCCCGGCGCGCTCGCGATTCCCGCCAATGCGCCGCGTCCCCACCTACATGCCTTCGTGTACGACGCGGACGAGGTGGTCGAGCAGGACGTCACCGACGTCGATCAGCTCGTGCAGCTGCTCTCGCCGCAGCGAATTCTCTGGGTGGACGTGCAGGGGCTCGGCGACGAGCGGGTGCTGCGTCGTCTCGGCGAGATCTTCGGGCTCCACCCGCTGCTGCTGGCGGACGTGGTGAATGTCCCGCAGCGGCCGAAGGTCGAGGACTACGACAACGTGCACCTGATCGTCACGCGCACGGTCGAGCTGAACGGGCGCGACCTCGACGTCGAGCAGGTGAGCATCGTGCTCGGGCCGAACTTCGTGCTGAGCATCCAGGAGTGGCCCGGGGATCCCTGGAACCCCGTGCGCGAGCGCCTCCGCAGCGGGGGTACGATCCGCCGTATGCGGGCGGACTACCTCGCCTACACGCTGTTAGATACCGTCGTGGACGGCTACTTTCCGCTGCTCGAGCGGCTCGGGGAAGATTTCGAGCGGCTGGAGGAGGAGGTTGTCGGCAATCCCGGCCCCGACGTGCGCGACCGGCTCCATACCGCGCGCCGCCGCTTGCTGACGCTTCGGCGGAGCATCTGGCCGCTGCGCGAGGAGCTGGCGTCGCTCAGCCGCGACGACACCGGCGCCTTCTCCCAGCCGGTCCGGGTCTACGTCCGTGACACCTACGACCACGCCGTCCTGGCGGTCGACCTCGTGGAAACGTACCGGGAGCTCACCAGCAGCCTGATGGACGTGTACCTCTCGAGTCTCAGCCAGCGCACCAACGAGGTGATGCGCGTGCTCACCGTGGTCTCCACGATCTTCATCCCGCTCACCTTCCTCGTCGGCGTCTACGGGATGAACTTCGACTACATGCCCGAGCTGCGCATCCGCGCGGCGTATCCCACGCTCTGGGTCGTCATGATCGCGCTTGGCGCCGGCATGCTCGTCTACTTTCGGCGTCGAGGCTGGCTCTAGCCGAGGCGGCGGGTGGCGATCGTCTTCTTCGATCTCGACCGCACGCTCATCAGCCGCAACTCGGCGACCCTCTGGATCCGCTTCGAGCTGGCCGAGCGGCGCATCACGTGGCGGCAAGCGCTGCGTGCCGGCACCTGGGTGCTGCGCTACAGCCTCGGTGCCGTCGACCTGGACGATCCCATCCGACGCACCGTGGCCGCGCTCGCCGGGCAAGCCGAGGCCGACGTCGCGGCCCGCACGGCGCGCTTCTACGCCGAGGCGGTGCGGCCCCTCTACCGGCCCGGGGCGCGAGCGGCGATCGACCGCCATCGCCGGGCGGGCGACACCCTCGTGCTGCTGACGTCGTCGTCGAACTACCTCGCCGAGGCGGTCTGCGCCGAGCTTGGGCTCGACGACTGCGTGTGCAACCGCTTCGAGATCGACGCCACGGGCCGCTATACGGGCCGCGCCGACGAGCCCCTCTGCTTCGGGCCGGGTAAGGTGGTGCTGGCGGAGCGCTACGTGGCGAGCCGGGGCGAGCGGCTGGCGGCCTCCACCTTTTACAGCGACTCCCACTCGGACCTGCCGATGCTGCAGGCGGTGGGCTTCCCGGTGGTGGTCGACCCGGATCCCCGGCTGCGCCGCCACGCGCGGCGCAACGGCTGGCCGATCGAGGACTGGGGCGTGCCCGGGTAGGGGCGCCTCAGGCCGCGCACACCACGCGGGGCGCGAGCGGCACGCGCACAGTGAAGGTGGTGCCGCGCCCGGGGCGGCTGGTGACGCTCACCTCGGCGCCGAGCTGCCGGCAGAGCCGCTGCACGATGTGCAGGCCGAGGCCCACGCCGCCGTAGGAGCGGCGGTCCGAGCTGTCGACCTGCCGGAACATCTCGAAGATGTGGGGCAGCGCCTCGGCGGGGATGCCGACGCCGCTGTCCTGCACCGTGATGACGCAGTGGCCGCCGCCTTCCGCCGCCGCCACGTGCACGCCGCCGCGGCTGGTGAACTTGATCGCGTTGCCGACCAGGTTCTTCACGATGGTCTTGAGCTTGCGCCGATCGGTGCGCAGCGCGAGGTGGGGCTCGCTCGCCCAGTCAAGGCGCAACCCGGCGCGCTGCGCGGCCGGCGCGAACTCGGCGGCCAGCTCGTTCCACAGCTCGGCGATGGTGACGTCGCCGTAGCTCGGCTCGTCGCGGCCCGTCTCCAGGCGATTCAGGTCGAGGGTCGCCTCGATCAGCTCGAGCAGCTCGGTGTTGGCTTGGCGGATGCGGCTGAGCGCGAAGGCGGGGTCGGTGCACGCCGGATCGTCGAGCATCTCGGTGTAGCCCATGATGACGTTGAGCGGCGTGCGCAGCTCGTGCGACATGGTGGAGACGAACTCGGTCTTCACCTGATTGGCCCGTTCGAGCTCGGCGAGCAGGGCCGTGCGTGCCGCTTCGGCGCCGAGATGCACGAGGCCCGTCGCCAGCGTGTCCGCCACCGCCGTGGCGCGCGCGCGCACGTCGTGCGCGAGCGGCCGCGTGGCGGCGAGCACGAGGAGGCCGATGGGCCGCGCGCCCGCGGCGAGCGGATGCAGCGAGAGGAAGCCGAGGCCGCGGCGGTGGGGCCAGACCGCCTCCACCTCCGGAAAGTCGGCCGGGGTGGCCATGCAGGGCTCGCTCACACGGAGCGCTTTCGCGGCGCGCGCCAGCGCCGCGCCCTCCGACTCCAAGAGCCCGGTGACGGCGTGCACGCTGCTGGGCCCGTCCTCGAGCGGCAGCACGGCCGCGACCGGCACCTGGAGCTGGCGCGCGATCGTCTCGACGGCGTGCCGCAGCCGCGCGGCCGGCGGTTCGGGCTGCGCGAAGGTCGCACACACGGCGGCGCGCAGCGCTTCGGTCCGCGCCCGCCCGGACAGCTCTCGCTCGACGCGGCGGCGGTCGCGGCGGAAGCGGTCGAGCTCGATCACCACGTAGGCCGCCACGCCCTGCGCCGCCAGGATCGAGGCGACCGGATCGATCAGCGTGCCCCACGACGCGCCGGCCAGCCGCTGCACCAGCACCGTGCCGAGCGTGGTGACGAACGCCGTCGTCAGCTGCGCGCCGAGGCCCCACGGCAGCAGCGCCGCCGCCGCCATGCTGCAGGTGAGGCTCAGCAGCGGCGCGGTGGCCTCGTGGCCCTTCACGAGGTCGCCGGCCGCGAACAGCACGTAGCTGGCGTTCACGGCGAACACGGCGATGGCCCACACGACGCGCAGGCCCGGCCTCCGCGCGAGCACGGCGATCAACGCGAGCATCAGCGCGGCGTTGGCGGCCTTCAGCGCGTAGGCCACCCGAAACCGCTCGGCCGGGATGCCGGCGTCGACCACCGCGAAGAACGCGACGCAGCCGAGGATCAGCCACAGCCCGGCGCGCGTCCGGGTGAGCAGCAGCTGCGTGTCCGCGGGCCGCAAGGGTGCTCGAAACGGCACGGCGGCACACAGAGCAAGCGACATGCCATCTGACGCGGCCTGGAGAAGCGGCCGGTATCCGCAGCCGCCCTGGCGGCCGTGTCAAAATCTCGCCGCGGCCAGCCGCCTACTTCGCTTCGCGGCAGATCGCCTCGTGGATGAACTCCGAGGCCGAGTCGGGGACGACGTACTGCAAGGACGGCGAGCGGAAGGTGTCGTTTTCGATCACCTTGCCCTCGGCGTCGTACACCACCTCGGACTTCACCAGGTAGCTGCGCTCCCCGCAGTTGAGCTGCATCAGGAACTTGACGCGGTCGCCGCCGTCGGAGTGCACCTCGGCCCAGAGCTCGAAGCGGTCGCCCGCGACTTTCCGCAGGGTCGGCTTGTCGATGTAGATGAGGTGCTCGCGCGTGCGGCCGACGAGCGCCAGGCGTGCCGGCTTCGCCGCCGGTGCGCCGGTTGATGATGCGCCGCCGGACGGTGCGGGCGCCGGCGTCGATGCGGGCGGTGCGGCCGTGCCGGGAGTCGCTGAGGGTGCGGCGGTGCCGGGAGCCGGCGTTGGTGCGGGCGCGGCGGCGTCGGGAGACGGCACAGGTTCGGCGGCGGCGCTCCACGGACGCGCGGCGAGTGCCGCCAGCATGCAGGCGAGCCCCAACGCGCGATGCACGCTATCCTTCTACTCTCTGGGGGTAGGACCCGCAACGCGACCGCGGCCGCACAGTTGACGAAGGGGCGGCCGCTGCGATTTAGGATGCCACATGAGGATCGTGGTCGACCGCGACCTGTGCGAGGGCAACGCGGTCTGCATGAAGATGGCTCCGGAAGTGTTCGCGGTGGGCGACGACGACCAGGTGAAGGTGCTGATCGAGCGACCCGGGCCCGATCTACACGCCAAGGTGGAAGCGGCCGTGCGGCGCTGTCCGCGGCAGGCCCTCTCTCTCGTCGACGACTGAGCGGGTCCGCCGTGGCGGAGCTGCTGCTGGTGGCGGCGCTGCTCGCCGCGCTCGCGGCGGTCGGGCGACGGCACTACCAGCGGAGCCGGCTGCGACGCGCCGCCGCCACGCGCGCCGGCGGCACGCCGGAGACCGCGATCGCGGTACGCCGTTTCGACGAGATCGACGAGCACCTGCGCGCGCGGTGGTGTCACTGCGGCGGCTACCTGGAGCGCTGCGGGGAGGGCTCGCGGGAAGCCGGCGGGCGCCGCTATCGCACGGCGCGGCTACGCTGCCAGGAGTGCGACGTCGAGGCGGTCGTGTTCTTCGACACCACCGAGGTGCTGCACTGACTCGCGCGGCGTGCGTTACTGGTCCGAGGGCTCGTCGACCCGCGCGCCCGAGCGGCCTTCGCCGGCGGCGAAGCGCGCCGCGCCGCGGTGTCCGGTCGTCACGGTGGGCCAGCCGAGCCGCCGCTCGAGGGCGAGGCCTTCTTCGAGCGGCAGCCCCGCACCGCGCAGCGCCGCCTCGCGATCGGCGAGCATGGTGTCCTGCGGAAAGCTGGCCAGCAGGTTGGCCCATTCGCAGGCGGCGTCGACCTCCTCGCCGGGGGGCACGACCCGGTTCACCAGCCCGATGCGCAGCGCCTCGTCGGCCACCACCGGCCGGCCGAGCAGGATCAGCTCGAGCGCGCGGCCCATGCCGACGACGCGGGGTAGCCGCTGCGTGCCGCCGTCGACCAGCGGGACGCCGAAGCGGCGTTCGAAGCAGCCGAAGACGGCCGTGGTGGCAGCGATGCGGAGGTCGCACCAGAGCGCCAGCTCGAGGCCGCCCGCCACGCAGTAGCCGGCCACCGCTGCGATGGTGGGCTTCGGTGAGAAGAGCCGGGTGATCCCGAGCGGCCCTTCGTCGCGGTCGCGGAGCGTGCGGATCGCCTTCAGGTCGGCGCCGGCGCAGAACGCCTGGCTGTCCCCGGTGAGCACGAGGACGCGCGCGGCGTCGTCCGCCACGAAGCGGTTGAAGGCGGCGAGCAGCGCGTCGGCCGTCGCGCCGTCGACGGCGTTGCGGCGTTCCGGTCGTTCGATCCGCACGACGACGGCGGGCCCGCGCGGCGTATAGGACACGGGAGCGGCGGCCATGGCCGCCGTCGTAGCGGCTTCGCTCTGGCCGGTAAAGATGCCGGCGCGCTCAGGCGAACGGGATGCGCACGCGGAACGTCGACCCCTCGCCGACGACGCTCTCGACGTCGATGCGGCCGCCGTGGGCCTCCACGATGGCCTTCGAGAGGTAGAGTCCGAGCCCGGTGCCGGGAATGTCCAGGTGACGGTGGAAGCGGGCGTGCTTGGTGAACAAACGCTCCAGATCGGCGGGCGCGAGCCCGGCGCCGGTATCGCTCACCGTGAGCACGGCGCCGCCGGCGTCGTGGCCGAGGCGGACGTCCACGCGGCCCGGCCCGGGCGTGTACTTGAGCGCGTTGCTCACCAGGTTCGCCACCACGCGGCCGAGCTGCCGGCGATCGCCCCGCAGCGCGGGGCAGTCACCCTCGAACGACAGCTCGAGCTGCCGCGCCGTGGCCGTCGGCCGGTGCGCGTCGACGATGTCGGTCACCAGCTCGACGAAATCGACGGGTTCGGGGTGGATGGCGGGGGCGCCTTGGTCGATCGCCTCCAGGTAGCAGAACGTGGAGATCATGTCGCACACCGCGTTCAGACAGGAGTGCACCGAATGCGCAAGGTCGGCGAGCTCCTTGTCGTCGCGGCCCTCGAGCGTCTCGGCCAGCATCTCGGTGTGGAAGAGGGCGACCGTGATCGGGTTGAAGATGTCGTGCCGCACCATGGCGAGGAACTCGTCGCGCGCCTCGCGACGCACGGCCTCGAGGCCGAGCACGGCGGCGAGCGCCGCGGTGCCGAGCAGCGCGCGGGCGGCGTACGGGTCGGCGCCCTCGGGCAGCTCGATCACGAGCAAGCCGATCGCCTTCTGCTGGCGGCGCAGCGGGGCGCTGAGGCAGGCGCGGGGCGGGCGGGTAGCCGGCAGCCAGGGCAGTCGCGGCGTGCCCGGCTCGAGGATCGTGGGCACCGCCTGGGTGAGGAGGAGAGCGAGCGGCTCCGTGTCCAGCCGGACCTCGCGCTCGACGGGCATGCCGCCGGGTGGGGCCGGATCGATGGCGTCGAGATGGCAGCGCAGCCGGCCATGGTGGATGCCGAGCAGCGCCGCCGTGGTGGCCCCCGTCGCCTCGCGCACCCGACGGAGCAGCGTCGCCTGCGCCTCTTCCACGTTGGGCGACGCCAGCAGCTCGGTCGCCAGCAGGTGCAGGAAGGCCAGCTCGGTCAGTACAGGAGCCGTCGGACGGCGTTCCGGTCCGCTCCAGAGCGACGCTGCCTGGGGTGCCGAGGGCATGGTTGGGCGCACTCGTTCCAGCAATCGGTATGCCGTGCGGGTCGCCAAAAACTCCTGCGTTCCACATAGTAGAACGTCAGTCGCGCGCCGCCGGCCGGCGCGCGAGCGTCGACATTTCGACACCGGCCGCAGGCCGTGGCATGGTCGACGCGTGGAGCGGCCGTTCGTCCTCCGCGAGCTCGATCACCTTGTGCTGCGGTGCGCCGATCCGGGGCGCATGGAGCGCTTCTACGTCGAGGTGCTCGGGCTGGTCGTCGAGCGGCGTCTCGACGCCATCGGGTTGGTGCAGCTGCGCTGCGGGCGGAGCCTCGTCGACCTGGTGCCCGGGGCCCGCGGCGCGGACGGCACACCGAACATGGACCACTTCTGCCTCGGCGTCGACGTGGCCGACGTGGCGGCGCTGCAGCGCTACCTCACGGACCACGGGGTGGAGATCGCCGGCGGTCCGGCCGAGGTCTACGGCGCGCGGGGCGCCGGCACGTCGCTCTACGTGCGCGACCCGGAGCGCAACGTGATCGAGCTCAAGCTCGTGGGCGAGGCGCGCGATGGCTGATCTCGAGATCACGCCGCGGGACCTCGCCGCCCGGCTGGCGCGCGGCGAGCCGACCGTGCTGCTCGACGTGCGCGAGCCCTGGGAGCACGTGCGGGCGGCGATCGCGGGCGCCGTGCTCGTGCCGCTGGGCGAGCTGCCGCAGCGCTGGGCGGAGGTCACCGTGCCGGCGGGTGCGCTGGTGGTGGCCTACTGTCATCACGGCGTGCGCTCGCTGCGCGCGGCGAGCTGGCTGCGCGCGCAGGGCGCCGCCCACGCGGTGTCGCTGGCGGGCGGCATCGACGCCTGGTCGTGCGACGTAGACCCGCGGGTGCCGCGCTACGGGTGAACAGCACGGCTGGTTGTGTCGCTCGCGGCGCATTGTTATGGGGCTCCGGTGTCGGCGCGTGACGCGAGAGTGGCGGAATTGGCAGACGCACGAGATTTAGGTTCTCGCGGGCAACCGTGGGGGTTCGAGTCCCCCCTCTCGCACTGGGAGCGTTCGCGATGAGCACCGAGGCGCGCACCACCGTTCACGACGAGAGCGCCGTTCGCAAGCGCATCGACATCGAAGTGCCCGCCGAGGAGGTGCAGCGTGAGCTCGACCGCGGCTTCGAGCGCGTGCGCCAGCAGGCGCACATCCGCGGCTTTCGTCCGGGCCGCGCGCCCCGGAAGGTGGTCGAGCAGGCCTACGGCGAGCAGATTCGGCGCGAGGTGATCGCGCGGCTGGTGGAGCACTCCTTTCACCACGCCATCGAGGACCACGCGCTGGCCGTCGTGGGGTCGCCCGAGATCGACGCCGGCGAGCTATCGCCGGGCGAGCCGCTGCGCTACACGGTGACCGTCGACGTGCGACCCACCATCGTCGTGGGCGATCTCGCCGGGATCGCTGTCGAGCGCGCGGTGCCCGTCATTACGGAGGAGGACGTCGAGCGCACCATCGACGCGATGCGGGAGCGGGCCGCCGAGCTGCGCCCGATCACCGACCGCGCCACGGTGGAGGCGGGCGACATGGTCACCCTCGACCTCACCAGCGAGCTCGGCGACGATCGCCAGAGCCGCCAGGGCGTCGTGGTGGAGGCGGGGAGCGGGCCGTTCCCGCTTGCGCTCGAGCGCCAGCTCGTGGGTCGGCGCCTCGGCGAGACCGCGCAGATCGAGGTGCCGTATCCGGCGGACTACGCCAACGGCTCGCTCGCCGGCAAGACGGTGCGGTTCGAGGTCCGGGTGACCGAGCTGCACGCCAAGGAGCTGCCCGCGCTCGACGACGAGTTCGCGCGCGACCACGGGCTCGGTGACACGCTGGCCGAGCTGCGCGCCCGCGTGCAGGCCGACCTCGAGCAGCAGGCGGCGGCGCACGCCGAGGCGCAGGTGCGCGACAACGTGCTCCGCGTGCTCCTCGAGCGCCACGAGTTCGAAGTACCGGCGTCCCTGGTCGTACGGCGCTGTGACGGAATCTTGGCCTCGGTCGGCGTGCGGCTGCCCGAGGGGCCCGAGGGGGAGCAGATGCTCGCCCGGCTGCGCGAGCAGGTGCGCCCGCAGGCCGAACGCGAGGTGCGCGCCGACCTGCTGCTCGACGCGATCGCGGCGCAGCGGCAGATCGAGGTGAGCGACGGCGACGTCGATGCGGAGATTGCCGCGATGGCCGCACGGGAGCGGCAAGCCCCCGAGCGTTTGCGCGCCTTCTACGAGCGCGCCGAGGCGCGCGAGGCGTTGCGCGCGCGACTGCGACGCGTTCGTGCCCTCGAACACGTCGTTTCACTCGCTAGAATCGATCCCGCGCGTCCCGTGGACGTTGCTCCACCAGGGTAAAGCCGGTAGACTTTCCTCGCGGCGATGCAAGCGAATCTGGTTCCGATCGTCATCGAGCAGACCGGCCGCGGGGAGCGCGCGTACGACATCTACTCGCGGCTGCTGCGCGACCGCATCGTCCTGCTCGGCACGCCGATCACCGACGACATCTCCAACCTAATCGTCGCCCAGTTGCTCTTCCTCGAGTCCGAAGACCCGGAGAAGGACATATACCTGTACATCAACTCGCCGGGTGGCTCCGTCACGGCCGGGCTCGCCATCTACGATACCATGCAGTACATCCGGCCGGAGGTGTCGACGCTGTGCGTCGGCCAGGCCGCCAGTATGGCCGCGTGGTTGCTAGCGGCCGGGGCGCCCAAGAAGCGCTTTGCATTGCCGCACGCTCGGATCATGATTCATCAGCCCCTCGGGGGCGTTCAGGGACAGGCCACCGACATCGACATCCAGGCGCGGGAGATCCTCCGCCTGAGGGAGCAAATGAACAATATCCTCGTGAAGCACACGGGACAGAGCGTGAAGAAGGTGGAGAAGGACACCGACCGCGATCTGTTCATGACGGGCAAGCAGGCGGTGGAGTACGGGTTGATCGATGAAGTGATTACGTCCCGGCCGGGCAAGAAGGTGTAGGGGACACACATGGCCAAGCACGGCGACGATCGGTCTGGCAACCTGGTGTGCTCGTTCTGCGGCAAGAGCCAGGACGAGGTGCGCAAGCTGATCGCCGGGCCGACGGTGTACATCTGCGACGAGTGCATCGACCTCTGCAACGACATCATTGCGGAGGAGTGCGACCAGGAAGAGGCCCTCTCCTCCACCTCGGCGGTGCCGAAGCCGTCGGAGATCAAGAAGGTCCTCGACCAGTACGTCATCGGCCAGGAGCGCGCGAAGAAGATCCTTGCGGTGGCGGTCCACAACCACTACAAGCGGATCGACTCGCAGCTGGTGACGGGCGACGTCGAGCTGCAGAAGTCCAACATCCTGCTCGTCGGGCCGACCGGGTCCGGCAAGACGCTGCTGGCCCAGACGCTCGCGCGCTTCCTCCAGGTGCCCTTCGCGATCGCCGACGCAACCTCGCTCACCGAAGCGGGTTACGTCGGAGAGGACGTGGAGAACATCATCCTCTCGCTGCTGCAGAACGCCGACTACGACGTCGAGAAGTGCCAGCGCGGCATCGTCTACATCGACGAGATCGACAAGATCGCCCGCAAGGGGGACAACCCCTCGATCACCCGCGACGTGTCGGGCGAGGGCGTGCAGCAGGCGCTGCTCAAGATCATCGAGGGCACCACCGCCAGCGTGCCGCCCAAGGGGGGGCGCAAGCACCCCCAGCAGGAGTTCCTGCAGGTCGACACCACCAACATCCTCTTCATCTGCGGGGGGGCCTTCGTCGGCCTCGACGACATCATCCGCCGGCGCATTGGGGTCAAGGGGATGGGCTTCGGTGCCGATATACGGCGGCGTGACGAGCTCGACGGATCGGCCGTGCTGGGTGAGGTACAGACCGAGGATTTGCTCAAGTTCGGCCTCATCCCGGAGTTCGTCGGGCGGTTGCCGGTGATCGCAACGCTGCAGGAGCTCGACGAGTCCGCGCTCGTGCGCATTCTCCGCGAGCCGAAGAACGCGCTCACGCGCCAGTATCAGAAGCTGTTCGAGATGGAGGGGGTGCACCTCCGGTTCACGGACGGTGCGCTCACGGCCATCGCCCGGGAGGCGCTCAACCGCAAGTCGGGCGCCCGGGGGCTGCGGGCGATCATGGAGAACATCATGCTCGACGTGATGTACGAGATTCCCGCGCAGCCGAACATCAAGGAAGTGCTCATTTCCGAGGAGGTCGTCACGAACAAGGAACAGCCGATCGTGCTCTATCAGAAGGCCGCGGAGACGGCATGAGGTCGAGGGGGGGCTGGGTGCATGCTATTCCGTAACGAGAAACGGGACATCCAAGGACCGACCAACCCGCAGCGCGTGCCGCTGCTGCCGCTGCGCGACATCATCGTCTTCCCGCACATGGTCGTGCCCCTGTTCGTCGGCCGCCAGAAGTCGATCCGCGCCCTCGAGGAGGCGGTCAACACCCAGAAGCCGATCCTTCTGGCGGCCCAGCGCGACGCCAAGACCAACGACCCCGCGCCCGACGACATCCACCGCGTCGGCACGCTCGGCGCGGTCGTGCAGCTGCTCCGGCTCCCCGACGGCACCGTGAAGGTGCTGGTGGAGGGCAAGAAGCGCGCCCGCATTCTCCGCTACGTCGAGAACGAGGAGTACTTTCTCGTCGAGGCGGAGGAGATCGACGAGGCGGCCGCGCGGACCACCGAGCTCGAAGCCCTCATTCGCTCGATCAACGCGACGTTCGAGACGTACGTCAAGCTCAACAAGAAGATCCCGCCCGAGATGGTGGCGTCCGTGGCGGCCATCGACGACCCGTCGCGGCTCGCCGACACCATCGTCGCCCATCTCGGCGTCAAGCTCGACGACAAGCAAGCCTTGCTCGAGCTGCTGGACGCCGGCGAGCGCCTGGAGAAGGTGCTCGGCTTCATGCGCTCCGAGATCGAGATCCTCGAGGTCGAGAAGCGGATCCGCTCGCGCGTGAAGAAGCAGATGGAGAAGAACCAGAAGGAATACTACCTCAACGAGCAGATGCGGGCGATCCAGAAGGAGCTCGGGGAGAAGGACGAGTTCAAGAACGAGATCCAGGAGCTCGAAGAGAAGATCAAGGCGAAGAAGCTCTCCCCCGAGGCGCGCGAGCGGGCCGACAAGGAGCTGAAGAAGCTCAAGATGATGTCGCCCATGTCGGCCGAAGCCACGGTCGTCCGCAACTACATCGACTGGATCCTCTCGCTCCCGTGGGGCGAGTACACCGAGGACAAGCTCGACATCGCCTTCGCCGAGAAGGTGCTCAACGAGGACCACTACGGCCTCGAGAAGGTGAAGGAGCGCATCCTCGAGTACCTCGCGGTCCAGCAGCTCGCCGGCGAGCTGCGCGGGCCGATCCTCTGCCTGGTCGGGCCCCCCGGCGTCGGCAAGACGTCGCTCGGAAAGTCGATTGCTCGCTGCACGGGCCGGAAGTTCGTGCGCGTGTCGCTCGGCGGCGTGCGCGACGAGGCCGAGATCCGCGGCCACCGGCGCACCTACATCGGCGCGCTACCGGGTAAGATCCTCCAGTCCATGAAGAAGGCCGGGTCCGGCAACCCCGTCTTCCTGCTCGACGAGGTCGACAAGATGTCGATGGACTTCCGCGGCGACCCGTCGGCGGCGCTGCTGGAGGTGCTCGACCCGGAGCAGAACAGCACCTTCAACGACCACTACCTCGACCTCGACTACGACCTCTCGAAGGTGATGTTCATCACCACGGCGAACACCCTCGAGCGCATCCCGCGGCCGCTGCAGGACCGCATGGAGATCATCCGCATCGAGGGCTACACCGAGGACGAGAAGCTCAACATCGCCAAGAAGTACCTCGTGCCGAAGCAGCGCGAGGCGAACGGGCTGAAGGAGAGCAACATCACCATCACCGACCAGGCGCTGCGCGCGCTCATCCGGCACTACACGAAGGAATCCGGCGTCCGGAACCTCGAGCGCGAGGTCGGGGCCGTGTGCCGGAAGGTGGCGGTCGAGATCGTGAAGAAAGACCGCGACGCGCACGTGCAGGTCACGGCGAAGAGTCTCCGCTCGCTGCTGGGCCCGCCGCGCTTCCGCCAGAAGAAGGCCGAGCAGAAGCCCCGCATCGGGCAGACCATGGGGCTCGCCTGGACCGAGCTCGGCGGCGAGCTGCTGGCCACCGAGGTGACCGTGCTGCCCGGCAAGGGCAAGCTGCTGATCACGGGGCGGCTCGGCGAGGTGATGCAGGAGTCGGCCCAGGCCGCCATGAGCTACGTGCGCTCGCGCGCCGACGAGCTTGGCCTCGAGCGCGACTTCTACCAGAAGATCGACGTCCACATTCACGTGCCCGAGGGCGCGACGCCGAAGGACGGCCCCTCGGCCGGCATCACCATGGCGACGGCGCTGGTCTCGGCGCTGACGCGCATCCCGGTGCGCCACGACGTCGCCATGACCGGCGAGATCACGCTCCGGGGCGACGTGCTGCCGATTGGCGGCTTGAAGGAGAAGGTGCTCGCCGCGCATCGGGGTGGCATCACCCACGTGATCATCCCGGCGGAGAACGAGAAGGACATCGACGAGATCCCCGCCAACGTCCGCAAGGCGATCGAGATCACCACGGTCGAGCACATGGATCAGGTGCTGCGGAAGGCGCTGGTGCTGGAGAATCCGGAAGCGTATCTGCGGACGCCCGCCGAGGAGCCGGCGCATCCCGCGCCGGTGCTCGTGCCGGCCGAACGATCCGGCACGGATATCCTTACGCATTGACAGCCACCGACCACGGTTGCTAAGCGGCTGGCCCATGACGAAAGCGGACCTGATCGAGTCGCTGGCCAACACGGCCGACCTTCCGAAGGGGCAAGCGGAGCGCGTGGTGAACGCCGTGTTCGACGACATCGTCGCGGCGCTGCGGAAGGGCGACAAGGTGACGCTCTCGGGCTTCGGTACGTTCCAGGTCTCCGAGCGCAAGGCGCGCACCGGTCGCAATCCCAAGACGGGTGAGGCCATCAAGATCCCGGCGTCCCGCTCGGCCAAGTTCAAGGCCGGCAAGACGCTGAAGGACATGCTGAACTAGGTCGTTTTCCGCGCCCGGCGCCGGCCACAGCTACGCAATCGCCCGGGCGCATCCGGCGCACGTGGCCGCGCTGTAGACGATCGAACGCGCCGCGGCCGCGCTGCGAGCCGACCATCGTTTGCCGAGAAGGTCCGAGGTTGGCGGCGGCGCGCGTGAGACCGCCGTCGGCGGGCGACGCGGGCCTCGTCCTCGAGCAGTGCCTCGGCGCGCTCGATGCGCAGCTCTGGATGACGCGCTCGCCCGCCAGCGCCCTTGCGGCCCTGCGGCAATGCGCGCTAAGTGCGCGCGTCCGAACGGCCCGGGCGGTTAGCTCAGCGGGAGAGCATCGGCCTTACAAGCCGGGGGTCGCAGGTTCGATCCCTGCACCGCCCATTCGCATCAACGTCGCGCCCGGCTTGGCGATGCGGCACAGTTCCACGGCGACGGGCGGCCAGTCCGCCCCTGCACCGCCCGTCGTGGAACCGACGAACCTCACCGAGCTCCCCGACGATCAGCGGCGTCGTAAGGCGGGTCACCCCGGCGCTCAGCGGCGACGTGCGGGGCAGGCGAGTTGCGATCGTGAACGACGCCATCGACGTCGGCGCGGCCGAGCGCCGGCGCGCCAGCCCGGGCGCCCTCCGCGTCGCGGTTTTACGACGGGATCAGCCGAGCGGAGGCGGCTCGAAGCCGCCAACCACCCTGGCGGCGTGACCGGCGAAATCCACCGTCGTGCGGTCTTCGAGGTACGGCCCGACGATCTGCACGCCCACCGGGAGCCCGCTGCGGGTGCGGCCGACGGGCGCGACCGTGGCGGGCAGGTACGCCATGGTCGGCAGCGCGATCCAGCTGAACAGGTCGTAGTAACACCGCGGCTTGCCATCCACGCTGATCGTGCGGGACGACATGGGCTCGCTGTGGTCGTGCGGGATCGCGGCCACCGGCACGACGGGCATGAGCAGCACGTCGTGCGTCTTGAAGAACTCCGCGCACTGCGCCCGGATGCGCTGGCGCTCCTCGTCCGCCTTGATCCAGGCACGATGGCGGATGGTGGTGAAGCGAACGGTTCGCGTGGCCGGATCGTCGGCCTCGGCCGGCGCGGCAGCGGCCGCCGCGACCATCTCAGCGAACGCCTCGTCGGGCATGTCGCAGAGCACGACGGGGAACAGCAGCTGGAAATACGTGCGCACGGCCCCCGGAAGATCGATCGCGGGACGAGCGTCGGACACCGCGCAGCCGGCCCGGCGGAGCGCGGCGACGGCCGCGTCCAGCACGGCGCGCACCTCGCCGTCGACGGGGTAGGCGGGGTCGTCGAACCAGAAGCCGACCCGGTACTCGCGCAGATGGTCGTGGCGGGACGGCGGCAGCTGCAGCGACCAGGCGACCTGCTCTTCCGGCAGCGGTCCGACGAGCACGTCGAGGCCGAGTGCCAGGTCCTTGACGCCGCGGCCGAGCGGGCCGACGACGCTGAGATCGCGCTCCGCCAGCGTGCCGGGCGGCCCCGGGATGTGACCGCGCGTCGGGATGATGCGGTAGCTCGGCTTGTGGCCATAGATGCCGCACCAGCTGGCCGGCGTGCGGATGGAGCCGCCGATGTCGCTGCCGAGCTCGAAGCCCGTGAGCCCGGCGGCGAGCGCCGCCGCGGCTCCGCCCGACGACCCGCCGGACGTCCGTGATGCGTCCCAGGGATTCGAGGTCACGCCGAAGAGCGGGTTGTAGGTCTGCACGTCGGCCGCGAGCGTCGGGACGTTGGTCTTGCCGAAGAACACCGCGCCGGCCGCCGCCAGCCGTCCGACCGCGACGGCGTCGTGCCCCGGCACGTAATTGGCGAGCGGCGGATGCCCGCACGTCGTCTTGAGCCCCATCGTCTCGAACGTGTCCTTGATGGTCATGGGCACGCCGTGGAGCGGCCCCCAGTACTCGCCGTCGGCCAGCGCGGCGTCGGCCTCGTCGGCGCGCGCGCGGGCGGCCTCGAGGTCCAGAGTGATCACGGCGTTGAGCGTGGGGTTCAGCCGCTCGACCCGGGCCACGTAGTGCTCGAGCAGCTCCCGACACCCGATCTCCCGGCGGCGCAGCGCCTTGGCGAGGTCGACAGCGGAGCGGAAGGCGAGATCGTCCGGCATGGATGAGGTGTAGTCCAACCGCTCAACGGGCGCCACCGCGTCGTGGCTCGAGGCCGGTGCGCCGTCCGAGCCGGCGGGTGAGGCGTTCGAGCGCGGCGGAGCGGTCGAGCGGATCGAGGTGCACGTTCACCACCGAGAGGTCGTGCACCGGGGCGCTGACCGCCCGCAGCACGCGCTCGAGATCGCCCTCGGTGCGCACCTCGAAGCCGCGGCCGCTACGCAGTAGCTGCGGCATCAGATGGTATGCCCACTCGTGCACGTCGTTGTACGGGCCCTCGTGGATGAAGCGCTCGGTCGTGTAGCCGCGATTGTTCAGCACGAACACCAGCGCGCGCGAGCCGTAGCGGGCCAGCGAGGAGAGCTCGTGCCCGGTCATCTGGAAGGCCCCGTCGCCGACGATCACGATGGGACGCACGGCCGGGCGCGCCATCTGTACACCGAGCGCGGCGGGCACGGCGAAGCCCATCGAGGTGTAGTACGCCGGGCTCAGGAACTCGGTGCGCTGGTGGATGGTGAGGTCGGCGGCGCCGAAGAGGCTGTCGCCGATGTCGCAGATCACCACCGAGCGCGCGTCCAGAAACGCGTTTAGGCGCTGGAAGAAGCGGCGCACCGTGATCGGTGCCGAGCCGCGGGGCACGTACGGCGCCGCCGGGCGCCGGCGCGGCCGGGCCTGCCGGCGTCGCCGTATGACCCGTGCCAGGCCGCTCAGGAACTCGCCGAGCGGCACGTCCTCGTAGTGGTGGTGCCGGATGCTCACGCGCTCGGCGGTCGCGTTCACGGTGCGCGCCTCGTCGAAACGGGTAGCCAGCATGCCGAAGTCGATGTCGGTGAGAAACGCGCCGAGCAGCAGCAGGCAATCGGACGATTCGACGGCGCGGCGCACGTCGTCCCGCCCGATCGCGCCCTCGTACACGCCGAGATACTGCGGGTGAGTCTCGCCGACGACGCTCTTTCCGAGCAGTGTGGCCGCGATCGGGAAGCCGCTGCGCTCGAGCAGGTGCAGGAGCCGCCGCTGCAGGCCGAAGCGGTGGATCTCGACGCCGGCGAGCACCACCGGCCGGCGCGCCCGCGCGATCATGGCGCGCGCCTCGGCC
>DATMAZ010000191.1:0-8522 GCA_035559675.1 Candidatus Limnocylindria bacterium
GAGCGGCGCACGCGGGCGGTCGAGAAGGAGCTTGCCGAGGCGCGCAGCGCCGAGGCGGCGCTCGCCGCCCAGCTCCGCGCGCGCGACGAAGCCCGTGCGGCTCCCGCGGACGCGGCCGAGACGAGCGAGCGTGCCGGCGGCGCCGGCACCTGGAGCCTGCCGCTGTTCACCGACGAGTTCTACGAGTCCATCCGCCGCTGGGACCGCAAGATCGTGCGCACGGCCTTCGAGAAGATCCTCCGCCTGGCCGAGGACTGGCGTCACCCGAGCCTGCGGGCCATTCCGCTGGAAGGGCTCCCGGGCCACTTCCGCATCCGCATCGCCAGCGACGTGCGGCTCATCTACCGCCCGCTCGAGGGCGGCCGGCTCGAGATCCTCTCGCTGATCGACCGCGAGGACCTGCAGCGCTACATCCGCACCGCGAAGACCCGGCAGAGCGGCTGACTCAGGAGCCCTGCGGCTCCGACGGCCGCCCGCAGGCGAGCCCCTGCTCGGCGAGACGCGCCACGTGCAGCCGGAGGATGCGGTTCACCTCCTGGATCGTCTCCGGATGCGACTGGGTCGAATGCCCGGAGCGCACGACCAGCTCCGACTCCACACCCGACATGCGCGCGCTCATGCACTTCACCACGCCGTCGCCGCCGATCTCGAAGGGCTCGTCGCCGTCGAGCGCGATGATCGAGTGTGCGGGAACCTCCGGCACGACGGGGATGCTCTGCAGCGCCCGCTGGAACGGGCTCCCGGGCGTCATGTCGTTGATGCTGGTGGGCACGCCGTCGCGCCAGAGGTGGGCGCGGAGCGCGTCCGGATTGAGCGTCACCACGTCGCGGCTGAGCTCCAGCATCTGCTTCGGGATGCTGACGAAGCCCGCGATGAAGCCGCTCACGCTGCGCAGCGCCTGGTAGCTGCCCCCATGCGGCGTAGCGATGAAGATCACGCGGCCGACGAACGGCAGCGGCTCGAGGAACATTATCTCCTCGAGCAGCCGGCGCTCCTTCTCCCGCAGCCGGAGCTCGGCGAGCGGCCGGCTCGCTATCCCGTTCCAGAGGCGGTCGCCGGTGTCGATCGCCGTCATCTTGGCGAGCAGTCCGCCCTGGCTGTGCCCCACCACCACCATCCGCCGAAGACACGAGTCCCGCCGCTCGGGGTCGATCGACTGCACCGCCCCGCGAAGCGCGCGGCGAAGCGCGCGCGCGGAATACGCCACCGGATTGCCGGTGTCGTAGCTGAACACCCACGCCTCGTAGTGCTCGCGGAAGAACCGCTCGCTCCAGAGATCGTTCACCATGTCGGCCCAGCGCCCCGGGCTCGACGCCGTGCCGTGCACGAACACCACCGGAATCCTGCCGCCACGGTGCGGCGCGCTCGCCACCAGGCTCGGCGGCAGCGGGAGACCGCTCAGCCGGCCGAAGAAGCGCCGCAGCTCGAGCTTCCAGAACCGACTCTCGGCGAGGCTCGTGGCCAGCGTGGAGGTGAGCTCCGTCTCCAGCGGCACCGTCTCGCCCGCCACCTCCGTCCACTCGCGCTCGCTCGCGACGTGGATCTCGAGCCGGGCCGGGATCCGCGGCTCGGCGAGCACGTCGCGCACGCCGTCGAGCCGCAGCAGCACGGTGACCGGCACGCGGCCGGCCGGACCGAGCAGATCGGCGGGTTCGTGCGCGACCTTCGTCACGTGGGCCGCCGCCGGGGCGCCGAGGCCCGCCAGGCGATAGCGGTTGCGCAGCCCGTGCACCCGCAGATCGGCGGTGGAGACGAAATCGGTCAGGCGACGGCCGTCCCAGTCGAGCTCGCTGGGATCGAACGCGACCTCGAGGGTGCCGAACGGCAGCGGCAGCTCGCCGCCGCGCAGCACGAGCCTGCCCTCGTCGGCGACGGCCGCCGCAACCGCTTGATTGTAGACGTCGCACATGAGCCGGGCGCGCGGGTCGAAGCGCGTGGGCAGCTCGCTGCGGTCGTGGGGAAAGAGAAACGCCCAGGCGTACACGGCGGCGGCGAGATAGCGGTCCTGGCGCCGCGTCTGCTCGGCGCGCAGGAACGACAGCTCGGCCAGCGCGAACAGCTCCCGCCGGCCGCCCGTCTCGCCCACCGCGTCGGCGTGCAGCATACCGAGCGCCGCGTCGGGATCGTGCTCGAAGACGTCGAGCAGCGAGCGGCGGCGCAGCACGTTGCGCGTGATCTCGCTCGGCCGGCCGCCGCGGAGCACGTCGTCCGTGGCTTCGCGGTACGCCTGCCGCGGACTCACGCGCTCGACGCGGATCGGCGCCGCGCAGGCGGCGAGGCAGCCGAGGGCGAGCGCCAGCGCGCCTGCCCGCATGCCGCCGATCCGCTTCATCCGAGCGCCGCTCTAGCAGAATGCGGTGCTAGGCGGAACGCTGCTCGGGCTCGTGGCCGTAGCGGCTGAGCGTACGGCGAATACCCTCGGCGTCGAGCCCCATGGTCTCGCAGATGTTCTCGAAGCTGAACGGCCAGGAGCGGTCGCGGCTCTCGACGTAGGCGAGCGCCTGCTCGTAGGCGCGCGCGTCGCCGAGCACCGCCCGGCGGCCGGCCGCGCCCGCCACGACGTCGTCGACGACCGCCTGCAGCACGGCCAGCATGAGCCGCCGCTGCGGCTCTGCCCGGCTGCGGCCGCGCACGGACAGGACCTGGGACGGGAGCACCACGTGCAGCGTCTCCATGCCGGCCTCTCAGACCGCCCCGCGGCAGCCGCCGCTTCGATCGCTCCGCTCGCTCGCCTCGAGCATGGCACACTCCCGGCCGGATTGGATTGGTCGCCGTTGCCAGGAGCGAGAGCTGCCGCCGCCTCGCCGGCGGCCTGGATGCGCTCGCGCGCAGCTACAGAGACAGGCTTCTATGCCTCGAACACGACCCCGCGCGCAACCACATTCGTTGGCGCCCCCGGGGCGCCGGCAGCCGGCGCCCCGGGACCTCAGTCGAGGGCCTCGACGCGGGCGGGCACGTGCTTGTGCCAGGGCGTGCCGGCGATCGGGTCGCGGTCTTCGCTGGCGGTGAGCTCGTTCGGCGCCACCCCGGGGCGGCGAAGCCGACCGGCCTCGTCCGGATAGAGGCAGCCGAGGCCGTTCGGCAACGAGACGTGCCCGGGCTGCATCATCGGCGAGACCTCGACGACCGTCTCGACGCTGCCGCGCTTGGTGGTGAGCCGCGCGCGGCCGCCGTCGCGCAGCCCGATGCGCATGGCATCGGCGGGGCTCACCCGGAGCGCGCCGTCGGCGTCCTTCTTGCGCCACCGCGGATCGCGAAAGATCGTGTTGGCGGTCCAGGAGCGGCGCTCGCCCGCCGAGAGGACGAGCGGGAGCTCGGGCGGCGCGGCCACGGGCTCCTCGCCGAGCACCGCGAGCTCGGCCAGCAGCTCCGGGATCACCAGGCGCAGCTTGCCGTCCGGCGTGCGCACGCGCCGCCAGCTCACGTCGTACTCGTCCACCGCGAACACCACGCCCGACGGGCTCGCGAGGATGGCGTCGAAGAGCTGCTCGCCGGGGTTCTCGCCGGTGAAGCCGGCGCGGCGCAGCGACTCGCCGTGGTGCAAGGCGAACAGCTGGCAGATGCCCCAGAGCGGTGCGGCCGCCGCCGCGCCGTTCGGCAGCGTCGGGCCGAGCGTTCGATAGAGGACGACGGGCAGCACGCGCTCGAGCTTCGGGTTGGCGGCGAGCGCCGCGAAGAACGCCTGCGCGAAGGCGGCACGCCCTTCCGCCGCGGCCGCAGCGAGCGGAGCCAGATCCGCGGGCGTGACGAAGCCGATCGCCTCCACCAGGCGGGCATGGATCTCGGCCTCCGGCAGCGTGCCCGCGGGCGCCTCGAACAGCGGCCGGCGGAGGTGGAAGGCGTTTTCCGGGAAGTCGAAGTTGAAGAACGTCGCCTCGTACTTCTCGTACTGCGACGGCACCGGCAGCACGTAGTGGGCGAGCCGCGCCGTCTCGGTCATCGCAACGTCGATCACGACCAGCAGCTCGAGCGCCCGCAGGGCCTGCCGCATGCGCTGGCTGTCGGCCAGCGAGTGCGCCGGGTTGCCGCTCTCCACCACCATCGCGCGATAGCGCCGCGGATGATCGGTGAGGATCTCGTCGGGAATCACGTTGCAGGGGACGAGCCCCGAGATGATGCGCGCGCCCACCACCGGGCTGGTGCGCGCCGGCTTGCCGCCGTCGACGCCGTCGGGCGCGCTGCTGGCGAGATTCACCAGCATGGCCGGCACGTACTGCGCGCCGGGGACGGCGAAGTTGCCGGTGAGCAGCCAGAGCAGCTTCTCGAGGTAGCTGTTGAGCGTCGAGTGCCGGTTCATCTGGATGCCGAGATCCTCGGCGACTGCCACGCTGCGGGCGCCGGCGATGCGGCGCGCGGTGCGACGCACGAGGTCCTCGGGCACCCCGGCGATCTCGCAGTACCGCGCCACCGGCACGGCCTCGAAGGCGGCGACGATCTCGTCCACCCCGGTGGCGTGCTCCGCGAGCCAGCGCTCGGCCATGAGCTTCTCCTGCACGAGCACGCCCACCAGCGCGGCCAGCAGCCACGCGTCCCGCCCCGGCCGCACCTGCAGGTGGATGTCGGCCAACTCCGCGGTTTCGCTGCGGCGGGGATCGACCACGATCAACGTGCGCCCCGGGTCGCGCGCGATCTCCTTCAAGGTGACGCGAGCGCGCGGCATGCCGTGGGACTGGTACGGATTCTTGCCGATGAAGAGCGCCACCTCCGCGTGCTCGAAGTCGCCGCGCACGGGCGCGCCCAGCATGCGGCCGTTCACCCAGAACTCGCCCGTCTTTTCCTGCGCGAGCGCGTTCGAGCGGTAGACCGCGCCGAGCGCCCGCATGGTGGCCGCGGCGTAGCCGCCCGGGAGGTGGTTCCCCTGCCCGCCGCCGCCGAAGTAGAAGATCGCCTCCGGACCCGCCGTGTCGCGCACGCGGAGCAAGCCCGCGGCGACCTCGCCAATGGCGGTGTCCCAGTCGATCTCCTCGAACGTGCCGTCGGGCCGCCGCCGCAGCGGCGCCGTCACCCGGTCGGGACCGTTCTGGTAGTAGTCGATGCGGTGCGCCTTCTCGCAGGCGTAGCCCCGGGATGCGGGGTGCGCGCGGTCACCGCGGACCTTCTCGATGTGGCGGCCGCCGGGGCCGCCAAGCTGAACCTCGAGGCCACAGTTGCACTCGCAGAGGATGCAGGCCGTGTGCCGCCACTCGTCCACGCTGCTGGCCATCGGTCCCTCCGTTCGCGCTGATGGACCGGCTGTAGCGGGGCGCAGCGGCCAGTGCAATGCGGCGGCCGCGCCGCTCAGCGCTGCCCGAAGCGGCGCGAGTACGACACGAATCCGGCCGCGGACCTGAGCGCCGGACCCGGCTCCTCCGGGGGCGCGGCCGGCGGGGGCTCGCGCGTGGCGCGCAGGTACTCGCCGCCGATCCATCCATCGACACCGTCGTCACAGGCGCGCACGTGGTAGCGCGGGCCCGCCATGCCGTGCGGGCGCCAGGCGCACACCTCGACCTCGACGCCGTCTTCGAGCGTGGCGTTCGCCACGCGCTCGTACTCGTCGGTGAGCACCACGGCGGCCTCGGTCCCGCAGTGCACGTACGCGCGGCTGCCGACTGCCCAGACCCGGAACTCCCGGGTGGAGCGGGCGCGCGATCGACGAGTCCGCGGGACGAACGACATGAACGCCTCCAAAATTCGGAGCACGCCCATCCCGACGACGAAGGCGCCTCAAGAATCGGTGGGCGGACTCTGGCGCACTCCGCCGGCTGCTGTCAACCGGGCGCTGGCACCCCTCCTGGCACCGTTCGGGCGCCGCGGGCGGTCCGGACACCCTCCCCGTCTGGGCCCGCGTGGTTCCGGCCGCACTGGAGGTGACCGGCTTCGAAGCCGATCGGCTGCTCGACCCGGCCGTGGACGCCGGCGCGGTTCCGGCCGTCGTGTTCGCCCGCCAGACCGCAACCCGCTCCGTCGGCGAGCGCGGCATGCCACGCCTAGAGCGTGGTATTGGTCGTGCTCGTCGTGGTGGTGGTGGTGGTCGTCGACGTCGACGGCTCGGTGGTCGACGTGGTGGACGACACCGAGGTCGACGACGTCGACGGCTCGGTGGTCGACGTGGTGGACGACACCGAGGTTGACGTCGTCGACGGCTCGGTGGTCGACGTGGTGGACGACACCGAGGTCGACGTCGTCGACGGCTCGGTGGTCGACGTGGTGGTGGACGACGGCGCCGTCGTCGACGTGGTGGTGGGTAGCGTGCTGGTCGTGGTGGCGAGCGTACTCGCGGTGGTGGAGGTGGTGCTCGAGGTGGTGGTCGACGTGCTGGTCGTCTCCGCGGTGCTCGACGTGCTGCTGGTCGACGTCGAGGTACTGCTCGACGTGCTGCTCGAGGTGGTCGTGGACGTGCTGGTCGTCACCGTGGTGGTGGACGTGCTGCTGGTCGAGCTGCTGCTCGTGGTGGAGCTGGTGCTCGACGTGCTGCTGGATGACGTGCTGCTGCTGGTCGAGGAGCTGCTGGTCGTGGACGTGCTCGTCGTCGTGGTGGTGACGGTGGTGGACGTGACGGTGGTCGTCGGCGGCGCCGTGGTCGTCGTGCTGCAGAGCGCCGGATTGCACGCCTCGGCGCAGCTCACCACCACCCCGCAGGCGTTCACCGGCGGAAAGGGATCCTCGCACTTGTCGGCGAACACCGGCTTGCAGCTCACGCTCCCCTTCTTGCTGGTCGTCCGACAGAGCACGTATCCCGGACGCCCGCAGCGCGAGTTCACGAGCGCGCGCTTGATCTCCTTCTGGCACGCCTTGGGCATGGCGCTCGGCCCGAACTCGCGCGCGACGGACTTCAGCACCGGCTTGAAGCACTGCTTGAACCGCTTGGCGTTGGCCGCGCCTTCACACGGGCACGCTTGCTCGATGGCCGCACGAACCACCGCCACCGCATCCGCGTCCGGACACTTGGGCTCGACCTCACACTTCCACTTGGCCTCGGCGTGGCCGCCCGCTGCGACGATCGCGGCGACCGCCAGCGCGGCCGCGAGCATCCTGCTCATCATGGACGCGGGCGTATAGCATGCCCGCCCTGCACGCCGCCAATCGACGACCGCGTCACGCCGCAGTCCGCTTGCGGAATCCGGCGAGCAGCAGCAGGTCGTAAACGATCTTCAGCGCGCCGCCCACCACCAGCGGCCAGCCGATCGACGAGTGCGCGAGCATCACGCCGGTAAACAGGGGCGGGACGGCCGCCATGAGGCTCCGCGGCACGTTGGTAACGCTGGCGGCCGCGGCGCGCTCCTCGGGCGGCACGACCGCCATGACGTAGGCCTGCCGCGCCGGCACGTCCATCTGCGAGAGCGCCGCCCGGGCGAGAAGAAACCCCACGGCCCACGGCGCCGTCGGAGCCAGGCCGGCCGCGATCAGAAACGCGTTGCCGGGCAGATGCGTGTAGACCATGGTCTGCACGAGCCCGATGCGGGCGGCGAGCCAGGGCGAGGCGAGCTGCGAGACGGCGCTGGCAAGCCCCGCCAGGAAGAAAACGCTCGCCATCGTCTCCATGGCGAGCCCGAAGCGCTGGTAGAGCCAGAGCACGACCAGCGTCTGCACCGCGAAGCCGCCGCCAAACGAATCGAGCGCGAAGAGCGCGGCGAGCCGCGTCACCGTCCGGCGCGAGCGCGCCAGCGGTGCCCGCGCCGCCGCCGCCCGGTGCGGCGCTCCCGGTGCGAGCTGCAGGTACACGCCGGCCAGCACGACGGCCGTGAGCGCGTAGACGAAGAACCCGCAACGCTCCGCCAGGGCGACGTCCAGCTCCCAGCGATGGGCCGCCAGCGCCGGAAGCCCGCTCGCCAGCGAGCCGAGCGCCCCGGCGAGATTGCCGGCCGTGTTGTACCAGGCGAACAGCCGCGTGCGCTCGTGCCCGTCGGTGGCGTCGGCGAGCACGGCCTGCTCGACGGGTAAGAAAACGCTCACGTCGCCGGTCGACGGGTTGAGCGTGCCCACCACGGCGACCGCCAGCAGCGGCCAGAAGGTCGTAAAGCCGGCGAAGGCCACCCCCGTTGCCACCATCAGCAGGGAGGCGCCGAGCAGGACTCGCCGCAGCGCCAGCCGGTGCGCCAACAGCCCGATCGCGATCGTGAGCACGGCCGAGCCGAGCAGCGTGCCGGCGACGATCGCGCCCACTTCGACCGGGGAGAAGCCGAGGCGCGTCAAGTATCCGGCGAGCAGCACGCTCACCAGACCGTCGGCGAACCCGCGCAGCGCGCGGGTCGCGACGATGCGGCGCGCGTCGCGGGACGCCGCCGCGTTCACGAGCTGCACGACAGCATCGAGCAGCCGGGGCGGTGGCGCGCCCACTCGGGGCGCTTGGCGGCGAGCGCGGCGTGCTCCGGCTGCTCCGCGTACGGGGCGCGAAGCACGTCCTGCAGCTCACGCAGCAGCGACCCGTCGCCTTCCGCCAGCCGGTCGATCGCGAGCTGCGCCAGATAGTTGCGGAGCACGTACTTCGGATTCACCGCGTCCATGCGCGCGCGGTGCACGGACGCCGGCACCTCCGCGCGCGC
>DATMAZ010000192.1:0-35896 GCA_035559675.1 Candidatus Limnocylindria bacterium
CCCGTGTCGACTTGGACTTCCTCGCCAGGGCCGCAGTCGGCGATCGGCACGGTCGGCGCCGTGCGCCCGAAGCCGAGCACCGCGATCGCAAAGCGGCGCAGCGTCGGGTACGGCAGCTCGACGCCCTGGCGCCGCAAGAGCTTGCGGATCTTGGTGAGCCGCACGCCTTGCCGGAGATAGCCGGCGATCGTGGCCTCGTGGCGCACGCACTCGACCCACGCTGCCCCATGCGGCCGGGTCCGCACGGCCTTGAGGGCGACCCGCACCACCGCCACCTGCTCGTCGGTAAGCGCACCGACGCCTGCCTCGGGCCGCAGCCCCGTGCGCAGGGCGGTCCGCACGTAGCGCCGTACCGTCTTCGGATCGAGCCCGAGCTGGGCGGCGATCCGTTTGCGGGCCATGCCCGCCAGCCAGAGCCGCAGCACTTCCTTCACGTCGACCATCGCGACCTCCCGATACGCCATCCGCCTCCTCCTCCGCGGCCGGCTTGCTCGACCGGCTGAAGAGGGACGTATGGGCCAGGTCACGCGGCCCACGAAGGGGGGAATGCTTGTGAAAATCTCCCACCCCGCAGGGGGGAAACCTTGTGAAAAATCTCAGCTCACAAGGGGGGAAAGGAAGTGATCACCGACACCGGATCGACTGCCCTTCGGCCCGATCTCCGGCACGCTTCCGGGCCAGGAGAGCCGGCGAGCAGGTAGCTACGGCCTCGAACCCGTCGACAAGCCCCGCAACCGGTGGGGCAGGGCTTTCAAGGGATGGTGCTCTCTAGCTCGATCACGAGGCGTTTTTTCTTGACCCTCGCCGTTCCGGAATCGGATACTCCGCCCGACTATCGAGGGAGGTCACGATGCGACTCGCGAAGGTGACGGCCATGCGCGCATGGTCCGGCACGATGGCGGCTGCCATGCTGCTCCTCGGAGAGACGACCACCGAGGCGGCGCCGATCAGGATGAACGGCGTCGGCTATCAAGCCATCATGGTCGCGCCGAACTACCCGGGCGGTCCGGCGTTCGACAACAACCTGGCGCTGTCGCGAGCGGAGCTGGCGGCGGCATTCGCGACCTGGCCAAACTGGCGTCGCGGCCTCGGCGGCAACATCGTCGAGCTGCCCGGCAACACGAATCGCACGAGATTCCTCAACGCCTTTACGCCATTCATCGCTGGGGGCGCGGAGGCCCTGCAGGCGGGCGATCTGTTCGTGGTGCTCTACTTCGGTCACGGCAGCAAGTACGATTATCGCTTCCTGCCCTTCCCCTTTGCCGATTTCGAGCGACTCCCAGCCTTCGATACGCACGACGAAGTCCTGTTCTTCCCCGACCACTCCGCGGTCACGGACGACGATCTGCGCGCCAAATTCGCGCAGTTCGCTCCCGGCGTGTTCAAGCTGTTCATCAACGTGAGTTGTTTTTCGGGAGGGGCGTGGAACGGCAACGACGCATCGGGTGCAGGTGACCTCGAGCTCGTGCCGCGGTCGATCATGATGAGCTCGAGTCGAGAGCACCAATTCACCTTCACGGCGGGGATTCCTCCCCGACGCTGGGAGCCGTTGTTCCTAGCGAGGTTGATCAACGTGGCTCGCTTCGCAGATCACACGGTGGGATTGTCGATCGCGCAGTACTATGCATTGTCGGCGGCGTTCGGTTCGGCGGTGAACGCGTCGCGCTTCGACGATCCGGAGCCGGTCGAGAATCCGCCTCCCGGCGACGCCCTGTGGGCGGTGCCGGCATCGGGAGATTTCGAGTCCACGATGGAGGCGAACGTCCCGGACGAGGAGATGCCCGACCTCGCGGCCAGCGGTCCGTGCACGTCGACGCCGGCGAGTACGACCACCACGACCACCTGTCCGCCATGGTCGTTTCTGGTCCGGACGAGCGGAAAGATCGGCAACGGCGGTACGGTCGACGGAGGGATCGGTGCCAACGACCGGGGCGGGCTCTTCCGCCTCGGCAAGGACGTGCTCGTGACCGACGGACACGCGGTCGCGGGCGACCACGTGAGGCTCGGCAGCGGCTCGAGCGTCCCCGATGTCCAGGCCAACGTTCTCTGGCAGGGCCCGGGAGCGATTGTACACGGCACTCATACGCCGGCGATCCTGCCTCTCGCGGCCCCGTTCTGCCCGATCCCATCATTCACATGCGGCACCTCGGACGTCCTCGTTCCGACGGGAGGTTCCAGCGGGCCGCTCGCCCCGGGAAGTTACGGCCGCCTCATCATCGGCAACGGCGGTACCCTCACGCTCGCGCCCGGCACGTTCACGTTCTGCTCGGTGAGGACGGGCCGGGCCGCGAGGATCGAAACCACGGGCGGCGTGCAGAGCACGATCAACGTCGTCGGTACGTTGCGCCTCCTCAACGGCAGCTTCCTCGGTCCCGATGCCGGTACGCAGGTACCAGACCTCGTCGTGGCCGGAGACCTGGTTCGCTTGAGCCAGAGCAGCGATCTGCAGGCGTTTCTGTCGGCTCCGAACGCCCTGCTCAAGGTGGGACGGATGGCCCACGTGACAGGTGGGTTCTGCGTCGGTCGGTCGTCGTCCGACAAGCTCACCACCCTGACATGCCTCGCGGCGGCGTGCGGGAATGGCATCGTCGAGCCCGGCGAGGCGTGCGACCCGCCGGACGTCCACGACCAGTGCGCGGCGACCGAGATGTGCGACGCCACCTGCCAGTTGCAGACCTTGCCGGGCGACGGCGATCGGTTCGGCGCGGCCACCACCGCCTGCGATTTCAACGGTGACGGCTTCGCGGATCTCGCCGTCGGGGTCCCCCTCGAGGACATTGGAACCGTCGTCGATGCCGGAGCCGTCAACGTTCTCTATGGCGGGCCGCCCCGTCTCTCCGACGCGGGCAACCAGTTCTGGAGCGAAGACAGCCCGCTGGTCGGCGGCACCGCCCAGGCGGGGGATCGCTACGGCAGCGCGCTCGCCGCGGACGATTTCAATTCCGACGGGTTCTGCGATCTGGCGATTGGCATCCCCGGGAGGGACTCCGATGCCGGCGCGACGCGGATCCTGTACGGCAGACCAAGCGGTCTCGCCGCGGCCGGTTCGCAGCTCTGGGACCAGACCGACCCCATGGTGGACGACCTCGCCGAAGCGGGAGACCGGTTCGGGAGTGCGCTCGCGGCCGGGGATTTCGATCGGGATGGCTTCGTCGACCTGGCGATCGGTGTACCGGGTGAGGATGTCGGGACCGCCGTCGACGCGGGCGCGGTGAACGTCCTCTATGGGAGCGCCGGGGGCCTCAGCTCGATCGTCAGCCAGTTCTGGACTCGCGACGACCCGGACGTGGCGGACTCCTCCGCGACCGGATACCGATTCGGGAGCGCCGTCACCGCGGGTGACTTCAATGGCGACGGCTTCGCCGACCTGGCGATCGGGATCCCCGGTGCCGACGTTGGCGGCAGCACCGATGCGGGTGCGGTGACCGTGCTCTACGGCGCCGCCGTGCGCCTTTCCGGGTCGGGCAGCCAGCGCTTCGATCAGGGTACCGAGGACGTGGAAGACTGCCCCGAGGCGGGAGACCTCTTCGGGAGCGCTCTGGCTACAGGTGACTTCAATGGCGACGGCTTCGCCGACCTGGCGATCGGCGTGCCGGGTGAAGATGCCGCGAGCATCGTCGAGGCGGGCGCGGTCAACGTGCTCTACGGCAGAGTCTCGGGGCTCTCGGCCACGAACAGTCAGCTCTGGGACCAGGACATCCTGGGTGTGGGCGACGTCTCCGAGGAGAAGGATCACTTCGGAAGCGCGCTCACGGCTGGTGACTTCAACGGCGACGGCTTCGCCGATCTTGCGAGCGGGGTGCCCGACGAGAGTGTCGGCGTCAACGTCGAAGCGGGCGCGGTGAACGTGCTCTACGGTGCAGCCCCGGGGCTCGGCGCCGCGGGCAATCAGGTCTGGCACCAGGACCAGCCGGCGATCGAGGACATGGCCGAGGAGGGAGACCATTTCGGCTGCGCCCTGGCGCACGGCGATTTCAATGGCGACGGCTTCGCCGACCTGGCGATCGGTGTGCCCGGAGAGGACATCGGTGCCATCGTCGACGCGGGCGCGGTCAACGTGCTCTACGGCACCGCCGCGCGGCTGTCTTCCCTGGGCGACCAGTTCTGGCATCAGGACGCACTGGGTGTCGCGGACGATGCCGAGTGAAGACGGTCCCTGGCCGGGCGACCTAGCGACCTGACCGGCGCTACGATGCGCGATCGATCTGCGCGCGCCAGGGGGCCGCGTAGATCGACTCGCGCGTGCGCAGCACGCGGGCGCCGCCGCGGCGTGCGCCGACCACCTGGTGCAGCGAGATCGCGCCTTCCTCGAAGGCCACGGAGGCACCGGCGAGATAGGCGAGGAACGTGCGATAGACGCGCTCGCCCACGAGCGCGCGCGCCCGCGCGGCGTGGGCTTCGAGCCGCTCGACCCAGTGGCGGGTCGTGCGCGCGTAGTGCGCTCCGAGATCCTCGACGTCCACGATCTCGAAGCCGGCCCGTTCCAGACCGGTTACCACTTGGCCGACCGGGGTCAGCTCCCCGCCCGGGAAGACGTGGCGCCGCAGGAACTCCATCTCGCTGCTCCGACGGACGTGGGGACGACATGTGATCCCGTGGTTGAGGAAGAGCCCGCCGGGCGCGAGCAGCCGGTGCACGTGGTCGAAGTAGGCCTGCTGCCGCGTCGCGCCCACGTGCTCGATCAGGCCGACGGCCGCGACCTTGTCGTAGGGCCGCTCGCCCGAGACGTCGCGCCAGTCGGCGCGCTCGATGCGGACTCGCGTGGCGAGACCGGCGCGCCGCGCGGCCTCGATGGCCCACGCCGTCTGCGCCGCCGAAAGCGTGACCCCGTGGGCCAACACGCCCCACCGCTCCGCCGCCTAGAGCGCCAGCGCGCCCCAGCCGCAGCCGAGATCGAGGAGGCGCTCGCCGGGAACGAGCCCGAGCTTGCGACAGACCAGCTCGAGCTTCTCCTCCTGTGCGGTGGCGAGATCGCCGTCCGGGCGCCGGTAGTACGCGCACGTGTAGACCATGCGTGGATCGAGGAAGCAGGCGTAGAACTCGTTGGAGACGTCGTAGTGCAAGGCGACCTCGCGGGCGGCTCGCCGCTTCATACGCGCAGCCACGCCCGCCACATGGGAGCGTAGAAAACGCAAAGCGGCGAGTTGACGGGACCTCCCCATATCAGACCCTGCGCCATCCCCCCTCGCTCCCGATATACGACGCTACGGCGACGCAGACGACGGGCGCCTCGATACGGACGGCCCCCGCCGCCAGGCGCGTGGCCGGATCGACCGCGACCGCGTCCACCCCGCGCACCTGCCCGCCGGCGATCACGAGCCGTTCGGCCCGCGTGGACGCCAGCACGCGCGCGCCGGCCCGTTCGGCGCGCGGCACGTAGGCGAGCAGCGTCGACTGTTTGGCGCCGCTCGGGCAGCCCAGGTTGCAGAGCCCGAGGTTGGCGCAGCCGACGACGTTGCGCGGCGTGGACGCCCCGGACCAGCCGAGCGAGCTGGCGCCGCGCTCGAGCCGCTCGGCGTTCCTGCTGGTGTGCGCGCGGCCAGTGGGCTCGGCGTGCACGTCGCGCCAGACCTGCTCGACGAACGGGCCCAGCGCCGGCTCGGTGAGCCCCGCGAGCCCGTGTTCGTCGCGCCCGGCACGCAGGATCTCGGGCGGAGGGCGGAAGCAGAGCGCGTCGTTGATGACGGTCGAGCCGCCCACGCACTCGCCGGCGTAGAGCGCCATCGCCGACGCCGGAGCGAGGCTCATCCGGTAGCGGCGCGCCGTCATCTCTCCTTCGTCGCCGGTGAAGTCGTCGGTGCAAAGATGCGGTCCGGCGTCGAGGACGAGGACGCGCAGCCCGCGTTCCGCCAGCACCGCGGCCGCCGGCCCTCCGCCCGCGCCCGTGCCGATCACCACGGCGTCGGCGCGCAGCGTCGTGTCGGCGGCGGCCGGCATGCGCCTACGCGCCCGGACGCTTGAGCACGGCGAGGTAGTCGCGGTAGGCGCCGCGGGCCGCGACCAGGTCGGCCTGCGTGAGCCCGAGCTGGGTGGCGATCTGCTTCAACTCCACCTCTTCTTCTCCGCCGATCGCCCGGTCGGCCGCGGAGACGGCGAAACAACAGTCGAGCAGCGCGAGTTTCTCCTCGCGCGTGGCCCCGGCGGCGAATTCGCGGGTCACGAGATAGTCGTCGGTACCGCCGAAGAGGGCGTTCTGACTCTTGGCGATCTGCACCACCAAGGCCGCTTGCGCCTCGCTCAGCCGGCCCCGGTCCATCAGGATGCGCTCCATGGCGCGCGTCTCCTCGGCACCGACGGCCGAGTCCGCGTGGGCAACGCGCCCGAGCACGTAGGCGAACCGCGCCAGCCGGCGCGCGCCGTCGGGATCCATGCGTTCGAGCGCGTCGATGATCCGGCGCACGCTGGCGAGTTCGGCGCCGTCGCCGGCGCCGTCCGGAGTTCCCAGGCCCAGAAACCGCAGGAGCGACATGGGGTCCCTTCTAACACGACGGCCCGCCCCGGCGGGAACCGGAGCGGGCCGTACGCAGGTCGCCGCGAACGCCGCTCAGATGGCGGGGGCGTTCAGCAGCACGCTCAGCTTGCCGTCCTCGACGATGGCGTCGGCCGCCGCGCCCTCCTCGGCCGGAATCGTGCCTTCGAAGGTCGCCTTGATGCGCCCGTCTTTGTAGCTCGTGATGGTCAGCGTGATGCCCTCGCCGGCCCAGATTTCGGTGCTGATCGGCACCCCGGCCTGATTGACGACGCGGGAGAACGTCGTGAGCTCGACCGGCACCGTAAGCGGGAACGCCGCGGTGGCGAGGTTGTCGACCGTCGTCGTGAGCGAGAGCACCTTCAGATCGACCGTCGTGTTGAGTCCCCGTCCCGACAGCTTGGCGCTGCCCCCGACGATGTTGAGGATCCCCGTGATGTCGTCGTAGCTCCCCCCGGCCGCCGTGGCACCCGGCTTGCGGTTCACCTTGAACTTGGCGTCGTTGATCCGGGCCTTGATCGACGACTTCTTCTTCCCCGCCCACGCCTCGCTGCCCAGCATCGGCCCCGTCGCCAACGCCGCCGCCAGCGCCACCACCACTCCCACCTTGAATCGATTGGTCATTTTTCCGTCTCGCTCCCCATGGGCCGCCTCTCCGGCGGCCGAGTAGTTCCCGCCATTCAAGCAGGACGGCGCTCGTCTTGCCACCCGGCGGGCTTCCACTGTAGCCACCGCGGACCGTGGCACGCGGGGGCTATCGCATCGGCATCGACGTCGGCGGCACGTTCACCGACGTCGTGCTCGTCCACGACGGCCGGCTCACGATCGACAAAGATCCGACGACGCCGCGCGACCAGTCCGAGGGCGTGCTGGGCGGCATCCGCCAGCTCGCGGCACGGCTCGGCGGCACGCTGTCCGACCTGCTCGGGAAGACGAGCACGGTCGTGCACGGCACCACCACCGCCGACAACACGATGATCGAAATGTCCGGCGCGGTGACGGGGCTCGTCACCAGCGAGGGCCACCGGGACGAGATCGAGATCCGGCGCGGCTACAAGGAGGACATCTGGGACCCGGCGCTCCCGCCGCCCCGCCCCATCTGTCCGCGCCGCCAGCGCTACGGCGTCCCCGAGCGGCTCGACTTCGAAGGCAACGTGATCGTGCCGCTCGACGCGGCGTCATGCCCGGCGGCTACGTCGCGCAGAAGGCCGTCGTGGAACTGGCACCACCGCTACCTGGTCGGGCTGCCGATGGTGGACGTGCAGACGGTGGGCGCGGGCGGCGGCTCGATCGCACGCGTGGAGTCGGGCGCGCTCAAAGTGGGACCGCGGAGCGCCGGCGCCGAGCCAGGCCCCGCGTGTTATGGACGCGGCGGAACCGAGCCCACGGTCACCGACGCCAACGTGGTCCTCGGGTTCCTCAATCCCGAGCGCTTCTGCGGCGGCACGATGCGGCTCGACGCGGACGGGGCGGCCGCCGCCATCCGCGAGCGCATCGCCAAGCCGCTCGGCCTCTCCGTCACCGCGGCCGCCGACGGCATCTTGCGCATCGTCAACGCGAACATGGCGAACGCGGTCCGCAAGGCGTCCGCGCAGAAGGGCATCGATCCGCGCCCGCTCGCGATGAGCGCCACGGCGATGACGATCGCCGCCCCCGCCACGACGAGGCGCGGCGTCACCGGCTCGCCGAGCACGAGTTAGCCGAGCCACACGGCCACCACCGGATTCACGTACGCGTAAGTCGAGACGAGGGCCACGGGCGCCGTGACGAGCAGCCAGCCGTAGGCCGTGAATCCCACGAGCGAGCCGACCACGATCAGATAGACCAGCGACGAGACCGCCGGCAGCGTGAACGCGCCAGCGCGCCCATGACGTGCGCCCCGCCGGTCTCGATGGGACCGACGAGCAGCATGACGCCTCCCAGCCCCAGCACGAGCCCGACGATCGCGCGGGGCGAGATCGCGACGCCGAAGAAGACGCGGCCGAGCAGCGCCATCCAGAGCGGCAGCGTGGACACGATCAGCGCCGCCAGGCCGGAGGTGACGTATTGCTCCGCCCACACCACGCCGCCGTTGCCGCCGAGGCAGAGACCCGCGCCCACCACCGCGGCCGCGCGCCAGCCGGCGGCCGTCGGGCGGTCCCCCTCGCGGTCGCCGCGGGGTGTCGGAGAAACACCGTCCCTGTACAGACCGGGCATAGGAACCACTAGCGGCCAGTTTGCATAAGCGCCGCTATCAGACGGCAAGTCGCGCATCTACGCCGGCGACGGCGTGCCCGAATACTGGATCGTCAACCTGCGCGACGCCCACATCGAGGTCATGCGCGATCCCGACCGTCGCCGCCGCGGCTATCGCGAGATCGCGACCGTGCGGCGCGGGGTGCGACTCGAGCTCACGGCTCTCCCCGGCGTCGCCGTGCTGAGCGACGACCTTCTGCCGCCCTTCTGATTCGCGCTCACGGCAGCCGGCAGGTGTGCGCGACCGAGCACTCGAAGCCGGCCGGATAGCGAAGCGGGAAGCCCGTGAACGGGTCGCAGTCGGCGGTATCGGTACACTCGGTCGCGCAGGCATCGTTCGAGCACGCGAGCCCCGCCGCCGCGCAGTCGATCCCATCGGCATCGCACACCCACTCCGCGCAGATGCCTTCGGCGTAGTAGCTACCAGCGATCTTCGCGGCGGTGATCGCGGCGTTGGCGGTGGGGTTAGTGTCCTCGAGCCAGTCCCGCCACGCGCCCGGATGGAGGCAGTAGCCCGTCGACCCGTAGATCTCGCGACAGCCCGCCTGGCATTCCCACTCCGGCTGACCGGTCTCGACGAGCCAGCACTTCCCGTCGGCACCGGCGTCGTATCCCTCGGGACAATCGCCGCCGTCCTCCACTGGGCAACCTTGCATCGTGTAGAGTCCGGGCGACTCGCCCCGCGGCAGGCCGCAGAATTTGCAGATGCCGCCGTAGTTCGTACCTGCGCCGGGAAAGAGCTGGCGCTTGCAGACGAGCGGCGCATTCGTGTCGATGTCGAAGCTGCAGCGATGAAACGGCGACCAGTCGCCGTTCGGATGATTCTCGGTCTCGAAGAGGTAGCTCGTCGGCGCGTCGCGGAGATCGGCGCAGGCGTCGCCCGGAACCGTGCCGCAGTCCGCGCCGGACTCGGTCTTGCCGCCCGTACAGGTGGGGATGTCGGCCGGCGGGAGATAGGAGGCCTTCAGGTGTCGGCACCCGAAGGTCGCCCGATCGGCAGCGGGGATGTCGGCCGGCAGGTTGTCCTTGCGGAAGTTCACGAAGGCGAACTGATCGGGCACGTTGTCCCCGCCGGTCGTGATGGCGAGCACGATGCCCGGCACGGGGTAGAGGTCCTCGATGCCGGGCGCCTCTTCGCGGCATGAGCCCGGACCCGTCTTCGCGGCCTCGGCCGCGACGTCCGCGACCCACGCGCCGAGGGACGCGAGCCGCGTAAACGGCGTGTCGGGGAGGTAGGGATGGTGCGGCTCGACGCACGCACTCATGAAGGCGTCGTCGGCGACGAGCGCCTGTCCGATCGCGGGATCGAGGTTCGTGATGCCGCCTTCGACCAAGCTCTCGAGCTGCGCGGTCGAGAGGCCGGCGAGTGTCGCTGCGAGGTTGAAGCCGTCGGCGCACAGGCGCTGCACGGCACAGACGGTCTCGAGTAGATGGTCGATCTCGAAGGGTTTCAAGCGCTTCGGCGGCGGCTCCGCCGTGAGCGTTCCGACACCCTTGTCCTTGGTCGAGGGCTTCACGTCGACGAAGACCGGCAGCGTGTCGCGCCACGTCTTGGCGAGCCGGCGGAGCTTCCGCTTGGGAACTCCGACGATTCCCCACGCCTGCTGCGCCGTCGCGAAGTCTTTGGGCTTCCAGACGCCGTCGCGTGAGTTGTCGGGACTTCCCGGGATGGTGAATCCGCCCGGCTGCGCGCACGCCGGATTGGCGGCGCCGGGCGGGCAGGCGTCGAGCTCGCGGAAGTCGAAGCTCACGTCGCCCTTGGACGACACGCCGACGGCGGGGCACCCCGGGAGTGCGCGAAAGAGCGTCTGGCGGAAGAGGGAGGCGTCGAGCTGGCTCGTCAGCTTCTTCGTCGAGATGTCGTCCGCGTTGCAGCCGCCGGCGACCGCGATCGGCCCGAGCAGATGGCAGAAGAACTCGATCAGGTCCACCAGCACGCCGCCCTCGGCGTCGAACTTCGGCTCCTCCGCGAGATCGATCGTCTGGTCGTACTCGGTGCGCGCGAGCGTCGCCGACTGGCCGCAGTACGCGGCGTCGGCCGGATCGTCGCACTCGATCATCCCGACCGTCGTTGTTGGCAGCAGGGGCCCGGCGAGCTGGAAGCAAGGCGAGCCCGGCGTGGCGCCCGCGCAGTAAGGGAGCCGCCGCAGCCCCTGCCCCGGCACGTCGGCAACGGCCCACTCGACGCACGGGAACGCGAGCTCGAACTCGACGCTACCGCGCGCCACCGGAACGTGGATCGAGCCGCAGTCCTGCGCGAACGGCGACTCGGCCACGCAGTCGCCGGGGTCGTAAGTCGCGTTCACGAGCTCGACGTCGAGGTCGGCCTTCAGACGATCGTCCGTGGTGCCTTTGATCTCGAGCCACGGCGAGCTCCGCCGCTTCGACTTGTCCGGGCAGCCGCCGAGGTCGCAGTCGACCTTCTTCGCACGCGTCCAGGCCATGAGCGGGGTCGAATCGACGCCCGCGTAGCCGCGGCGGTTGCTGCAGTAAGTCGGGTTCGCGCAGCCCTTGTTCTCGCGCGCCAGGTAATCGCCGACCGCGCCCTCGAGCACGCGCGCGAAGTACTCCGCCCCGAAATGGATCCCGGGGGGTTTCAGGCGCAGCCCGCCGTTCACGCCCGGCTCGAGGTACGGGAGGTACTCGAGCAGCTCGGCGGCGGTGAAGCCCCAGAGCGGCGAGGCTCTGAGCTGCCCGCGCGTGATCGTGCGCGTGCCGTCGAGCCCGCCACCGACGCGCAGCGTGCAGTCGCCGTCGACCTCTTCGCGCTCGAAGAACTTCTTCGAGCCGATCCAGACCTCGAGCTTCTCGATGCACCACCGCGGCGTCTCGTCCTCGTCGCAGCAGGGCTGGCTGCGCGGGGTGTCCTGGCAGCGGGTGTACGGAAGGTCGAGACCGAACGTGACGTGATCGAGATCGGCGAGCGTCTCGACCCCCTTCGGGACGAGGGCATGGACGTCGCGCTTGCCCGCCTCGAGATCGCCGATGCCGCGCTCGAGGTAGTGACAAATCGGCGTCTGGTCCTGATAGGCTGGCCCCGCGATGTCGATGAACGCCGCGGCGGGTCGGCCGCTCGCGACCAGCACGACGAGCACGGCGACGCGCCCCCCAGCCATCAGCCCGGGATTATAGTCGCGGGCCGCACACGCGGCCAGGCCGTCAGCGCACCGGGCGGAACCTCGCGAGCGTCACCTCGGGCGTCACGTCGTCGTACTCGACCTCCAGAGCGTAGGAAACTCAAAGCGGCGAGTTGACGGAACCTCCCCATTATCCGACCCTGCGCCATCCCCCCTCGCTCCCGATATACGACGCTACGCCGCGGACAAAGCGGCCGTCAAGGGGATCTTCCTGGAAGTGTCGCTCGTGTCGAGGGCCGTCGAGTCGCTGACCGAGCGCACCGAGCCGCCGGCTTCCCTCTGGGAGCGTTAGCGCGGCCATGAACCGCAAGGATCTCAGGCAAACGCCGGGTCCGCCGCCGGTGGTGGCCGAGCAGGGCGCGCACGTAGACGCGCAGCACGGCGCGACGTAGCCGGTGGTCGAAGGCAAGCAGGTAGCGCAGCCGGTGCGGCACGCTCAGCACCCACTGGCGCACGGCGACGTGCGGGAGAACCTTGTCGACGAGGTTTGCCGCCTGCTCCGTCATGTGCCGCCCGCCGCAGCTCGGACAGAAGCCCCGGCCCTTGCAGGAGAATGGGACGAGCCGCTCGAAGGCGCAGGCTCCGCAGCGCACGCGGGCGAAGCCACGGGCCAAGACCCCGCAGCCGAGGAACTCTCGAGACTCGCGCTCGACGAACGAAGGGAGCCCGTGACCGTCGGAACGCGCTGCGATCTCGGCGAGGAAGGTCTCGAGGTGATCGCACACGACGCCGTGCAGCAAGCGCTGCTCGCCCGAGCGGGGCGCGTATCCGAGCCCGAACACTGATCGGACATGAAGCGAGGCGAGTGCCGCGCCGTCCGCTGCGCCATTGGGTGGTCAGGAGGGCGCGGATGAAACGGAGGGTGAAACGCCCTGTCGCCAAGCAGTCTGAATGGGAGGGATCAGTCGAGCGCGCGTTGAGCGAAGACGGTGAGCGCCTCACGGCAAACCCGCTGGAAACGCATCGGTCGCCTACGGTCGCTGCCACCACCGGCCGAGAACACGGGTCGCGACCAGACCCGCCACGGCCACTCCACCGGCCACCGGAATGCCGTGCCACACGAGCAGGTGCAGTGCCTCGTCCCCGGGACAGGTGCTACGGAGCGCGGCCGCTGCGAAGAACAACCCGCCTGCCGCGGCCAGCAAGCCGGCGCGAACGGGCGCGATCGGGGCACCTCCCCGGAGGATCAGCGCCAGGATTCCACAGGGAAGTGCGGCCAGCGCCAGCGTCGCGGCGCTGCAGCGCCATCCTGCAGCAACGAACTGCGAGAGCGTCGCGGGCATCATTCCCTCCAGCACGAAGAGGCTCATCGCGATCGCACCGAGGGCAAGCACCGCCACTGTGGTCGTCTTCCCCGGCTCCCACCCCGGCACGGCCGCCCGAACGGCGAGGAGCCCGGCGCAGAAGCCGCCGAACAGCAAGGCTAGCATCTCCCCCTGGAAGAGCGGGCGTTCTGCGGCCTGCACGATGTCGGGCCGCGGCATGGCCATCGCCACCATGAAAACCAGTCCGAGCTGCACCGCGAGCCAGATCGCGGACAGCCGCACCACGTTGAGCGGTTTGACGGGTCGCAAGTCCGCCGCGAGGTGCGCGACCAGCTCGTCCCGGGATCCACTTCGCTGTTCGCTCATCGCGGCTCCCCGTCGAGCAACACCCGCCGCACGGCGGCAAGCGCGCGGTGCAAGCGCACCTTGAGCGCCCCCTTGGTCGTGGCGGCGCGCGCGGCGGCCTCGTCGAGCGACAGGCCCTCGAGGTGCACCAGACGCACCGCCTCGCGCTGGATCGGGGACAGCTGGTCCCAGGCGCGTTCGAAGTCATGGCCGACCGCCTGATCCCCGAGGATCGGCTGCTCCAGGCCACCCTCGGGGATCGCCGACTCGCGCCGCGCCCGCACTACCCGCCGCCGCACATAATCGGTGGCCACATGGCGCGCGATCCCGAAGAGCCAGGGGTCGAACGGACGGCTCGGCTGGTACGTGTGGCGCGCCCGGTGTAGCGCGATCAGGACGTCCTGCGCCACGTCTTCCAGCTCGCCGGGCTGGGTGATCCGGCGCCGAAGGAATGCGATCACCGCCGGACGGACGTCCTCCAGCAACGTCCGATAGGCCTGCTCGTCGCCCTGTTGTGCACGCTCCATGAGTGCCTCGCGGCCGCCCGCAACCAGCCTTTCGCGCTGCCGCTCGTCACTCATTTCGCCAGGCCGCTGGCGAAGTTACTCGCTGGCTCTCATCGCGTCCACCCCTGGGGGAAAGCCCGCCCGGTGCAGTGTAACGATCGGGCCCAAGCGGGGAATGCCTCCGGGAGAGAGGCCACCGTCAATGATGCAGCACATGCTCGACTATCCGGCCTGGTTGCAGCTCTGGATCGCCTGGATGGGTCTGGTGAACCTCGCGAGTGTCGGGTTCCTCCGGCACGTTCAGGCTCGATGGGTGCTCGGCGCGTTCCTGGCAGCCGGAGCGCTCATGAACCTTCTCTACGCAACGAACGGCTTCAATCGCCTGTTGGGCTTGGGCCACGTGGTCTTCTGGACGCCACTGGTCGTCTACCTCTGGCGCCAGCGCCCGGAACTGCAGCCGGGCCCGCTACGCGCCTGGCTGTCGGCCGTTCTGGCGACGAACACGACGTCGCTGCTCGTCGACTACGCCGACGTGGCCCGCTACCTCCTCGGGGATCGCGGCTGAAGGTGGCGGTGTACTCCGGCATGGTCCCGGGCTTCGTCGCCGGGCGCTACCGCCTCGACGAGATCGGCATCGACGTCGTCCGGCTCGCCCGCCGAGCCGGCGCCCGCGTCGTCCTCGACCGGGCCGTCGGCGTCGATCGCGTGGCGCGACTCGTCCACGTCGCCGAGGCACCTCCGGTGCCGTACGACCTGGCCTCGTTCGACGTCGGATCCACAGTCGCCGGCGCCGGGCTGCCGGGCATCGCTGACCACGCGCTTCCGACCCGCCCGATCGGGCAGTTCGTGCTGCGCGTGGCATCCTTCGTCGAGCAGGCCCGCCGGCGGCGGCGCCAACGGTTCGACATCGTCGTGGCCGGGGGCGGTGCTGCCGGGGTCGAGCTGGCGTTCGCGCTCTGGCAGCGACTCCGCTGCGACGCGCCGGCTTCCTCGCGCTTCTTGCGTTGGGAGACGGCCGCGCGCTCGGTGCCAAGTGGGGCGTGACGTTCGAAGGACGCTGGGCCGGGACGTTGAAAGATCGCATCGATCGTCGCTTCGTACGTCGATTCCAGGTCCTCTGATCCCCTCAGCGGCGTATCAGGATCCCGTCCGCGATCCAGCGCAGCACCAACTCGGCCGCCGTGCGCGCCGCTTCGGCTGGCGGCACGACCGTCGCCAGCGCCTCGCAGATGCGGGCAAAGGTTTGCCCTGCGACGACGCAGGCAAGCGCCACGTCCTCGGCGGCGTCCATGCTGGCCTGGTAGACCATGAAGCCGGTTCGCCATACACGGAGCCGCGTGTACGCCGGCCGGACGGTGGACGGGGCCACCTCGGCCGGTGCATGCCCGGCGAGCGACCGCCAGACGTCGTGCACCGGCCACTCGGCGCGTAGCACGCGCACGGCCGGAGCGAGCGCGAACGACAGCGCGGGCCACTCGTCAGCCGGCACCGCACGCAGATCCTCCAGCCGCAGCGGCTCGGCGTCGGGCGCGTCGAACACGGCGAGGCGGGCCCATTCGAGCCGCGCTAGGTCGCCAGCGAATGGCACATCTCGAGTGTCCGGATCGATCGATACGAAGGCGGCAAACTCGCTGCCAAGATGACGCACCGACGGCTGCTCCGAAGGGTGCGCCGCAAGGTACCGGCAGGCGAGATTCCGAAAGCGTTCGGGTCCCAGGATCGCCGCCAGACGCGGGTAGTCCTCGGCCAGCACGTCGTGCAGCCGCGCCCAGTACATTTGCGCGTAGACGTCGAGCCGCGCTCTGGCGTCGAGCGATCGGCCTCCCTCGACCAGGGCCAGCAGAGCCGCGTCGAAGTGCTCGCTGGCCATCGGCCCCGGCGCAGCGGCGAGCGAGCGGTAGAATCGCTGCTGCAGGTCACGCAGAGCGAGCACACCGTCCTCCGAGCACCTCCGCCTCGATGGCGGCGGCGCGATCCGCTTCGGCGCAGAGCACCTCCCACTCCGGGATCCGGTCGTCCCATTCGACGAGCGTCGACACCCGACCGAAGCGCTGCACCGCGACGCGATAGAGATCCCACACCGCCGGCGCCACGTGCCCGTCGTGGGTGTCGAGCAGGTGCGTCCCCTTGTCGCTGTGACCCGCGAGATGGAACTGGCCGACGCGATCGGCTGGTATGGCGGTTAGGTAGCGCACCGGGTCGAAGCCGTGGTTCACGGCGCTGACGTAGACGTTGTTGACGTCGAGTAGAATGCCGCAGTCGGCACGCACGGCGACCGCGGCAAGGAACTCCCACTCGGGCATGGCTGAGTGTGCGAAGGTCAGGTAGCTCGACACGTTCTCGAGGAGAATTCGGCGTCCTAGCCGGTCCTGCACCCTACCGACGCGCTCCACCACGTGACGGAGCGCCTCCTCGGTGTACGGAAGCGGCAGGAGGTCGTGGGCGTAGTGCCCGCCAACGCTTCCCCAGCACAGATGATCGGACATCCAGGCCGGCTCGATGCGGTCGGCGAGCTGCCGCAGCTCGGTCAGATAGCGTTCGTTCAATGGATCGGTCGAGCCGATCGAGAGCGACACTCCATGCAGCACGATCGGCGCTGTGGCACGGGCGCGCTCGAGCACGGCGAGCGGCCGGCCGCCGCGGATCATGAAGTTCTCGGAGATGACCTCGAGCCACGCCACGTCGGATGTCCCGTCGAGGACGCGGGGGAAGTGCTTGCTGCGCAACCCCACGCCGTGGCCGAGATACGGACAAGGAGTCGCCATCGAATCGCGTGCGCCGGAGCAAAGCGGGAGGGCCCGGGGGACGGCCCTCCCTCCACGCCCGTCCTACATCGGCTTCTGGACGACCTTGCCGCCCCGCCTCGCGCACTCCTCGGCGCTGCTCACTTCGACGAATCCCTTGCCCTTGCAGGCGTTCTGCGCCTTGCACGCGTTCTCCGCGCCCGCGCAGGACCCCTTGCCCTTGCACTCGTTGATGCCGGCGCAGTGCACCTCGCCGCCGGCCTGGTCCGTGGCGCGCGCCACCACGCCGCCGGCGAGCAGCAGCGCTGCGGCCGCGGTCGCGATGAGCGCGCCCTTTCCGATCGTCTCCATGCTTCGTTCCTCCTCTTGCCTTGCGAGCCGGATGGCTCGCCGTTCATGGTTGTCCCTCGCCCGCGCCGGCTTCCTGCGCTGTGGCGAAGATGTTGACGTCTATCGTGCCCTCGGTCGCGACGACTGGGGCGAGCTGCTGCACGCGCGCCAGCCATCCCGGGGTGGCCTTCGGGGTCACCCCGTATTTCTCGCGATCAAACTTCTCGATTCGCGCGCGAATGCGCAGCGTCCGCTTGGACCCGTAGGTGCCGGCGGGCAGATAGATGATCGTGCCCGTGACGCGCTCCGGACGGCCATCGTCGCGCTTGCGACCGCAGATCGTGAACCATCCCTCGGTCGCGAAGGACACGGGCTGCTTGGGCGCGACCGGCGGCGTTACCTTGACGAGCGGGGCCTCGAAGTCGAGGGCGCACGCCTTCGGGTCCATCTTCTTGTTGGTGGCCCACTCACCGAAGTGCTCAGTCTTGGTGTCGTCGTTGTCGACCCGGATCGAGGCGAGCGGGAGGGAGCAGGAGATCTTGCCCTCGAAGGCGTCCTCATCGACCGTGAGCGTGCACCCGATCGCCGAGCTCACGGCCGAGATGCGCTCGCCAATGGCGGCGTCGAACACCGCCGTCATGGCGTTGTTGCCGGCATCGGGGTTGACCGTGAACGTGCTCGCAGCGGGCGCGACACCCGCGAGCCCGATCACGAGTCCAACTGCGACCGGCGCCACTCGATGCCTGTGCGTCCTCGTCACGACCATGTCCTCACCCTATTCGGTGCCGGCGCGTCGGGGTTACCTCCCCGGTGCGCCCGCGAGCACCCCCGGGAGCCAGGCGTCCAGCTCGCACGCGATCTGCTCCGGAACTTCTTCTTGTACGTAATGCCCCGCGGGCCCGATCCGGCGCACCATGACGCCCGGGACATTCTCCTGGAGCCATTCGATCCGGGCAGGGGTGGTGATCGCCCCTGGTTCCGCCGCAAGCCAGAGCAGCGGCACTCGGAGCGACGGGAGACGCCGTTCAATGAAGTCGATCACTTCCGCGGTCGGCTCCGTGCCGTCGAGGGGCAGCAGCATGGGCCAGCGGCGCACCGCCCTTCTCGACGCGGGCGTCGGGTAGAACGACCGATACACCGCCAACGCCTCGGGCGAGATCCCGCGCCCGGACGCCGCGGTGGCCGGCATCACGCGGTCGACAAACAGATTGAGACGTTGCAGGAGGAGGCGGCCGAGTCGCGGTGCGCGAAAGGCGCGGAACGCCAACCGAAAGGCGGCGGGAAAGTCCCGCCAGTCGAGTCGCCACGGAAACGTCTCCATGGCGGCGATGGCGCGCACGGGTTCGCGCGAGGTGAGCGCATGGTGAAATCCGAGCGGCCCGCCCCAATCGTGGAGCACGAGCACGGCCCCGGCGAGATCGAGCGCGACGACCGCGGCTTCGAGAACCGCAACGTGCTCCTCGAAGTCGTATCGGATCGCCGGCTTCTCGGACCTCCCATGTCCGATCAGATCGACGGCGATCGCTCGCCCGTGGCGTGCGGCCGCCGGCAGGATTTCCCGCCAGAGATGCGAAGACGTCGGGGTGCCGTGCAGGAAGAGGATGGGCCGTCCTCGCCCGGCCTCGACGTAGTGCATGCGCACGCGCTCGAGGCCATAGCGCTCCTGGAGAATTGGAACACGAAGGTCGACTGCCTGCGGGAGGGCGACTGTCACAAAAGCGCCTTCGCGGCGAGCGATCGGGAATTACCTCGGCCAGCCGGCAGGTCATGTAACCCATGCGGGACAGCTGCGAAATGTCTCCTCAGGCGGCCACGAGGGGCGCTCCGGCAAGTGACCACAATATCCCCCCAACGACCGTGCGTCATCTGGATTCCCCTCTCGTCGCCATCGCGAGATGGCGATCCGGAGCGACCCCTCGCGGCCCCTCCATCCCCCCTCTGTTCAAGGGCCCGTAGCCTCGCGATCTTGGCGGTACCGGACGGCGAAAGTTCCCCACTTGCTTCTTCCACCGTGGCATCGGGCCTCGTGCCCACCAATCGCGAGTACGGCGTCTACGGATTCACGCTCGGGCGCCGCTGAGCGCCGGCCGCCGACTCCTCAGCACATCCGATCGAGATCGCACGTCGTGGCGCTTGCTCCGTCGTGATCAGGCCGATCGGCCGCCACGGGCTCGGCACATGCGAGCCGCGTTCCGTGCTCGAGCAGCTCCTCGAGGCGCGCTCGAACCTGATAACCGACCAAGCGCTCGACCTCGCTTCCCTGCTCGTCGAGCAGGGCCGTGGTCGGTACGGCGCGCACTCCGAGGCGATCGAGCAACGGCGCATTCGCAGGCTCCTCCACGTCGACGCGGACGAGGGTCCAGCTTGCCGACGCGCACGCCCGCTCGAGTTCGGGGAGATAAGCCTCCATCGCGCGGCACGCGGGACAGTGCTCAGAGTGGAAAAAGACGAGCTTCTGGACGCCGCGGTCGTCGAGCGATGCGGCCCCCGTTTCCGAGGAACGCGTGCGTGCCTCGCCGAAAGCCGGCGCCCAGGTGCCCGCCGGAATCTGGACCAGCAGCGCGACCGACAGCGAGAGGAGCGCAAGCCCGGATGCGAACTCGAATCGAGGACCATGGGCGGCGAGACGGCCAAGCCGTGGCGTCACGTACTCCGCCGCCCCGGCCACGAGCAGCAGCGGGGTGCCAACTCCGAGCGCATAGCTCGCGAGCATGAGGGCACCGGACGCCGGAGCCGCGTCACCGGCGGCGACGTACGTCAGCACGCCGCCCAGCATCGGACCGGCGCAGGGGGTCCAGGTGAGACCGAAGACGGCGCCGAAGGTGAGCGCCCGCAGGCCGCCAGGCAAGTGCCCACGCGGTTGCGAGACGCCGACGCTTCGCTGCATCCAACCGAAGCCAGGGAGGCCGTCGAGCAGGTGCATCATGCGCAGCCCGAAGAGCGCCAGCGCGGCTGCCGACAGCGCGAGGAGCACCGGCCGAAGTGGGCGCACGAGGCCGACGAGCACCGAGACGCCGAGCCCCAGCAAGACGAACACGACACCGAACCCTAGCGCGAAGGCGAACGTCGCGCGCACCCGCGCACCCTTCGACGCCTCAGCGGTGTTCACGAGCCCACCCACGATGACGGGTGCGAGCGGCAGCACGCAGGGGGAGAGGGTCGTCAACACGCCGGCGGCGAAGATGGCGGAGAGCGAGAGCGTCGTCATCGTGGCGGGTACTTCGCCGGAGATGGCGGCTGGTTACGACCTGCTGCTAGACGTCCCTATGGGGTCTGCCCGAGCCCCGTCGCGCGCAGCGGCGAGCCGAGAAAGCGCAACCGCAGCGCCTCTTCGTGCGTCTTGATTTCGACCTCCTCGACGACCGCGCCGACCCCGAGCTTGGCGACGACGTCGCGTGCGAGGTCCACCGTCTCCCGGTGGTTGAGGCATCCTGCGAAGTAGAGGACCTCGGCCCTCTTTCGGTGGGCTTCGTCCATGCACGCGAAGCTACACATGCAGGTTGTGCAAGGGTCTCGCTCGCGACCAAACAAGGTTACAGAGGCTCGTCGGGTGGCCTACGACGCTCCGAGTCCGTGCTCCGCCCGCGGAGTCCGAGCGCCCGGATCCGGGAGGCGAGCGTCGTCGGCTTCATGCCGAGCAGCTCGGCCGCGCCGCGCGGGCCCGAGACCTTGCCCCCGGCCGCCTGTAGCGCCCGAGAGATCACGTCGCGCTCGTGGCGCCTGAGTTCATCCCGGGTCGGCAAGCGTTCCGGGGCTTCCGGGCGGACCGCCAGCAAGGGCTGGCGCTGGCGCTGCACTTGGATGTCGAAGCGAAGGGGTCCGCCGCCCCGCGCGAGGATGACGGCCCGCTCGACGACGTTCTGGAGTTCGCGCACATTGCCCGGCCAGTCGTGCGCCGCGAGTCCATCGAGCGCTGCCTGCGTCACGCGTGGAGCGGGCCCGCCGATCCGGCGCACGCTCCGTTCGACGAAATGCCGTACGAGACGCGGCACGTCTTCACGACGTTCGCGGAGAGGCGGCACGTGCACCGGAAAGACCGCGAGACGATAGAAGAGATCCTCGCGAAAGCCGCCATTCGCGATAGCACGCTCGAGGTCGCTATTGGTCGCCGCAATGACCCGGACGTCCACACGGCGCGTGCGTGCGTCGCCGACCCGCTCGAATTCGCCCTCTTGCAAGACGCGGAGCAGCTTCGCTTGCATCGCGAGCGGCAGCTCGCCGACCTCGTCCAGAAAGAGCGTGCCGCGATCGGCCAACTCGAACCGTCCGACTCGCTCGACGAGCGCCCCGGTGAACGCACCTCGTGCGTGCCCGAAGAACTCGCTCTCGAACAGGGCCTCCGGAACCGCGCTGCAGTTGACCTTGATGAGTGCGCGCTCGCGGCGAGCGCTCCGGTCGTGTATGGCGCGAGCGACGAGTTCCTTTCCGGTTCCGCTCTCGCCCGTGACGAGAACCGGCGCCTCGGTCGGCGCGACGAGTTCCACCTGCCGCAGGACCCGTTGCAGCGCGGGGCTCTCGCCGACGAAGTCGCCGCCTCCGAGCGCCGCAGTCACTTCCTCGCGGAGGTAGAGATTCTCCTCCTCGAGCCGGGCCCGGAGCACGTCGATCTCCTCGAACGCCCGGGCGTTTGCGATGCTGACGGCCGCGTAGTCGGCGAACACGCGCAGCCACTCCAGCGACACGGCGTCCAGGACCTCCCGGTCGAAGATCGCGAGCACGCCGAGCACCTTGCCGCGAAACACCAACGGTTGCGCAGCGACCGTGCGGATTCCCTCGCGCCCGATCCACTCGGGATTGGCGATCCAACGCTCGTCGCCCTGCAGGCCCGTCAACAGCAGCGGCTCCCCGGTCGCGGCGACGCTGCCGATCTTACGCTCGCCTGCCCGGAACCGATGGAACGCCCCGTCGAGCCGACCGTAGTCAGCCGTTCCGCCGCGAGAGCGACCGGCGCTCGCCACGAGGTGTAACGTGCCCTCGCCATCGTCGACACCCTCGTGGTCACGGCACACCTCGCACCGCGAGCCGAACCCGGCGAGCCAGATGCGCGCCAGGACGACGTTCGGACACTGCGCAATCCCGTCGGTCATCGCGCGCAGGACGCTCCACAGGTCACGCTCCCTCGCGGTCGCCACCATCACCTGCGGCAGTGTCGATGGGTTCATGCCCTGCCCATACGAGATCTCGTACACCATGACAACGAGATATCGTTACTTACGATTCTTTGTTACGGATGAAATCACGGCAAGCACCGGATCAGACAGGATAAATGCCATGATGGCCGCCGATGGTACGCAGTGTGCTTTGGCACTTGGGCATGATGACACGCATACCCCCAATCGACCCAAAGACGGCCACCGGACGCGCCAAGGAACTCCTCGACGGCGTCCATCGAGCGCTCGGGATGACGCCCAACCTGCTGCGCACAATGGCGCAGGCGCCGGCGGTCCTCGACGCGCATCTCACCCTCGGGCGGGTGCTCGGCTCGGGCACCCTGAGCCCCAAAACCCGAGAGGCGATCGCGCTCGCGACGGCCGGCGCGAACGGCTGCGCCTACTGCGCATCGGCCCACGCGGCCATCTCGCAGCGCATGCAGGTGCCGCGCGAGGAGATCGACGCCCACCTCGCAGCCCACTCCTCCGACCCCAAGTTGGCCGCTCTTCTCGGCTTCGCGCTCGCCGTGGTGACCCGACGCGGTCGGGTGTCCGACGCCGAGCTCGCTGCGGCCCGCGCCGGGGGCGCCACCGACGGGGAACTCCTCGAGGTGGTCGCGAACGTCGCCGCCAATACCCTCACCAACTACGTCAATCACGTCGCCGGCACGGAGATCGACTTCCCCCCGGTCGATCCCTCCCCGCACCGGGCCGGCTGATTGCCGCGATCCCTCCTGCGATCGCGACACGCCACCATGCAACGCCATACGCCGCCGACACAGAGCGAGTCATGACGACGCCCCTTCCAGTCCGCCCCCCGCTCCCCCCCTTTTCCCGTGACGATGCGATCCGAAAGGTTCGCCTGGCCGAAGACGCCTGGAACACCCGCGACCCCGAGCATGTGTCGACCGCGTACACGCCCGACAGCGTATGGCGCAATCGCGCCGAGTTCCTCGTGGGCCGAGAAGCGATCGTCGCCTTCCTTCGTCGCAAGTGGACCCGCGAACTCGGCTATCGCCTGGTGAAGGAACTCTGGGCGCTCGAGGGCACCCGCCTGTCAGTGCGCTTCGCCTACGAGTGGCACGACGACTCCGGTCAGTGGTTTCGTTCTTACGGGAACGAAAACTGGGAGTTCGACGCCCACGGGTTCATGCGGCGGCGCATCGCCAGCATCAACGACCACCCCATCGACGAGCGCGACCGTCTGTTCACCTGGCCTCTCGGCCGGCGGCCGGACGATCATCCCGGGCTATCCGAACTCGGGTTGTGAGGACGGAAGGAGTTAGTCATGGCTCGCAAGTTTCTCGAAACGATCAGCACCCCGGCCGCGCTGCGCGCCCAGGAGCACTTCTACGGCCGCTCGCGTCCGGTCGCGGCGTCGTCGGATTACGATCCGCTCGGCCCAACGGAGGCGGAGTTCATCGCCGCACGCGACAGCTTCTACATGGCGACGGTGACCGAGACGGGCTGGCCCTACGTGCAGCATCGCGGCGGGCCGCCGGGATTCCTGCGCGTGCTCGGGCCGACGACGCTGGCCTTCGCCGATTACGAGGGCAACCATCAGATGGTGAGCACCGGCAACCTCGCCGGCGACAGGCGAGTCGCGTTGTTCCTGATGGACTACGCGCACCGGCGGCGGCTGAAGGTGCTCGGGCGGGCGCGCGTGATCGACGCGAGGGAGCAGCCGGATCTCGTCGCGCAGTTCGTCGTGTCACCGCAGGCGCACGTCGAACGGGTGGTCGAAATCGAGGTACTCTCGTTCGACTGGAACTGTCCGCAGCACATCACGCCCCGCTTCACGGCAGAGGAGATCGCCGCGGTGGTCGAGCCGCTGCGGCGCCAGATCGCCGAACTGCAAGGACAACTCGCTGGCGCCGCAGCGCGCCCGCCACAAGAGGAGACCGACCATGTCTGACGCCACTCTCACCCGCGGCGCCCACCATATCGGCCTGACCGTTCCCGATCTCGAGCGTGCGCGGGCCTTTTTCGTCGAGGCGCTCGGCTTTCGCCAGGTCGGCGAGAAGCCCGATTACCCGGCCGTCTTCGTCAGCGACGGACAGGTGATGATCACGCTGTGGCGCGCCGCCGATCCGCGCCGCGCGGCGCCGTTCGACCGTCGCAATGCGATCGGGCTCCACCACTTGGCGCTACGCGTCGGCGACGCCGGCGCGCTCGATGCACTGCACGCGCGCCTGGCCGCCACGCCCGACGTGGCGATCGAATTCGCTCCCGAGTCTCTCGGCGGCGGCCCGACACGCCACATGATGTGCCTGATCCCGGGCGGAATCCGCCTCGAGCTCATCGCGCCCGCGACGTGAGGGCGGGTGCCGTGCGCGCAAGAGAGGCGCTACTTCCGTGCGCGAGGGAGCGCACGGCCGGAAACGGCCGAGAGCCTGTCCATGACCTCGCAGCGGCCCTCGCGCTCGTGACGCCGGCATTGTCTGCGCGACGCCTCGAGCACGCGCTTCACGCGCTGAAGGTCGCCGAGCCGCCGGTTCACGTTCACGAGCCGCTCCGCGATCAAGGTCTGGACTCCTCTCACCGTAGGTCCGGTAGTTGCCCGGCCCGAAGCGGACCAGTGGCCGCAGCAGCCCGCGCCGCTCGTAGTAGCGTACCGTCGTCGTCGGAACGCCCGCGAGGCGGGCGAGTCGCCCGATGGTGAGGGGCGCACTCATGCGGCGAAGATTACGCCATAGGCATCTCGGCGAAAGCTTCGGTCACGAGAGCGGCCGGGCCGCGACGTGTCGTAACGATCGGCGCGACCGACCGAATGCCAGACGGAGGACCAGCCATGCGCATCCAGAGCGTCCTCGCCCTCGCGGCGATCATGACGAGTTTGGTGGCAGCCCGCCCGGGACACGCCCAGGCGATCCTCGGAGCTCATGGCGGGCAGGCTCCGTACTTCGGATACCCCTACCCGACCGTCCCGTTCGTCTATCCACGAGCATATGGGCGGCACGGGCACGGCGGCTACCAGTATTGGATCGGCCCATACGGGTATCCCTACCAGCCCGGGTTCTATTTCCAGCGGGGCTTCGGGCCGCGTGCGTACCACCGGGGCCATGGCATCCACGGGTTCACCTTGCGCGGCCGATAGCGGCACGATCTGAACCGCCCCGGATTCTCCAGAGGCTCGGTTAGTTGAGTCCGACCCCCATGGCCGGGGTCTCCAGTGGCTCCGGCGATTGCTGGCGGCGGTAGTAGGCGTCCTCGTACTCGATCGGCGGCACGAAGCCGAGCGGCTCGAACAGCCCGCGCGTGTTGAACCAGTCTACCCAGGCAAGCGTGGCGAATTCGACGGCCTCGACGTGGCGCCAGGGGCCTTGACGGCGGATGACTTCGGTCTTGAAGAGGCCGATCACGGATTGGGCGAGTGCCTTGTCGTAGGAATCCCCGACGCTGCCGACCGACGGCGCGCGGCCGACTTCCGCCAGGCGCTCGGTATACCGAATCGAGAGATACTGCGTGCTGCGATCGCTGTGGTGGACGAGCCCGTCACGGTCCGGTCGGGCCGCGTGGTGATCGTAAACGCGCGCCCGCGCGCCGCGCCGGATCCCGAGCCTGCGCCTTCCATGCGTCGTACGTCGCCGGGGCGATCGGCAGTTGCGCGCAGATCGGCTCGACCCCGTACGCCTCCCGGTGCTGATCGATGAACGTGCCCATCGCTGCGGTCGGCGGTCGAGCTCTGCCTGGGCGAAATAGGCCGACGCCTTGCGCAGGATCTCGTTGGCGCGGCGCAGCTCACGACTCTCCCGCTCCTGCGCCTTGCGCCGCGCTCGCTCGCTGCTCGTCAGCCCGGTGCGGACGGTTTGGTCACACTCGGCGTGTCGCACCCACCGCCGTAGCGTCTCCGCCGTGCATCCCATCTTCGCGGCGATCGACTCGATGGCCGCCCACTGCGAGTCGTGCGCCTCGGCATTCTCCAGCACCAGCCGCACCGCACGCTCCCGCACCCCCGTCGGAAACTTGCTCGGTCGTCCCATGCCTCCCTCCTCTCACGGTTGGGAGCCTCCGGAAACGCCGGGGCGGTTCAATCCGGCGCATGCTCGCCGTGCGGTGAATTGTCGCAGGTCGTAACCACCGGGTGTCGCCGCCCAAGTGCGACGCATGGGAGCCGAATGCTTACGATGGCCGCGGCGGGCTGCGCACAGCCGCTGTCCCCACCTCTCGACCTGGAGTCTCGCGCTGGCGCTGTTTCTTACCGGCGCCGTCCTCGTGCGCTCCGCCGGCGCGTGCGACGTCTGCGCACCCTATACGCCCCCCGGCCCTCGGCCCGCCGCGCTCGGACCGAGGCTCACGGTCGCGACCCAGTACACGCGATACCGGACCCTGGAAGAGGATGGGCAGCAGGTGCCGAACCCACAGGACGAGTTCCTCGACAGCGTCATCACCCAGGTGGTCGGGGGCTACCAGCTGACGCCTCGCCTCGGCGTACAGATCAACCTGCCGCTGATCAGCCGCGAGTACCGCCGGCTCGAGGATGGCGCCGCGGTGCGCGGCGACGAGTCCGGCGTCGGCGACCTGCTGCTACAGGCGAACCTCGTCGCGTACCGCATGGAGACCGCGACTGCGGTGTTTCGACTGACGCTCCTCGGCGGACTCAAACTGCCCACGGGCAACAGCGATCCGCTCGGTGAGGAGTTCGTGCCGGACGGTGCCCGCGAGCCGGCCGAAGAAGAGGCAAGCGGCATCCACGGACACGATCTGGCGCTCGGCTCGGGATCCGTGGACGGCCTCGTGGGAGGCCAGCTCTACTGGGGGTGGGAGCGCCTCTTCTTCTCGGGAACGCTCCACTACGACATCCGCGGCGAGGGCTCCTTCGACTACCGGTTCGCCAACGCCCTCCTGTGGGCGGGTGGGCCCGGCGTCTACGCGTACGTCGCGGGTGACCGCTCGCTTGGCGTGCAGGCGGCGCTCACGGGCGAAACCAAGGGCAAAGACCGACAGCAGGGGCGCGCGGTCGACGACTCGGCGGTCACCCGACTCTACCTGGGACCGAGCGCGGTCCTGACGTGGGGGCCTTCACTCGATGCCGAGGTGGCGGCCGACATCCCCGTGGTGCGACACAACACCGCTCTGCAGATCGTGCCCGACGTCCGCATCCGCGCCGCCGCCACCTGGCGTTTCTAACCTCGGGCGAGTCACTGGCGCGTGCGGGGCGCGGGCCCGCGCCTCCTCGTCAGTACAACAGGATATTCAGCAGGTTGTCGCGGAACGTCACGTCCGACGGCAGCCCCGCGTGCTCCCGGCAGATGAAGACGGCATAGGCGACGGGAAAGAAGCCGGGCTCGGGCGCCTCGGGATCGAGCGTGTCGCGTCCCAAGAGCGACGCCTTCGTCACCCGCCCGTCGCCTGGCTCGAGCATCAGGCGCTCGTAGTCGACGCCCGGGACGCGGTTCGTCACCTCTTCGGGACGCAGCCGGATGCGCACCTGGCCGTCGACGGTTTCGACGAGACAGCGCGCGGGCGTGAGCGTGCAATCGCCCCCGAAGACGATGTACTGGTTCGGAATGGTCGTGACGGGCGCCGACAGCGCTCGGTGGAAGCGGCGCCCGCGCGCGAGACCCTGCGCGAAGAATCGCTCACGACGCGCAAGCTCGGCTTCCGCGTCGGTACCGGCCGCGCGCGCGATGCGGCGGCGGACGGCCGGGTCGAACACGGCCCACCGATAGCGCCGCCACGTCTCGGCGTCGTACAGGTCGATGTCGAGGCGCTCGCCGCGGCTCCCGATCATCCAGGTGCGCGCGGGGTTGGGCAGCAGCTCGTAGAGGCTCGGCATGGTCGCGAGGAGCTCGGGCGGCATCGTGGCCAGCCTGGGACCCAGGTCGTTGCCCATGATCGCCCGCTGTAGCGCGCTCACCGACCCGTAGTTGGGGGTCCCGACCAGGATCACGCGGCGCACGGCCTGGCCCGCGGTCGTGTCGATGGTGGCCTCGGGATCGGCCCGATCGAGCACGTCGCGCCCGCCGTAGCGAACGAAGTAGCGCGCCACCAGCCCGCCCGCGCTGTGCGCGACCACGTCGACCTTCTGCTCGGGATCGCCACGCACGCGGCGGATGCGGTCGATCACCGCGCCGAGCCCGCTGGCCGCCTCGACCAGATCGCGCCGCCAGTCCCAGGCGAAGAGCACGCAATCGCTCTCGGCGGTGAGCGCGTCGGCGGGCACGCAGCGATAGCCGCCGGGCCCGGCGAGCGTGCGCACGATCTCGCCGTAGTAATCGCTGCCGAAGGCTTCGGAGAAGAAGCCGGCGGGCTCGAGCGCGTCGGGTCCGGCTGCGCCCCCCGCCGAGTCGAGCTGCAGCGCGAGCGCACCGAACCGATCGCCCGTGACGAGATTCCACACGCCGCCCGGCCAGACCTCTCGGCCGCCGTTCACCCCCCGCAGGCGCGATCCCATCACCCCGGGGATCACGATCACGGGGTAGCGTCGCCCGGCGCGTTGGTGCGCGTAGAGTCGCTCCAAGTCGGGCCGGGGTCTCCACGAACAACCACAGCCGCCGAGCACCGCGATGGCGACTACGGTAGTGAACCAGGCCCTCACCGTCAGCGACCGTACCGCTCGCGCAGCGCCCGCCGCACGCGATCGCACACCTCCGCCGGAATGTCGTCGACCGGTAGCTCGCCGGTGAGCCTGACGACCGTCCCGTAGGTCCGCGCGAACGCCTCGCAGTCGGGGCAGTCTTCCAGATGGTGCCCGACGATCGCGGCGAGCGCGGGGTCGAGCCGCCCCTCGAAGTAGTCGTGCAGGATGGCGACCACGTCCTCGCAGGTCCGCTTGCCCATCATGCGCATGAGCCGCGCCACGACCCGCCTCATCGGTCGCCTCCGGCGAATTTCTCGAGCCGTGCCCGAAGCAACAGCCGCGCGCGGTGGAGCCGGCTGCGGGTCGCCGATACCGTAAGGCCGGTCGCCGCGGCGATGTTCTCGTGGCTTTCGCCCTCGGCGTCCTTCAGCCAGACGATGGCCCGGTCGACCTCGGGCAACGCGTCGAGCGCGGCGTCGAGCGCGGCGCGAAGCTGCGCCCGGCGGGCGGGAGCCTCGGCCGACTCCGCCCAGTCCTCGACGGGTCGCGCATGCATCCCCCGCCAGTCGAACTTCGGCAGGTCCTCCTCCAGCACGACCGGGGCATGCTTTCGTGCCCGATGGCGCATGAGCGCGCAATTGACCGCGATGCGATGGAGCCACGACCCGAACGCAGCCTCGCCGCGAAAGGCGTCGAACTTCTCGAACGCGGCGAGCAGCGTCTCCTGATACACGTCGGCGGCTTCCGTGGGATCGCGAGTGATGCGCAGGATTCCTCGATACACGCGGCGCTCGTACGGCCGGATCAGCTCCTCGAAGGCAGACAGCTCTCCCTGCCGCACCCGCGCGACGAGGGCGGCCTCCTGGACCGGCGGCGGCCCGCCCTTGTGGGCGCCGGCGTCAGCCACCGCCCCGTCCAGTCTTCGGGTTGGATGCGTGAGCAGGCGGCATGTTGCACGCCTCCGGCCGCGCAACGCGGGAGAGGAATCCCGCATCAGGGTGGGCAGAGACCATGACCCACCAAACTGGCACGCTGGTCGACGATCTGTCCTTCCCACACAGGGTCCTCGAGTCGTCGCAGCCCACACTCGTGCTCTTCACCGCCGACGGCTGCCCCCCGTGCGAGTTCTTGGCACGGAGACTGCCGGCCCTCGCTCCGGAAGGCGAGCCGTTTGTTGGCGTCGTGCGCTGTCCCCAGTTGGATGCTCGTTTCTCACTGTTCCTTCGGCAGGCGCTCCGTGGCTCGACCATCTTCCGGGCGTGCCGGATCGCCGGGGTGGTTGCCGTCGGCTTGTTCCTCATCGGCAACCCTGCTCTTCCGTCGACCGGGTCGGATGGTTACGGCCTTATGCGCGAGCTCGGGGTCGATTTCCTAGTCCCCTTTCTCGCCTCCTGGTACTGCTTAACACGGGCGCCGCTCTCGCGGGAGGTCTCCCACCCCGGGGGCCTCCCATGAGGATCGACCCCGTCACGGCCACCCCTCCCCGGACGGCGCTGGTCCTCGCCGGCGGCGGCATCACCGGGTTTCTTTTCGAGATCGGTGCGCTGGCCGCCCTGGAGGAGACGCTGCCCGCCGGCTCGTTCTCCGATCGCTTCGACCTCTTCGTGGGTACGAGCGCAGGATCGGTCGCCGCCGCCCTGCTCGCCAACGACGTGCGGCCCTCTGAGATCTTCCAGGCGGTCGGTGAGAACTTAGACTCCCCGTTCAACTTCCGGGCCGAGGACGTCTTCGGAACGGCGGGGAGCACGTTGCGTCTCCTCGCGCAGTTCGCCCGGCCACTGGGCGGCGCCATCACGCGCGCCCTGCGTCGCGGGCCGCGAGGGAGCCTTGCCACGATGCTGGCCGACTTCCAGGAGCACCATCCCCCCGGCTTCTACTCCACCGAGCCTCTCGAGCGGACGCTCTGCGAGCGATTCGGCGCCCTCGGATATCCGCACCGGTTCGACGAGCTTCCTCGCAGGCTCTACGTGACCGGAGCCGACATCGACACCGCCGAGCGGCTCGTCTTCGGCGCCGGCGACCTCGAGGGCGTGCACATCTGTCGGGCGGTTGCGGCGTCGTGCGCGATCCCGATCTTCTTTCAGCCGATCCGCATCGGCGAGCGAGACGTCGTGGACGGAGGCGTGGCGGGCGCCACGGCGATCGACGTCGCCGCCGAGTGCGGCGCCCGCGTCGTCGTGCACGTGAACCCGCTAATCCCCATGCGCAACGACCGGGCGAGCCTGTGCCTCCCCCTCGACGGCAAGCAGTGCGCCCGGCTCGCCGAGAAGGGCGTCGGCTGGATCGCCGACCAGAGCCTTCGCATGCTGCTCGCCGCGAAGCTCGCCGACACGCTGGTCGCTCTCGACCTGCGGTATCCCGACCTGGTCATCCATGCCGTCGAGCCCCGTGCCGACGAGCTGCCCATGTTCGAACACAACCCGATGTCCTTCGCGGCGCGGCGAGAGCTGCTCGACTACGGATACGCCTGCGGGCGGCGCGCGGTCACGACGTCGCTGCTCGAGCAGCTCGAGCGCGGGCCCGGCGCAGCCGTCACGCTCCCGGAGGTTGGGAGCGGCGCTCCGCCGCCCTCCGCGCCGCCACTGCGCCGTACGTGGCCACGAGATAGGGCACGAGGTACATGAGGGCCATCTTCGCGTAGTCGACGGGACGGCCATCCATCACCGCGTCCCCCTGGTTGATGAAGTTCAGCAGCATGCCGACCGCGAGCGTCGCGGCGAAGCAGCGCCGCGGCACGCCGTCGGTCATCGCGGATCTCACCGCCGACGTGAGCGAGTTCACGACGCACCACCAGGCTCGTACCAGATGGGCGACGTCCAGGCCCGCTCCTGCACGGTGCGCGGAATCTCGGGATCGTCGCAGCCGGCGGGGCGGCTTTCCGGCGGCAGCGCGTTGCACGCGTGCGCGTTCCAGCGGCACGTCGGGTTCTCAATCACGCGCGCGTAGTAGGCGGCGGGCCGGGTGGGCTCGAATGTCGGGTCGTCCCAGACGGCGCACAGCGCGGACGAGCCGGGTCCCTGCGGCGCGCACGTCGCGGGGTCCACCGTCGCGGCGCCGATCGCGCTGCCCGCCACGTCGAACACGGCTTGCCGCGCTTCCCCCGCGCCGTCGATCCAGAGCTTCACGATCTGCAGACGCTCGAGGAGCGCGCCCGGACGCGCGACCGTTCCGGGGTCGGCGAGCGCCGTCACCAGAAAACGCGGGACGGCCTCCCCGGCGGGAAGCGTGGCGCCCATGGGCACTCCCGTCTCGTACGCCTTGGCGAGTTGGCCCGGGTCGTCGCACAGGCCCGGATCGAGGGCGGCCCCGCCGAAGAACCGCACGGCGATGCGCGGGCCGCTCGTCGCGTAAACCTCGCGGCGGCGGAGCGCGTCGAAGAGACTCGCGCGCGTGTTCTCCTCGGCCCAGATCGCCGTGAGTCCGCCCGGGCTGAACGTGGGCCCGCTGCGGCGCGTGGCCGACCCGAGCCGCTTCTCGGCCGTGTCGTCGGTGCCACCGCGATGCCCGATGAAATCGGCCTCCTCGACCGCGCCCGGCGTGCCGTTGTGCGTGTCGGTGCCACCGACCACGCCCAAACGGAACGGATTGACGTCGAGCCGCTCCGCCTCGGCCATGCCCGCCAGCAGCGCGCCGCGGAGAAAGTCGCGCCGCGAGAAGCAGCCCGTGCCGGCCACGCCTCCGGCACCCGTGCCGTCTCCGCAGTCTTGGAACGGTACGCGCGGCCGCTTCTCGAAATCGCAGAGCTCGTCGGTGGCGCCCAGGATGCCAGAGAGCCCGTTCATGCACTCCGAGTCGCCCTTGTGCTGGTACACTTCCATGAGTGGCTCGATGGCGGCCCGCTGCGCGGCCTGCTCGCGTTCCTCGGCGATCGATGCCGCGCCGGGGTACTCCACCTCGAACATGTTGCCGTTGCTCTCGTTGGAATTGTGCGGGATGGCGAGCGCGTCGCAGCCAGTGCCGGCCTCGAGGCACGTGCCCCGGAGCGCCGCCCACAGGCCCTGGGGCGTCGGCTCCTCGATGTACGAGACGGGAACGGGCGGCACGCGGTCGGTGCGGAAGATCACGTTGCGGTGCAAGGTGCTGACGCTCGTGTTCGCCGTGTACTCGTAGGCGGCAAAGGTCGTGAAAGCGCAGGTGGCGCTGCGGTCATAGGCCGCCTCGGCCGCGTCGAGTGTGCGCTGCCAGACGGACGTCGCCGGGGCGATACAGTCCGACCCGTCCGTGCCGCACACGTCGGCGAGCCGCATCGGATCGGGCGAGATCGTGGCGACGCCCACCGTGTTTTGCGCGGCGTCGCCGCCGGCGCGGAAGGTCTCACAGCTCGCCGACTCGAAGCCCGGCGTGCCCGGCGTTGTGCACACGTCCACCTCGCCGAGGAACTCGGAGTGGTCGGTGACCGCGGCGAAGTCGAGCGGCCGCTCGAGCCGGAGCACCTGCGTGCCGCGGCCCTCGGCGTCGAGCGGCGGCAGCGAAAGCGCCTCTCCGCGGGCGAAGCGGTACGCGTCGCGTGGCGTCGTGCGGACGTCGAAGACCCACGCATCGAAGGAGTATGCCGTGTGGATGTGGAGGTCCCCAAAGAAGAGCTGGCGGAGCGGGTCGCGAGCGGCGCAGGCTTCCCGCGTCTCTTCGCCGCTCGCGGGGCACGCCTCGTCGGGCGGGCGCGGCAGACAACGCAGCTCGACGGTCTCCCGTGCACGGCGGCGCGGACCGCCTGCACCACCCGCAACGACCGCGACACGGACGCGCCGCTTGCCAGGTTTCCTCCCGCCTCGCCGGGTCGGGACGACGACGGTGCTCGAGCGGCCGCAGAGCGGCGCGCCCGGCGGGAAATCGTCGGGGACGGGAACGTCGATGTCCATCCGCCTGGGACGGACGCGCACGCGGCGCAGCGGGGCCGCCGCGCATTCGGACGTCCCCTGGTTGAGGCAGACCGCCACGCGGAACACGCACATGCCGTCGGCGGTCCCGATACCGTCACGGTCGCAAGCCGGATCACAGTCGGTGCACTCGACGAGGCCGGCCGCGCCCAGCCCCGGCCCATCGATCACGGCGAGGCAGTCGTCGGCCGGCGCATCTCGGTCGCGGAGCCCGACGGCGACAGACGTCGAAACGCCAGCCATGTTCAGAATGAGGACCATGGCGACCGTGTCCAATGTCAGGCGCACGGAGAAGCCGCTCACGGTGACGACATGCGTACCCACGAGGCGAAGACGCCGTCAAGCCCGACCGACGTGTGGCACCCATCGGGCGCGCGGCGGGGGAACTTTCGCTGCGGGCACGGCGTCCCTATGCTGATGGCCCTCATGACCAACGACCGCCTCCGCAGCCTGAGCGGGCTCGTGTGGCTCGCCGTGGCGTTCGCCAGCGCATGCGGCGGCGAGCCGCCATCCGCGCCACGGGCGGCCGAGGCGGCGCCCGGCTTCCTCGGCGACCCGCTCCCGGGCGCCGCGCCACTCGACGCGCAGACGCTCGCGCGCGTCGAGAAGAAGTGGAGAGCGCGCGACCCCGACTACCGGCCCCGCACGCGCCACCTCCGTCCCGACGGATCGCCCAAGTACACGAACCGACTCTTTCTCGAGCCGAGTCCCTACCTCCGCCAGCACGCCCACAACCCGGTGAACTGGTATCCGTGGGGGGACGAGGCCTTCGCCGCCGCCCGCGCGCTCGGCCGGCCCGTGCTCCTCTCGGTCGGCTACTCGACCTGCCACTGGTGTCATGTGATGGAGGAGGAATCGTTCGAGGACGAAGAGATCGCCCGCTATCTGAACGAGCACTACGTCGCCATCAAGGTGGATCGCGAGGAACGCCCCGACATCGACGCCATCTACATGAGTGCCGTGCAGGCGCTCACGGGCGGCGGGGGCTGGCCCATGACGGTGTGGCTCACCCCCGACCGGGAGCCCTTCTACGGCGGGACGTACTTCCCGGCCCGCGACGGCGACCGCGGCGCGCGCACCGGCTTCCTCACGCTGCTCGCCAAGCTCGACGCCGTCTACCGCGAGCAGCCGGACCAGGTGACCGGTGCGGCATCCGAGCTGGTCCGGAGCGTCACGGCGCGGCTCGCCCCCGAAGGGGGAGGCGGCGCCCGCACCGACGCGACGGTCCTCGACGCGGCTGCCGAGTTCTATCGCAGCCGCTTCGATGCCACCAACGGCGGCACGCGCGGCGCGCCGAAGTTTCCGAGCAACCTCCCCGTCCGCTTCCTGCTGCGCCAGCACCGGCGCACGGGCGGCGAGGTCTCGCTGGCGATGGCGACCCTCACGCTCGAGAAGATGGCGGCCGGCGGCATGCACGATCAGGTGGGCGGCGGTTTCCATCGCTACGCGACCGACGCCCGCTGGCTCGTCCCCCATTTCGAGAAGATGCTCTACGACAACGCGCTGCTGACCGTGGCCTACCTCGAGGGCTACCAGGCCACCGGACGCGCGGAGTTCGCGGAGGTAGCCCGCCGGATCCTCCGCTACGTCGAGCGCGACATGACGGCGCCGGAGGGCGGCTTCTACGCCGCCACCGACGCCGACAGCCCGGCGCCGGACGGGCGGCGCGAGGAAGGCTGGTTCTTCACCTGGACGCCCGCCGAAATCGACGCGGCGCTCGGCCCGGCGCGCGCCCGCGTCGTCGAGGCCTACTACGGCGTGACTGCGGCGGGGAACTTCGAGGGGCGGAACATCCTGCACACGCCGCGTCCGCTCGAAGCCGTCGCGGCCGAGCTGGCGCTCCCGCCCGAGCGGGTGCAAGCGATCGTCGAGGAGTCGCGCGAGATGCTCTACGCCGCTCGCGCAAAGCGTCCGCCGCCGCTGCGCGACGAGAAGATCCTCACCGCCTGGAACGGGCTCATGATCTCCGCGTACGCCCAGGCCGCGCTCGTCCTGGGGGACCCGGCCTACGCGGCGCGCGCCGCGCGCGCCGCCGACTTCGTGCTCACCCGCATGCGGGTAAACGGGCGGCTGCGGCGAAGCTGGAAGGACGGGGAGGCGCGCCACGAGGCGTACCTCGACGACTATGCCTTTCTCATCGCGGGGCTCCTCGACCTCTACGAGGCCACCGGCGAGCGGCGCTGGCTCGACGAGGCCGTGGCCCTCGACCGCGTGCTCGAGGCGCACTACGAGGACCGCGCCGCCGGGGGCTTCTTCATGACCAGCGACGATCACGAGACGCTGTTGGTGCGCGAGAAACCGGGCAGCGACGGCGC